>JAZOQG010000029.1:0-50824 GCA_045656005.1 Clostridia bacterium
TGTTTGGCGTTTTGCAAAAGTGCCGAAACCCGCACCGTTAAGCCATTTGTGAGGTTTTATTTACAGTCTCACCCGGGGGATTTCGAGTCAGCCCCGTTATGACCACTTCGATACCTGTCCGTGTGTATGTTAGTGCTCCGTTTTGTTAGAGCAAAAAACAAGCAATATAGAATTTTGTTAGAATTGGTTAGAAAAACCGCTAGATAAAGGTGTTTTGGGTGATTTGCAAAATCGCTCAAATCCGCACGGTTAAGCCATTTGTGAGGTTTTATTTACAGTCTCACCCGGGGGATTTTGAGTGCGGACCCTTCAACCACTTGGGTACATCTCCATATTTATTATCAGATTTATTGGAAAATTTACTCCAAGAATCAGATTTTTAATTTATGAAATTTTGAATCGATTTTTTTACGTTTTTTACGAATTTTACCCCCAAAATTGGGTTCCAATTGCGCATAGAGTGGAGTACGATTTTGGAGAGAAATTTAGGAGAGAACTGGCGTTTGGGAGATTTTCCCGAAACTTGCAAACCCGCATGGTTGCTGGATTTTTAGGTCCTCTAAGTTCTTCTCATTCTCTAATTTTTCGAGTAATTCATGCTATAACTAATTCAATTCCATTATAAATTATTTCTGCGTTTTTTAAAAAAGTCTTTAAGAAGTTTTTCGCATTGGGTTTCACATATACCGCCATAAACTTCAATGTTATGGGGGATAGTAAAATGATTTGAAAGAGAAAAGCCAAAATCTTTGTCGTATGCACCAAAATATATGCGTGAGATACGCGAATTAATAAGAGCTCCCATGCACATCATGCAAGGTTCCAAAGTGACATAAATTTCACAATCGCAGAGGCGCCAATCACCAAGAAGGTGCTCTGCTTCTCTAATAGCAAGAATTTCAGCGTGAGCGGTTACATCACAATTAGTTCGTGTAAGGTTGTGAGCAGAAGATATAATTTCATTATTTCGGACTATAACTGCGCCCACAGGAACTTCACCAATCATATAGGCTTCATTTGCTGACCGCAATGCTTTTTCCATAAAGCTATTCAAATCAATCACCAAATGTTATTTTACCACATTCAAGAAGACAAGTCAAGTTATTTGAGCAAAAAAACAAAGGATGAAATCATTTTGATTTCACCCCTTAAAGTTAAACTATTTCAACAAAAGCCTTTTCTTCGGAAGATTTATATGCAGCTTCAACCACTTTCTGATCGTAAATTGCACTGTCTGCGGTTACTGGTGGCTCCGTGTTAAATATTACTGCGTTTCCAAACTGCTGAACCTCTTTGGTATACATATTTCCAAGAGGGGTTCCATCGAGGGAGAGGGGGATAATTTCGTTTCTGCTCTGGTTTGCGTCATATTGGAGTGAGTCGTCACTTATGAGAATATTTACAGTTCCAACCTCCGCCTGAGCTAATGTTCCCGAAGCAATAATGCTGCCTTTAGTTCCATAGATTTCAAGTTTTGCAACGGATGCAGCATCGGGAATATTAAAGTTTGAATCAACATAAGCCAATGAACCATTATCCATTTTCATAATAACAGCCGATGAATCATCTACTTCATAATTAAATGTTTGGGTGTGGTTAAAAGCTGCAACTTCAACTGCTTTAAGTCCGCTTAAGTATTGCAAAAGGTCGATAACGTGGATACCCATATCAACCAAAGCACCGCCGCCTGAAGTTGATTTTTTTTGTCTCCAGGCACCTTCTATGTCGGGATACCAGCAGGTGAACTGACCGCGCATTGAAACGATATCACCAATTTTTCCGTCTGCAATTATTTTCTTTATTTCCTGATGATAGCCATGAAATCTCATAAGAAAACCTACACCGAGTTTTACACCGTTATCTTCACAGGCTTTTTTAATTTCTTCAGCATCTTCAACGGTCATTGCCATTGGCTTTTCAAGAAAAATATGTTTTTTTGCTTTGGCAGCAGCAATTGCCTGTTCTTTGTGAAAGAAAACAGGGGATGCTATGTAAACTGCTTCAATTTCATCCTGAGCTAAAATTGCTTCGTAATTATCAAAGGCATATTTTGCACCAAATTCTTTTTTAACTTCTTCTGCAACAGACAAAACGGAGTCCATTACGGAAACGAGTTCAAGATTATCTGCAAGCATCATGCCGGGAATAGTTTTTCTTCTTGCGATACCACCGCAACCGATAATTCCCCATTTTAGTTTTTTCATAAAAATTTCTCCTTTATCAAACAATTAATTTATACAATAAATTAATTCGACAAAAAACATGAAAACCCTTTAAAAAAATAAAAAAACTAAAAGTGTGGCAAAATTGTTGCCACACTTTTAAATATTTGCTTAGTTTTTATTAATATCCAACTTTTTCCCAACACTCGAATGGAGCGGCAAGTTCTTCACTGATATAAACCTGAGTTTTCTTTGTCTGGAGCATAGAACTTGGGAGGTAAGGAGTAATAGGTCCATGTGTGCAAAGACGGCTTGTCATTCTTTGCCATGATGAGAATGTGCCACATGTTGCAAGGGCATGAACTTCTATTCTTTCTTTAGCGCGCATTACATCGAGAGGTCCGATTGTTGCTGCACATGGAGGAACGTTAGCGATATCACCGGACTGACCAAATGTACCATTTAATGAATTCTGCATAATTGTCATTGGGTGTAGTTTAACGATCTGTGCAGGCTGGTTGAGCCATTCTTCGATGTCACCGCTGCCGATAAATTCCGGAATAGGATCAACGAATGCCATGTGACCTGCCCATCCTGGAGATGTTGCTGCGATATCAGCACCTGTTCCTTCAGTAATGTCGTCAATTATCTTGGAATAATCTTTAATGTTTGCATTTGTTGGGAAATGAACGTTTTCCATAGGCATACGGAGTTTTTCGTCAATCTGATAGTAGAGATATTTAATCATGGAATGTGCGAAACCAGCTTCGTATGTAATTGGAGCTATGTTTCCTGCTTCATCTGCCCATTCATCTTCTGCTACGAGGTGAACTTTGCTACAATCAACACCGAAGTAGTTGATAAGCTGTGCAAGAGGAATGTATGTATCCGGTTCCGGGTTACCAAGAATCATTGTGAAGCTCTTGCCTGCTTCTGATGCAGCTTTAAGACGTTCGAAAAGTGTAGCGATGAGAACAGGGTGGGGGTTCATCATAACTTTTACGTTAAATTCAGGATGCCACCAGTCTTCTCTCTTTTCGAGATCTTTGCCACTAAGACTACGAACGTAATCGCAAACCTTTTTGTCCTTAAAAGGAACAAATTCGTGTGGCTGAAAATCAAATTTTGTTGCCGGGTCAGTAATAAAATTGCTCATTTTACAATTTCTCCTTTTAAAATAGTATTTTTAACATTAAACCATTGGTCAACAATGATTAAGTTAGCAAGATTTCCTTTCTTAATCTGACCGATTTCGGGCATATTAAGAAGTTTTGATGGATTTAGTGATGCATACTTAAACACATCGCAAACCGAACCGCCTGTGTGCACCATCATGTTACTGCATGCAACATCAAGCGTAAGTTTGGAGCCGGCAATATCGCCACCCCAGTCAAAGTTAATATCAAAGGCTTCCTCAAGTCCAGGAAGTGGGGGACCATCTGCTACAAATGAGTCGGCAATAAGAATAATTTTGTCCTGACCTTTGATTTTTTTAACAAGACGAATCATATATGGGTGAACGTGAACACCCATGCTGTCACAGATAAGCTCTGCATAAATATCGCTGTTATAGTTTACGGTTTCATCAACGCAAACACCTCGTACTTCGGGATAGTTTTCCAAGGTACCTGTTGCATTTGTATGATGTGTACCAAGTTTAAGTCCATAAGGCATGAGGGCCTCTATTTGTTCGGGAGTAGCCTCTGAATGAGCAACAGAAAAAACAATTTCAGGAATTTCCTGTTTTACATATTTAACAAAATCTAAAATTCCTTCACGTTCAGGAGCAACACACCAAACTTTTGCAAAGCCTTTTGCAGCTTCAACAACTTCTTTGTAGTCTTTCAAAACTATTGCATCTTTCCATACGTTTTTCTCTTTATCGCAACCAAAGTCAGGATTAAGATAAGGTCCTTCCATATAAACACCAATGATGTTTTGACATTTTCCATTTGCAATAGCATCTTTGTATTTTTTGATTGCAACAAGATGCTCTTCTTTGTTCATACTATAAAAGAGGGCAGGGAGAACAGAAGTTACACCATGATTTAAAAGTGTTTCGGAACATTTTTCAGGGTCATCGTGAAAATATGTATCTCCGTCTGCATGAGTATGTATGTCAATAAGTCCCGGTCCTACAAAAAGCCCCTCAGCATCAATTATTTCGGCATCTTTCGGAATTTCAATATTTTTTCCGAAATCCAGGATTTTATCACCATCAATAATAAGTGAAGCTTTTGGAATATAGTGGTCGGGCATAACGAGAGTTGCATTTATAATAGCTTTCATCGCTTATACCTTCTTTCTGATAACTTATTATAATACTTATTTTATTATACAACCATATCATGAAATTGTCAATATATTTCTTTCGTTTCTGCTTTGATTTTTTTGTTTTTGAAATAAAAACGAAAAGTGTGTCATTTTAATTATCAAGAAAAAACTTGCAATAATTATTTTAATATTATATACTATACTTAACAATTTTTGTAAGCGGGTGATTTATATGAAAAAAATAAAACTGAACATTATAGATTATATTTTGATTGTGGCATTTGTTAGTGTTATTTTCTTTGTGGGTTTGAAGACTTTTGAAAATGATAGCGGTGTGGGAGAACAGAGGTATGTTTTGAGTGTTTACTGTGAGGAAGTTCCTGACTTTGCCGCAGAGCTTATAAAGATTGGAGACAAAGTTTCTGATGAAGGTAAAAATATAAGCCTCGGTAATGTATTAAGTATTAACCTTTCTGATGGTGTCAGCTACATGGAAGATGAAAACGAAAAACTTAAGAGAATAGCAAAAGAGGGATACAGCAGTGTTTTACTTAAAATTTCTTCTGACGGTGTACCTTTTGAACATGGAGTTAAAATTGAGGGGAACAGATATAGCGTAGGGCATTCAGTTGTGGTATACGCAGGAAAAGCAAAAATCAGCGGAAAAATTTCCAATATCGAAGAATAAAATCGGAGTATGAAATGATTTTTAAAAAGTTTAAAGAATCAGTATTTTACAGTTTAATAGTAAAATTAAAAGTATTATTCAAAGAAAGCTTTTTGTATAATTTTATGACAGAGGCGAGTGATACACTTTGCGAAAATTCTTTTATTTTGAGTTCATCGCTCGCAGAAAAATCTTTGATGAGGTTTAGAGAGTATAATAGCAGCAGTCTTAATGACGTTTTGTTTGGAAAACTAAAAAGTGAACATGTAACTGCATTTGCATTTTTTTTAATGATGATAATTCCACATGCCTTGTGGAATAACTTTTATGCAGTAATTGCAGCAGCTTTTTTGTGTATGTTATTTCTTATAAAAGGAAACAGTTCAAGAGATTATCTTTCGCCATGGCTTCTATGCTTCATATTCTCGGTTTTGGGTGGAGTTTTTCTGTCGCCCGATAAAGGTGATGCGATAAGAGTGGTACTTTTTATAATGACTGCGATAGTCTTTATGACATCGGTGAAAAAACTTTCTGATAAAAAGGCTCTTTTGTCACTTATAAAAGTTTTGGTTTTTGCTCTTTTTCTGATGAGCATATATGCGATTTTGCAAAGCATTTTGGGTGTGGAAGTTCAGAAGCTCTTAACAGATGTAGATAATAACCAGGGTATGCCCGGAAGAGTTTTTTCTACTTTTGAAAACCCCAACAATTTTGCGGAAGTAATTGTGCTTTTACTGCCGTTTGTTTATGCTTTGTTTATTATAAGCCATGAAAAAAGAAAAAAGTTTTATTATGCAGCTGTTTTTTGTGTAAGCATTGCGGCACTCATGCTCACGTACTCGCGTTCATGCTATGTGTCGTTTGCTATTTCGCTTTTTGCATTTGTTCTTCTATATAAGCCTAAATTTGTTTTTCTTCTTGTGGCTTTGGTGATAGTGTTGGTTCCTTTCTTGCCGGAAAGTGTATTAAACAGGATTTTGACCATAGCATCAACCAGAGATACTTCTAATGCCTATAGAATTTATTTGTGGAGTGGAGTTTTGAAAATGCTTCGCGAAAACTTTGTTTGCGGTGTCGGAACAGGCTCGGCGGCATTCGTTAAAGCATACGCACCGTTTGCAAGTCCTCTTGCGGCAAATGCACCGCATTCACACATGCTATACCTTGAACTTTTTATTCAGTTCGGAGTAATCGGAGGAGCGGGTTTCTTTGCTTTTTGGTTTTCTTTAATAAGAAAGGCGTTTACTTCTCTTGTACACGGGTTTGATGACGATTTAAAGTGTATTACAAAGGCATCGGTAAGCTCTTTCCTGGGTATTTCATTTGCGGCCATGGCAGAATATATCTGGTTTTATCCCAGGGTTATGTATGTGTTCTTTATAGTACTTGGTATAATGCTTTGTGCAATAAAACTTAACAAAAAAAACGAAGGTTAATCCTTCGCTTTTTTTATGAATAGCAATATTGTAATCAAAATTGGCAATGAAATTATAAAGCCGTTTAGAGTTCTGATATAAATTGTTACTGCATTTGTAAAAACATGGCAGAAACTATTTATTATTGACGAGAACAAAACTGAAGTTCCAAGTGCAAAAATAATTTTGAAAAATGGTGACTTTTTCTCTTTGGTAAAGTACAGAAACAGAAAAAAACATGGCCAGCCAATTAAAAATTCTTTTGTTCTAGGTCTCACTGCGAAAACTTTGCAGATGTTGTTTCTCATAATATTTTCAAAGTCGGAAATGCTTGCATTTCCGCTTCGTCTTATATAAATAAATCCGCATGCCAACAGTAAAAGCAAAATTACAACATGCCACCATTTAATATTTCTTGCTGCATCTATAAAGTATTCCTTTCCCGTATCATAAAGCATAACAATAAATGAAAAAATGACAGGGAGGATAAGTGCAATTTTAACACCGCGGAAAAGCATGGAATTGAGATGGTATGCACTTCCGCTTAAAAGTGATGATAAAATCATGCCGCAAAAACATATTGAAACTATTGTTATAGCAAAAGACTTAAGATATGATTTTTTTGCAGTTTGATAACATGTTGAAAAAATAAATATTGGTGAAACGATTGCAAATGCAGTTGCATAAAGTGGCAAAAAACCTTTAGGCAGAAAAAATGTTATTCCAAAAACTGCAAGTGAGGTTATAATACATGGAATGTACAAGTCTTTTTTAAGCCATACTAAAAAAACTACATAAAGCATACTAATTATTATGACACCGCATGCGGCAGGTGTACCTTTTTGACTTTGGTTATATCCTGATAGATTGAAGTTTATATTTTCCTGAAATCCTTCGTTTAGCATTCTTGTTTTGAAAAACTTTATGCTTTTGCATGTTCTTTCAGCTTCCTTCATAGGAGAAGTACCACCATCAGCAAGCTGATTTACCAAAACATATTTACAGTTTCGGTCAATTGCGGAATTTAACATCTGGAAATATGTTAAATCGTAGCTTTTATCTTTAAGAACACTCTTATTTTGTGTTTCATAAAGTCTTACAATGCGTCCGTTTGCTGCGTCTATATATTTGTCATATCCAAAAGGTTTCTCGTTTGAAAGCTGTGTAATGCTTTCGCAAAGCACTAAAGTCAGCTGGTGTTTTTTTATTATATCAGTCAAAAGTTTTGGAGAAAATGCCACGTTTTCACTGCTTTTCTTGGGGTTTTCCAAGTCTTTTAAAAGAATATATTTTACTTTGTTTTCTGAAATTATCTTATTGAGTTTGTGGAAAAAATCAGGTGATTTGGAAATTCCGCCATATATCAGAAGAGCAATTTCCAAATCAGCTTTTTTGGAAATTTGAATATATTCCTCATTGAATTGAGAGTTTTTTTCACTGATAACTGCGGCTTTTACACCGCTTTCTTTATATAATCTCAAAACTTCAGGAAGAGTGTTGTGATCAAATTCCTTATATATGCTTTCTGTGTTGAGCGAAATAACAAACCCCTGGTTTTTGCTTTCAAAAGAAATCCTTTCAGCAAAAGGTGAAACTACAAAGAATAATGTTAAAACAGCAACAAAAGCTAAAAGAACATAATGTTTTCTCATCATATTGCATCACGTCCGTCCGTTATATTTTCGCCTGAAAAATCTTTGCTTTTAAGAATATATTTTAAAAGACCTGTTACCAAAAGCACTACTGCATAAACAACCGCGCATGCAGAAAGCGGGATAACAAATTTTAAGTTTCCGCCAGGCAAATTCAAAGGTGATAACAGAAGGTAAGCAAAAAATGCACCAAGTGATGCTATAAATATTTTTAAAATGTTTATAAGAAGTGTGCGGCTGAAATAATTGCCAAGAACTTTGTATATTGCAATGGAAACGCCTATAGCATAAAGCAAAAACAAAATGGTTGTTGTAAAGGAAACAGCCATAACACCGCCCGCTTTCATTGCCCAAATGTTGATGATGGGTTTTAAAAGGATAATTGTAAGAGTTGAGAATACAGTAAATTTGTATTTTGATGCAAGATATAAAACCTTATTGAAAAGTTCCTGACAAACGTAACCGAATATTCCAAGAGAATATATGGCAAAAAGTGCTGCAGTAGTTTTTGTAAGAGCGGCATCAAACTCTCCTCGTTGATACAAAACTGCAATAATTTCCTCGCCGAAAAGAGAAACTGTAAGAATGAAAGGAATAAAAATCGCAAATAAAACTGTAATAATATACTCTAGAACCTTTTTTACAAATTCTATATTGTTTTCTCCGTAGTGTCGGCAAATTGAAGGATATGAAACATTACTCATGGCTACCACAAAAACACTTGAAATCGTTATAAAAAGATTTGTAGCGTAGTTTACCGTTGATGCCATGCCGCTGTCAAAACTTACTGCTGCTTTGTCAATCATAAAACAAAGTTGAAACATCATACTGCCAATGAATATATAAAGAATCTCTCGGTTTTTATCCTTCACTGCGTAAAGTTTTTTGGGATTTCCGAAAAACTTGTATCCGTGGCGATAAAATGAAGGCATCAAAATAACAATATGCAAAAACCAACCTATTGTAGTTGCTATGCTTACTTTGTAGATACTTACATTTTTTATAAATAGTGCCAGAATTATTATAACGTTATAAGGAAGGCTCATAACCGAGGTTATAAAAAACACCTTGGAGTTTTGTAAAACACCTGACATAATGTAGGCGACTATAACGAAAACACAACTCGGAAGCATAATATACATTATTTTAAGTGCGTCTTTGTACATGTCATCACTTATACCCGGAAGCAATATTTTTACTAAGGCACCCGAAAAAACATAAAGAATTAAAGTTGATAACGAAGTTATGAGAGTTGTCTTTGTGATAAAGCCTGAAACATATGCTTGTTTTTTTTGAAAATCAGACAATGCAGGTTTGTTTAAGTTTTTGATAAGAAGAGTTGAAAGTGCACCACCAATTCCTGTGAAAACAAGGCTTGCTATTCCAAAAATCTGAAAATACATGTCGGTAAGGTATGATGCACCAAAAGATGATGCAAAAACAATATCTCTTAAAAAACCCATGCATTTTGCAATAAGTATACCAAATACAACCAGTAAATACGTTTTACCTTTCATACCGACACTCCTTTCAGTTAATATTATAGACATTAATAATTATAATACTATATTTATGAAAAATAGTCAATATTTTTATTTTGTTGAAGGGAGGGAATGCTATATGGATATATCAACATTTTTTGGAAAAAATATTGAATTTAAATTTCATCTATGCTATAATACCCATATAAATCTTGAATGCAGGAAGGTAATGCTATGAGAAAGATAATCACTAATGCAAATGTCGTTTTGGAAAATGGAATAATATTTGATGGTTTTATTAAACTTGAAGATGATAGAATTGTTGAAACAGGTAAAATGACCGCACTTAAAGATATAGAAGGCATCGAAATAATTGATGCAGAAGGATTGTATGTAGGACCCGGATTTGTTGATATTCATATTCATGGATTTGAGGGAAAATCGACTTATATTGAATGTAAAGAAGCTGCTAAAAGGTTGCTTGCCCATGGAACAACTTCATTTCTTGCAACTCCGTATTACTGCATGAATTTTGAAGAGACTATGGAAGCGATAAAAAGTACAAAAGCGGCAATGAAGGAAACCGCTGCAATAAAAGGAATTAATTTTGAAGGTCCGTACATAAATGTGAAATTCGGTTCATTTGCGCATAAAAATCCATGGAGAGGTCCAATACTCCGCGAAGAATTCACCCAAATGGTAGACGAGGCGGGGGAAACGGCAAAAATCTGGTCAATTGCTCCTGAAAGAGAAGGGATTTTAGAATTTGCAGAATATGCCAGAAAAGTAAGTCCCGACGTGGTATTTTCAGTAGGACATAGCGAGGCTACCCCAATGCAAATCCGTGCTATGGGTAAATATGCACCAAAACTTCAGACACATTCAATGTGTGCCACGGGGCAGAGTACTGTATGGAGAGGAACAAGGAGCATGGGACCTGATGAGTATTGCTTTAAAGAAAGCGATGTATATTGCGAACTTATAAGCGATTCCTTAGGTGCACATGTAAGCTCGGAAATGCAGCAATTACTCCTGCATAATAAAGGGATAAACAGAATTGTTCTTATAAGTGATTCTACTTTTCATGAAGAAGAATATTCGGCTCCAAAAGGGCTTGAGGAAGCTACAGACTTAAACTTTGATGATAGAAGCGACCTTGCCGGAAGTAGGCTCACAATGAGTCAGGCATGTAAAAATATTATGACACATACAAACTGTGGCATTGCTCAGGCTTTTGTTATGGCTTCGTTAAATCCTGCAAAAGTTATTGGACTTGATGACGAAATTGGCTCAATTTTTCCTGGAAAAACTGCTGACTTGGTTTTCGTTGATGGCAGATTTAATGTAAATCGTGTAATGCTTTCGGGGGAAGTATGTAATTTCTGATAATTTTTAATTAAAAAAACTTGCATTTGTCTTTTGTTTGTGTTATACTATGTTGGTGTTTTGATGCGGACGTGGCGGAATTGGCAGACGCGCATGGTTCAGGTCCATGTGCTCGCAAGAGCATAGGAGTTCAAGTCTCCTCGCCCGCACCACCAAAAAAAGCACAGTTTTAATGGCTGTGCTTTTTTCTTTCCTTAATTTACTTACCCATTTTCTTGTGATATTGTCCGGGGTTTATATGTCGGTACAACTTCCGATAAAATTTCTTTTACTTTTTCGTTGTCACATTCGAGTGCTGTTTCAAGCAAACGAAGTTTATCTGAGAGTTCGTTAAAAGAAATACCAGCAGCTTGTTCGACAAATATTTTACTGTGGGCGGTTTTTGTAAGTCCTTTCTCATTCGTTAAAAGTTCTTCGTGTAGTTTTTCACCCGGTCTTAAACCGATAAATTCGATTTTAATATCAACATCAGGTTTTAAACCTGAAAGACAAATCATTTTTTTTGCCAGGTCATAAATTTTAACGGGCTTTCCCATGTCCAGTACAAAAATTTCTCCGCCTTTTGCGTAACATGCGGCCTGAAGTACGAGCGAAGCCGCTTCTGGAATGCTCATAAAAAATCTTGTGATTTCCGGGTGAGTAACAGTTATGGGACCGCCAGAGACAATTTGTTTTTTGAAAATAGGGATGACAGAACCACTTGAATCTAATACATTTCCCAGACGCACGGTTACAAAAGTACCGGTTTTAATCGAAGAAACAATGTTTTCACACATTCTCTTGGTGGCACCCATTACACTTGTTGGGTTTACCGCTTTGTCCGTAGAAATCAAAACAAATTTTTCTGAGCAATATTCTTTTGCCAGTGAAACAACATTGTATGTTCCAAAAACATTATTTTTTACCGCTTGTGCGGCATTTGTTTCCATTAAGGGTACATGTTTATGCGCTGCGGTATGAATTACAATATCCGGTTTGAATTTTTTAAAAATCTTTGATAGTGAAGTAAAGTCACATATATTGCAGATTATTATTTCTGTTTTTTCTTTCGGATATTGCTGTTTTAAAGAAAGAGAGAGTTCGTAGACGGAGTTTTCGCAAATATCAAGCATTAAAAGCAGACGGGGTTTGTATTTTAAAATTTCAGTACATATTGCAGAGCCGATTGAACCGCCTCCGCCTGTAACAAGAATAGTTTTATTTGAAAATATTTTATCAATAAGTGTGTTGTCCAAAACGATATCGGAGCGGTCTGTTAATTTTGATATGTCAATGTTTTTAAGTGGTTTAATAGTCTTCACTTCTCCCTTACAGTACATTATTAATATTCATAAATGATATCATAACAACTTTTTTTTGTCAATAATTACAGTGTTTTGAATAATAATTATGTAGAGAACTTTTTCTGTGAAGCTTTTAAATCGTAAAATCAACAAAAAACGACAAAAGATAAAATGTTTTTTGGTGACAATATAAAAAATAAAAAAAGGTATTGCAAAATTTCTGTTTTAATAGTATAATGAATTCGTTTGAACAGATAAGGAGGATGTAATAGTGTACATATTCAGCATTATTTTGCAGATTGTTTTCTTGTTATTTGGTTCGTATTACTTTGGTATTTCGTTGTTTGCATGGGTAAAACGTAAAGAAGACCCTGTACTTGCCGATAAAAACCATACCTTTGCACTTGTGGTTGCGGCACACAACGAAGAAACCGTTATTGAAAATATGGTAAAAAGTTTGAAGGCTATAAATTATCCTAAAGAGTGTTATGATATTTTTGTTATAGCAGATAATTGTACCGACCGCACGGCTGAAATTGCCAGAGCTGCAGGTGCAAATGTTTATGAAAGAGAAAACACAGAGCTTCGAGGCAAAGGTCATGCTCTTGAGTGGATGTTTGAAAACCTTTATAAGCTTGACACACAGTATGATGATATAGCTATATTTGACGCTGACAATATTGTTCACCCTGAGTTTTTAAACGAAATGAACGAAAAACTCAAAACGGGTGCCAAGGTTGTTCAGGGGTATATAGACAGCAAAAATCCGTTTGATTCATGGATAACTGCCGCATATACAATATCTTTCTGGAGTATTAATAAGCTCTTTCAGTATTCAAGGTCAAACCTTGGACTTTCGTGTCAACTTTGTGGTACGGGATTTGTAATTGACACAAGTGTTTTAAAAGAAATTGGTTGGCAGGCAACATGCCTTACTGAGGATATGGAATTTACAATGCGTCTTGTGCTTAATGATTACAAGGTGGCATATGCAAATGGTGCGATTGTTTATGATGAAAAGCCTCTTACATTCAGTCAGTCCTGGAAACAGAGAATCAGGTGGATGCAGGGGCACGCAGATGTTGCATCACGTTTTGTAAAACCGCTTCTTAAAAAAGCCATAAAAGAAGGTAAATGGTCACCTGTTGACTGTGCAGTATATCTTCTTCAGCCTGTAAGAATACTTGTTATGGGATTTATTACACTTATGTGCTGGATTCAAACGGCATACCCATCTGGAGATATAGGCTTTGTTCAACTAAGCTATATAGTACCTGCCGGAGTATGGTATGTGTTTGTTGTAGGACAGTTTTTGTGGACTCCGCTTGTAATCTGGATTGAGAAACGCAAGCTTACTCCAAAACTTATATTTTCGTATTTGACGTATTTTATTTACTCACTTACTTGGGTGCCTATAACAGTAATAGGAATTATAAACAAAAATAAAAAAGAATGGTTCCATACCCAGCATACAAGACAGATTAGTATTGATGAAGTAAATTAAAAATTAAAGGTGATGTTTTTAAAACATCACCTTTTTTCTAACTTATATAGTCTTCTACAAGACTTTTGGCATCTTCAAGTGTCGGAACTAAAATTCCAGAATAAAGTTTTTGATAATCCTCCATAGGAATACTTCCTGTATCAATATTTTTTTCTTCTATAGTTTGCATTGAACCATCCGATGCGATTTTGTAAATCAGTATTTTAGTGTCAGAAAGTGTGACAACATATTGTTCGCTTTCAAAAACTGCTTCATTTTTTTCTGCAAATTCATCGTTTTTATCAGCATCTGTGTCAACTTCCGGTGTGGTTTCGTAAATTTCTTCAATGTACTGCGTTTGTGATTTTGCTTTGGTGATTTGTGGAGTTTCAGTCTTGATATATGCTATACCTGCAAAAATACCACATAGCATTGATAAAATAAACATGCCTGATATTAATAACACTTTTTTGTTCATTTTCTACTCCTTTAGGTAAACATATTTTATGTTACATATTTTTGCCAAAAGAAATTTATATATTCTAAATTTGCAATTTGTAATACTTTTTTAATTATTTTATAGTAATATATAATTAGATATATATAAATTGCTGAAGAAAGGCATATTTGATATGAAAAAAAATTCAAGAAAATTTCTGCTGATTATTGCAATAATAATTTCATTGGTGTTCGGAGGGGGAGTTTTTGCACTTTCGTGCATTGTCCTTAGTGCTGATGATATTAAACTTGAAACGGCTGTCCTTGACCAGACGACCTTTATTTATGCTACAGACCCTGATACGCAGGAAACCGTTGTGTATGACAGCGTGTATGATGATGAGAACAGGGTTTGGGTTGAATTTTCAAAAATTCCGAGAAATATGGTAAATGCATTTATAGCAATAGAGGACCAGAGGTTTTATTCTCACCATGGTTTTGACGTTAAAAGGCTTATAGGTGCGATGACCACTTTTGTGTCTCAGGGCAATTCTTCTTATGGTGCCAGTACTATAACCCAACAGCTTGTAAAAAACATTTCGGGTGACGAAGATGTAAGTGTAAAAAGAAAAATACGTGAGATTTACAGGGCTGTAAAAATTGAGCAGACATACTCCAAAGAAGAAATTATGGAGTTTTATCTTAATACCATATATTTAAGTAATCAATGTAATGGTGTAGAAGCTGCGGCGCAGAGATATTTCGGAAAACATGTAGGTAATCTTTCTTTGGCACAGATTGCATCTATTGCAGGGATTACTCAGTTTCCTTCGCGATATGACCCTCTTGCAAATCCTGAAGCAAACAAAGAAAAACAGGAAGTTGTCCTCGCAAAAATGCTTGAGCTTGATATGATTTCAAAGGAAGAATACGACAGTGCGGTTTCAGAAAAACTTGATTTTTCTAATGGAAAAAGTGCAGATAGTCTTCCTCCTACAAACAGATATTTTTCAGATGCAGTAATTAATGAAGTTTTGAATGACCTTGAAGAAAAAGCAGGTTATCCGAGACAAATTGCACTTAAGATGCTTTATACAGGCGGGCTTAAAATATATAGCAGCGTAAATCCTGAAATTCAGGATATTATTGAGAATGTTTATAGTGATGATAATAATTTTCCGGGGAGCTATGGCGATGAGATAATGCAGTCTGCGATTGTTGTGCTTGACCCTTCAACGGGAAATATAGCAGGTATGTCAGGCGGAAGAGGTAATGAGGGCAGAATGACATTAAACCGTGCGACACAAACTTTAAGACAGCCTGGTTCTTCCATAAAACCTATCGCCGTATATGGTCCGGCGCTTGAAATGGGAATAATAAACGAAAACAGTATCGTGGTTGATGAACCGCTTAAAATTGGTGATTGGGAACCGAAAAATTCAGACAGAAGATTCAGAGGTACAATGACTATAAAGGGGGCAGTTGCAAGTTCTATTAATATTGCAGCAATTAAAGTTTTGCAAAGCCTTGGCGTTGAACAGTCATATAACTTTTTAAAGGACAAACTTCATATAACTTCCCTTGTTGATAAAAGGGAGGAAGGTGATAAGGTTTATAGTGATAAAAGCCTGGCGCCGCTTTCGCTTGGCGGACTTACTGATGGTGTATCTGTTTTGGAAATGGCGGCAGCATATGTTCCTTTTGCGAATGGAGGAACATATTACGAGCCATCAACCTATTACACAGTAACGGATTTTGACGGAAATGTTTTGCTTGAGCATAACAGCGAAGGAGAAGTGGTTTATCTCCAGCAAAATGCTTATGCTATGACTAAAATATTAAGCGGCGTTGTATCTTATGGTACAGGTACAGGTGCAAATCTTGGAGAAATGTCTGCTGCAGGAAAAACGGGAACTTCCAATGACAACAAAGATAAGTGGTTTGTAGGATATACACCTCACTATCTTGCGGCTGTGTGGTCGGGTTACGATACGCCAAAAGCGGTGGGCGGCGGTAATCCTTCTGTGTCGATATGGAAAAAGGTTATGTCAAAAATCCATGAGGATATGGACGATACAGAGTTTGAAAAACCTGACCCCAAAAATGAGAAGGTTAAGGTTTGTTCGGTGAGCGGAAAGGTTGCAACAGAACTTTGTGCACTTGATACAAGAGGTTCAAAAGTTATATATAAGTCAAAAGAAGAAGTAACACAAGAGGATAAATGTGACCTTCATAAATCCTTTACACTATGCGCAGAAACAGGCGATAGGGCAAGAGGAGATTGCCCAAAGAGAAGGGTTTCAGCGCTGGGTGTTGAAAACGATGATCATAAAATAGAGGACGGATATATTACAAAGGTTTACTGTACAAAATCACATTATGTTGAAAAAGTAAAAGTTTGTACAGAATCAGAACTTTTGGCAGGAGAGAACTGTCCTGAAACAAAGTCAGTAAATAAATTTACTGCACCTAAAGATACATGTAAAATTGAACACCCTCCTAAAGCGACAGAAGGTGAGGAAGAAAGCGGAGGAGAAAACGAGGTGACTTTGGAAGAGACGCCACAGACTTCAAAACCCGTTTCAACTCCGACACCAAGCGATGCACTTTCTGAAGAATAACGGGTATTAAAAATTTGTTCCCCACATATATTTAAAAAAAGGACATGTATGTGGGGGATTACTTTGAAAAAAATATTTATTTTATTTTTTACTGTTGTTTGTGTTGTTGTATTTGTTCCGGCGATTATTATTTTCGTGTTTGACTTTGGAAATTTGCCTTCCGGGACAGAAAATGAAATAAGAATAACGGCTTTGCTTGATGGCGAAGTTTTGGAATTTGGGATAGAGGAATATCTCGAAGGTGTTCTTGCGGCAGAAATGCCCGCATCATTTCATGAAGAAGCCTTGAAAGCACAGGCGGTTGCAGCACGTACATACATTATTAGAAAAAAAGAGCATACTGATAATGACCATCCCGAGGCTTTTGTGTGTGGGGACAGCACCCATTGCAAGGCATATCTTGCAAATGAACAAATTTCAGAAAAATTCGGCGAAGGGTGGCATAAGGAGTATGGCGAAAAAATTAAAAATGCAATAAAATCTACAAAGGGAGAAATTGCAGTTTATGGCGGAGAGCCTATTGAGGCAGTTTTCCACTCTGCAAGTGGAGGAATCACTGAAAATGCAGTTGATGTTTGGGGTGGAGATGTTCCATACCTTGTCAATGTAGAAAGTCCCGGAGACGAATTGGCGCCTGTATATTTAAATGATGTCCCGGTAAAAAGTGATGATTTCAAAGCTAAGATTGGTGAAGATATAGCTCCTTATGTTGGTGAAATAATAAGAAATACAAGCGGCAGTGTCAAAACTGTTGATTTTGGCGGCAGAATTTTTGAAGGGGTTGAGGTAAGGAGAATGTTCTCACTTCCTTCGACAAACTTTTCTATAACAGCTAATGGTGATGAATTTGTTTTTCATTGCAAAGGCAAAGGTCATGGTGTGGGCATGAGTCAGTATGGTGCAGAATATTTTGCAAAGCAGGGAATGGGTTATAAAGAAATTCTTAAGACATATTACAAAGGAATAGAAATTATAAAAACAGAGGAACAAAATGACTAAAATTATAAGTATAAATCCAGAAAAACTTAATTTAAAAGATATAGAGAATGCTGGTCAATATATAAAAAACGGAGGTCTTTGTGCGTTTCCGACTGAAACAGTATATGGTCTTGGTGCGGGGATATACTTTCCTGATGCCATAAAAAATATTTTCAAAGCAAAAGGCAGACCGCAGGACAATCCTTTGATAGTACACATTTCCTCATTCGAGGAAATATATCCTCTCGTTAAAGAAGTTCCTGAAAGTGCGATAAAGCTTGCTGAAAACTTTTGGGGAGGACCGCTTACAATTATTTTGCCAAGGTCTGAAAAAATTATAAATGAGATAAGTGCAGGACTTGATACGGTGGCTATAAGACTTCCGTCACACCCTGTTGCATGTGCACTTATTAAAGCGGCAGGATGCCCTGTTGCGGCACCCAGTGCTAATCTTTCAGGAAAGCCTAGTCCCACAATCGCAAAGCATGTTATAGATGACCTGAGCGGAAAAATTGACTGCATAATTGATGGCGGAAGTGCTTTTTATGGACTTGAATCAACAGTTTGTGATTTGACGAGCAAGGTTCCCACTATCTTAAGACCCGGTGCAGTAACAGCTGAGCAAATAAAGTCCGTTTTAGGCTCGGTTTCTTTTTCAAATTCTGCTGATGCACCAAAAAGTCCGGGCATGAAATATACGCATTATGCACCAAATGCTCCTATGACAATTGTTGATGCGGAAAATGCTATTGATATAATTAACGAAAATTCTACTGATAACAGCGGTGTGCTTTACTATAAGTGCGACAGAGAGAGTTTTAAATCAAAATCCTGCCTTTGTGCAGGCAATGATATATATGAATTTGCCGCAAATTATTTTTATAATCTTCGTCGCTTTGATGAAATGGGTGTTGACAAAATTTTTGCAATGGCACCTGAAAAAGATGGTATGGGACAAGCACTTTGGAACAGACTTTTAAAATCTGCAGGAGGAAACATTTTATGCAAATAATTTTTGTTTGTACGGGCAATACCTGCAGAAGTCCCATGGCAGAAGGATTTTTAAAAAATGTTCATAAAGACTATGAAGTTTTGTCAAGAGGACTATATGTGCCCGAAGAAATAGGAGCCTCTTTTTTTAGTATTAAAGCGATGAAAGAAATGGACATAGATATATCAGGACATAAAGCAAAACAGCTTACAGTAGGTGAGGCGGAGGATTGCGACCTGATTATTACTATGACTGAAAGCCACAAAAACACGATTGTGTCTGCTTACCCCAAATTTTCAGATAAAACTTTTACTTTGTCTGAATATGCAGGGGAAGAGGGTGACGTGAGGGACCCTTATGGAATGGACGAGGTTGCATACAGAGAGTGTGCAAAACAAATAAGAAGGCTTATTTTAAAAGCCGACTTTGAAAAACGGTGATTTAATGATTAGAAAAGCCACAAAAAACGATGTTAAATCAATTTATAATATTTTTTCAGAAACATTGACACCATGGAGTGAAGGTAACATAATTTCATCTTTAAATCGGGATTTCGTATTGATTTTTGAAGAAGAAAACATTGAAGGTGTAATTGTTTTTTCGAGAGTACTTGATGAATGTGAACTTTTGAATTTCGCAGTTTTAAAGGAGAGCAGAGGAAAAGGCATTGGCAAAGAACTGTTAACTCTTTCGCTTTCAAATGAATTCTTGCAAAATTCCAATATATATCTTGAAGTGCGTAAAAGTAACTCGTCTGCAATTTCGCTATATAAAAAAATGGGATTTGAGACTATAGGCACAAGGAAAAAGTATTACGAAAACCCTCAAGAAGATGCAGTTTTAATGAAACTTGATAATTTTTGATTTTTTGGAAAAAATAATTAAAAAACATAAAGGAGAATTATAATGTATATTTCTGATAATGTAAAATATGTGGGAGTAAATGACAAGGAGATAGACCTTTTTGAAGGTCAATACGTTGTTAAAAATGGTATTTCATATAACTCCTACGTTATTATTGATGAAAAAATTGCAGTAATGGATACAGTTGATGCAAACTTTACTCATCAGTGGCTTGATAATATTGACAGTGTGCTTTCGGGGAAAGAGCCTGACTATCTTATAGTTCAGCACATGGAGCCTGACCATGCTGCAAACATTGCAAATTTCATGAATAACTTTAAAAATGCCAAAATTGTTTCAAGTTCAAAATCATTTTCTATGATGAAACAGTTTTTCGGAACTGACTTTGAGGGAAGAAATATAGTTGTGGCAGAGGGTGATACACTTCCGCTCGGGAAACACACTTTAAATTTTGTAGCGGCACCAATGGTGCATTGGCCTGAAGTTTTGGTAACATACGAAAGCTACGAAAAAATTCTTTTCTCAGCTGACGGATTTGGAAAATTCGGAACACCTGATACTGATGAAGAGTGGGAAGATGAAGCAAGAAGATATTATATAGGTATTGTTGGAAAATATGGTGCACAGGTGCAATCTCTTCTTAAAAAAGCAGCAACACTTGAAATAGAAAAAATATGTCCGCTTCATGGTCCCGTACTTTCAGAAAACCTTGGATATTATATAGACCTATATGATAAGTGGTCGTCATATCAGGTTGAAGAAGACGGAATTGTTATTTGCTACACATCTGTTTACGGAAACACAAAAAAAGCAGTAAACATACTTGCAGACGCGTTTCGCTCAAAAGGTTGTCCCAAGGTGCTTATATATGATTTGGCAAGAAGTGATTGGTCGGAGGCTGTGGCAAATGCTTTTAAATATGGAAAAATAGTTTTGGCAACAACAACATATAATGCGGAAATATTCCCGTTTATGAGAACGTTTATAAATCATCTTACAGAACGTAATTTCCAGAGCAGAACTGTGGCACTCGTCGAAAATGGAACATGGGCACCGCTTGCGGCAAAAGTAATGCGTGAGCTTTTTGTAAAGAGTAAAAACATAAACTTTGCGGAAAATGTTGTTACAATAAAATCTACGCTTAGTGATGAAAGCAAAAGTCAGATTGATGCTCTTTCTGATGAGCTTTGTCAGGATTTTATAGCTAAAAATAGTGAAACTGCAAATAAGAATGATTTAACTTCGCTTTTTAAAATCGGTTATGGTCTTTATGTTCTAACTTCAAACGATGGTAAAAAGGACAATGGTCTTATTGTAAATACTGTTACTCAGCTTACAAGCACACCAAACCGAATAGGTGTTACCATTAACAAAGCCAACTATTCACATCACGTTATAAAACAGACAGGAATTATGAATGTTTGTTGCCTTTCTGAAGAGGCACCTTTCTCCGTGTTTGAAACATTTGGTTTCCAGAGCGGAAGAAATGTTGATAAGTTTGCAGGAAAAGAAGTTCTTCGTTCCGATAACGGACTCATTTTCCTTGAAAGATTTATAAATTCCTTTATTTCACTTAAAGTTGAGGATTATGTAGATCTTGATACCCATGGAATGTTTATCTGTTCGATTACCGAGGCGAGAGTAATTTCTGATGTACCGACAATGACATATGACTTCTATCACAATAATGTTAAGCCAAAACCCCAGACAGAAGGCAAAAAAGGTTTTGTGTGCAAAATTTGCGGATATGTATATGAAGGTGACACACTTCCTGATGACTTTATCTGTCCTCTTTGTAAACATGGTGCGGCGGATTTTGAGCCGATAGAATAATTATAAATATTTTCTCCGTTTCAGGCATATATTTTATAAAAAAGCCGAAACGGAGATTTTTTATGCTGAATTTTATATGGAGTGGACTTATATTGTTTTCCCTTGTTGTTTCTTTTTTTACGGGAAAGTTTGAAGAATGTTCGCTTGCGGCAATAGAAGGGGCGGGGGAAGGAGTAACGCTTGCAATTACTCTTTGTGGCTCGATGTGTTTCTGGAGCGGAATTATGGAAATAGGGTCTGAAAGCGGTCTTCTTAAAGGTCTTACCAAACTTTTAAAGCCCGTAACAAAATTTCTTTTCCCAAAACTACCTCAAAACGGACCCGCTATAAGTGCAATAGTTACTAATATGACTGCGAATATACTTGGCATGAGCAATGCTGCAACACCCTTCGGACTTCGTGCCATGGAAGAATTACAAAAAATAAACAAAGACAAAAAAAGAGCAAGCAGGGAAATGTGCATGTTTGTTGTTTTAAACACTGCATCAATTCAGCTTATTCCCACAACGTTAATTGCTTTAAGGGCGTCTATGGGAAGTGCTTCACCGACATCAATAATAGTTCCCATATGGATAACTTCGGTTATAACACTCATGATAGGTGTGGTATGCGTAAAAATATTTGAAAAGGTGACAAAATGAATATAATTTCTTCTCTTGCAATCCCCGTTTTGCTTACAATGGTAGTTTTATTTGCACTTTTTAAAAGAGTAGCAGTTTATGACTGTTTTCTGGAAGGTGCAAAAAACGGGTTTTCTTCCTGCGTTAAAATTATTGTGCCTCTTGTGGGACTTTTGAGTGCAATTTCAATGTTTCGTGCAAGCGGAGCACTCGAACTTTTTTGCACACTTTTAGAGCCTGTTACTTCAAAAACAGGACTTCCCAAAGAGGTTTTGCCCCTTGCACTTATTAAACCCATTTCAGGGAGCGGTGCACTTGCTACAATCAGCAATATATTTAAAAATTTTGGAACGGATAATTTTATAGGTCATACCGCATCTGTTATGTCAGGCTCTACAGAAACCACGTTTTATACACTTTCTGTCTATTTTGGAAGCATTGGAATAAAAGACATAAGATATTCTGCAAAGTCAGCCTTAATTGCTGATATTGCGTGCTTTCTGATAGCTTCAACCGTTGTAAGGCTTACTCTTGGAATTTAATTATTTCGCCGTAAGTGCAAGAATATCTTCCGCATCAAGATTTTTTTGAAGTGCAAGATTTATCCCCTGCGACAAAACAGAAGAAATTCTTTCTGAAAGTGCATCAATATTTTGCGGACAAATCATATAAGACGGAGTTTTGAGATGAGAACTTAAAATTTCGTCTTTTTTTTTATTTTCGGCGTTAACTTCTTCCAAAGCATCACGAACAAGTGTTACGGCGTCAACTACCATTGGAACGCCTATTGCATAGGTTTTTACCCCAAGTGTTTCTTCGTTTAAGGCTTTTCTGCTGTTTGCAACACCGCTTCCGGGAATTATCCCCGTGTCGCTTATTTGTATTGTAGTTCCAACTCTTTCTATCTTTCTTGCCGCAAGAGCATCAATAACGATTATCGCATCAGGTTTTGCTTTTTCTATAATGCCTTTTAAAATTTCAAGAGTTTCAATTCCTGTTATTCCCAAAACTCCGGGTGCTACTGCACAAACAGAGTAAAGAGAGTCGGAAAGGGCAGGCATTTCACTGAAAATGTGTCTTGTAACAAGCATTCTGGAAACTACTTTTGGTCCCACAGAGTCGGGTGTGATTTCACGATTTCCAAGCCCTGCAACTAAAATGCTTTTACCTTTTGTATCGCCTAGAAGTTTTGAAAGCTCGTTTTTTAAAGCCTTGGAAATTTCGTCAAAGGCTGTGATGTCATTTTCTATTAAACCATCAGACTCAATGGTAATGTAAGTACCAATAGGTTTTGAAAGTGCTCTGCTGCCTTCTTCATTTTCAATAAAAACAGTTGTAGATGTGTATTTGTCACACTTTGAAACCTCTGTCCGAACTCCGTCTATTTCTCCAAGTCCTGGGTTTTGTTCCCTGAACATTTCACCCGCTTCGATAGCTAAATCAGTTCTTATACTAAACAAAAAAATCACCTCAATATTATTTTGAGGTGATTTTAAATTTAATATACAAAAATGATTATTCTACATCACTTGTACAATGGCAGCATTTTGTAGCCTTGATATTAATTTCGCTAAAGCAATATGGGCAGAATTTTGTAGTTGGTTCTTCTACTACCACTTCTTCTTTCTTCTTGATAAGCTTTATGGTTGAAAGCTTATTGAGTGCCTTCACGAGGCAGAAGATTACAAAAGCCATAATCACAAAGTTTATAACTGCTGTGATAAATGCACCATACTTAATTTCAACGCCGTTAAGTGTTACAATAAGTGAACTGAAATCTGCTTTGAACACAAGTCCCAGAAGAGGGGAGATAACGTCATTTACAAGTGAATCTGTTATTGTTTTGAAAGCACCACCGATGATAACGCCGACTGCAAGGTCAATAACATTTCCCCGCATGGCAAAAGCCTTGAATTCTTCAATAAATTTTTTCATTGGTAAAACTCCTTTTTTAAATTGAAATTTCGTGTGATATATCATAAAGCTCGTTGTCAAAATCTTTTTTCATTTTGAGAGCTTCTTCAATATCATAATCAACAATTTTTTCTCCATTCATTGCAACAACACGGTTGCCGATGCCCTGTGCAAGTAAATGAACTGCTGCAACTCCCATTTTGGTTGCCACAATTCTGTCTTTAGCAGTAGGTGAGCCGCCTCTCTGAACATAGCCAAGTACCGTGGTTTTTGTAACAACACCGGTTGCCTCTTCGATGTCCTTTGCCATCTGAGATATTCCGCCGGGGTAGTTAACACCTTCCGCAACGAGCATAATAAAATGTTTTTTGCCTATGCCGCGTGTAAACTGCATTCTTTCAACAATATCCTTTTGAAAGTCAAGCTCATGTTCAGGAACGAAAATTGCCATAGCACCTGTTGCAATACCTGCGTGAAGAGCAAGGTAACCGCAATGTCTGCCCATAACCTCAACAAGTGAACAACGGTTGTGTGAATGAGAAGTGTCTCTTATTTTGTCGACACTTTCGATTATAGTGTTTAGTGCTGTGTCAACGCCTATTGTGTAGTCGCTGCATCCGATGTCATTGTCAATAGTTGCAGGAACACCAACGCAGGGGATACCTGCAAGTGATAAATCCTTCGCACCGCGGAACGACCCGTCGCCGCCTATTACAACAATTCCGTCAAGCCCAAACTGCTTGCATGTTCTGACACCTCGCTCAATGCCTTCAGGTGTTTTAAATTCGTTGCAACGTGCGGAATAAAGTATAGTGCCGCCACGGTGAAGTATTTCGGAAACACTTCTAAGGTCCATCTTAAAAAGATCACCCATAATAAGTCCTTCATATCCTCGGTTAATCCCGAAAATTTCAAGCCCCTTTGCAATGGCACTTCTGCAAACTGCCCTTACTGCGGCATTCATTCCCGATGCGTCTCCGCCGCTTGTAAGCACACCAATTCTTTTAATTTTCTTTTCCATAATGTTTATTGCTCCTTTTTATATACTTTATTAATATACCACATTTAAAAGCAAAAATCAATTATTTTAAGAAGATATTTAAAATTTTGTCTGAAAGAGGTAAAAAGAAATATTTTCCGACATTTTGATTTAATTCTTGACAAATGTTAACAAAATGTGTATAATTACTGTATATTTTATTAATTTAAGATAGGAGTGTATTTATGTTTGAAACAGTAGGAACATTCTGGGCAATAGTTCCACCGATTATTGCCATTGCACTTGCTCTTTTGACTAAAGAGGTTTATGTATCTCTTTTTGTTGGCGTTTTGTCAGGGGCACTTCTTTACACAAAGTTTAACATTTTGGCATCATTTGAGCTTATAATTGAGCTTCTTGATGCAAAACTTGGCGATGCATGGAATTTAAATATTCTTATTTTCCTTGTAATGCTTGGTATTTTGGTTGCTCTTATGAGTAAATCAGGTGCAACAGCGGCTTATGGAAAATGGGCTTCAAAAAGCATTAAATCAAAAAGCGGTGCCCTTTTAGCTACAAGTGCACTTGGTGTTTTGATTTTTGTTGATGACTATTTTAACTGCCTTACAGTTGGTACAGTTATGAGCCCTGTTACAGACAGATTTAAAATTTCAAGAGAAAAGCTCTCCTACATAATAGATGCTACTGCAGCACCTGTTTGTATCATAGCACCTATTTCAAGCTGGGCGGCAGCAGTAAGCAGTTCTATTCCTGCTGAAAGCGGTGTTGACGGATTTTCTCTCTTCATCAAAGCAATTCCGTTTAACTTCTATGCTCTGGGAACAATTTTGATGATTATTGTTATCACAGCTTTAAACATCGACTTTGGTCCTATGAAAAAAGCAGAAGAAAGTATTGTTGAGGTAAAAGAAACAGTTGAGGCTGAACAGACAGGAAAAGGTAAAGTTTTTGACCTTATTTTGCCAATCGTTTTACTTATAGTTCTTTGTGTTGGCTGCATGATGTACACAGGCGGATTCTTTAGCGGTGAGGGCGTTTCTATTGCACAGTCCTTTGCTGATTGTGATGCAGCTTACGGCTTGGCACTCGGCTCATTCCTTACAATTATTTTGACATTTATTCTTTACATACCAAGAAAAGTTGTTTCCTTCAAAGCTTTTGCTGAAAGCATTCCTGAAGGATTTAAAGCAATGGTTCCTGCAATACTTATTCTCACATTGGCATGGTGCCTCGGCGGTATCTGCCGTGAGGAATATCTTAATGCGGGCGGATATGTAAGCTGGCTCGTAACTGCAAATAATATTCCGATGGGCATTTTGCCTGCAATTTTCTTTGCAGTATCTTTGGGTCTTGCGTTTGCAACCGGAACTTCATGGGGAACATTTGCAATTCTTTTGCCGATTGTTACAAGTGTATTCCAGGGTGCTGACGGTCTTGTAATTCAGAGTGAACTCTTTACAATGGCTGTTTCATCAGTACTTGCAGGTGCAGTTTGCGGTGACCATATTTCACCTATTTCTGATACAACAATTATGGCATCAACCGGTGCACGTTGCGACCACATTAAGCATGTTTCAACACAGATTCCATACGCAATGTATGTTTCTGCAATGTGCCTTATAGGTTACCTTGTTGGTGGTCTTATAAATGTATGGGCAGGTCTTGTTGTTTCAATGGTGCTTATTGTGGCAGGTCTTGTTATTATCAAGTATAAAACGGCTGAAAAGCTCAGCTGATTTTATAAAAATGAGGGGCGTCTGCGTGGCTTTTAAACCGCGCAGGCGCTCTTTTACTGTTTGGTGGTGATTGTTTTGAATAAAAAAGAATTAATAGAAAGAGTGAGCGAAGTTTCCAAAAGAACTCAGAAAGATACAAGACGTATGCTTGATGCATTTTTAAGTATTGTTTGTGAAACTTTGAAAATGGGAGAAAACGTTGAAATTGAATATTTCGGGGAGTTTTCCTGTAAAACACTTTCCGAGAGAAAAATTACATCGCTTTTGGGAGATGAAATAATTTTACCTTCGCAGAGAACTCCTGTTTTTAAATATAGCCGAGATATGCAACTTATTATCAAATATAATTTGGAATAATTTAAAATGACGATAATATAATGTATTGAATACTATCCCCGGAGGTGAGAAATGGCGTTTTCGGACTTGGAACTTTTGGCACGCACAATAAAATGTGAAGCGGGCGGGGAAGGTGAGACGGGGATGCAGGCTGTGGCAAGTGTAATTATGAATAGGGTTAATATTACATATGGAGAATATGGAAGGCTAAATAAAGATATCCGTTCAATTTTATATCAGCCGTATCAGTTTGACTGCTTAAGGGAAACAATTAACGGTCAGTATAATCCCCAGAATATTTACAATATGCGTCCCGAACAAATTCACTACGATATTGCAAACTGGGCAATAGCAGGAAACAGACTGACAAATCTTGGTTTTGCTCTTTGGTATTTTAATCCTTTCAGGCCTGAGTGTCAGCAGTTTTTTCCTTCGGAGGTCGGTCAGTTTGTAATAAGAATAGGGGACCATTGCTTTTATAACCCGACGGAAGCATACGCAGAAACTTAAATTAAAAAACAAGCGATAAAAACGCATTTTTGCCCTTTGTGCGTTAAGGTGAAATTTTGGGCAAGGAGATTTTTATGGCTCAGGAGAGAATTGACACAAGATATACTCCCACCGAGAGAAGAGGCGGATTGATGTATAATACATGCGCCATGGAAGGAGAAAGCGGAGAAAATAACATGGAGCATATGGGGAATATGAATAACATGAACAATATGAGTAATATGAACAATATGCCAGCGGGCGGTATGGGAGACAGAAATAATTCAGCCAATACGCAATGGGGAGAAGACGGAGGAATGAAAACCATAGGGTTTACATCTCCGCCTCCTATAAATTTTGATACAGAGGAAATGCGGGGTTCTATGCAGAATATCCTTTCAAAAAATGTTGGGGAATACGTTGTCATTGAGTTTCTGATTGGAACGAGCATGATAATGAGAAAACAGGGTATTTTGTATTATGTTGGCACAAGTTATGTGACACTTTACGATAATAGCGAAAACAACTTTATTGTATGCGATATCTTTTCAATCAAGTTTGTATATTTCTATTTTCCAGGTGACAGACCCCCGTTTAACTTTAATGTTTTAAGAGAAGAGCATGGTTCAATGCAGAATGCTCCCTTAAATAATATCGGCAGCATGATGCCTTCGCAAATGCATGAAAATCAAAGAAGACAACAAAATATGAGAAGATAATCAGTTTTGAAAATTGATATCCTGCCCCGATAAAAACGGATAGGATATCAATTTTTGTTCGTCAAGTTTTTCTTTGTTTAT
Source organism: Clostridia bacterium (assembly GCA_045656005.1). Lineage (GTDB taxonomy): Bacteria > Bacillota > Clostridia > UMGS1883 > UMGS1540 > JAZNQN01. The sequence goes on from JAZOQG010000029.1 coordinate 28,424, forward strand.
GTCGATGGCACAAATTCTGCAATTGTCATAGGTTTTATAATAAAAAATACCTTTTTCAGCGTTATAACAGTTAGAATAAATTGTTTTTTCATATTTGTCGCCTACTTTTACAGTTCCGTTTGTTTGGTTTACTGAAGAAAGGATATGAAAAAACTGACTTACACTCCCTGCTTCAGTCATGTCACAAACACTATTGAGCTTTGTAAATGCAGCTCTTACAAAACGGGAAGGTGATGACAAATCTCCTGGAAGGGAGTACGCACCAAGACCGCGACTGCAAGGGTAAATTGAAACTTTGTCTGAAAATCTATTTGAAGGCTCATCTTTTGTAAGATTTAAAAAATTGGAAAGGTAAAAAAGCTGCATATCAAATGGCGGATTGTTTGTAAGGACACCGGGTTCGTTTCTATAAATATTGACACCTGATTTTGTGGGTTCTATTGTTATGCACTCTCCTTTGTCTGCAATTATCCAATGCAGGGGTGATAGAGGGAGTGTTTCATCAAAAGGAATGTCAACAATATTTATGCGGCTTAAAAGTTTTCTTGCATCTGAAACTGACTGACATTTTGAAAGAATGTATGGTATAAATTCAAAAGGTGCAATATTGTCACAACCTTCGCAGTATGGCTTATAAAATGCATTTTCTAGAAAATTTAGTCCTGCAATACATAGTCCTTTTTCGTTTATCCCGTCAAAATAAAGTGGGTAATTATCTTTTATAACAGCAGTACCGATTATGGCATAGTGCCATGAAATATCTGCAGTCTTTTTAAATCTAACGGGGTACTTGCGAGGGGTTATAACGATTTCCTCTCCAAATGAATGTTCCCAGTCAAGATTTCGCCCAAAATAAAAATTAGATGTTTTGTAAGTAATAGCAGTGCACATTCTCTTCACCTCGCTATTATTTTGTACGCAATTTAAGGAATATATTATAAAGTTACATACATTTCTCGGTTGCAAAATTTTGGTTGTTGTGATACAATAAACACATACTACAGTGTTGAGGTGATGAAAATGATAAATCATCCGTTTCCGCCTTTATATGATAAAAACTCCAAAGTTTTGATTTTGGGAAGTTTCCCGTCAGTAAAATCGCGTGAGCAAAAGTTTTTCTATGGGCATCCTCAAAATCGTTTCTGGAGGGTGATTTCCTCAGTATTTGAATGTAGTGAACCTGAAACTGTTGAAGAAAAAAAGAAACTCTTGTTTGAAAACGGCATAGCGCTTTGGGATGTTATTGCTTCGTGCGACATTGTGGGAAGCTCGGATAGCTCTATTAAAAATGTAAAAGTAAACGACCTTTCAAAAATTTTGAAGGAAGCGGATATCAGGCAGATTTTTGTAAATGGAAAAACTGCAGAGAAATTCTTTAAAAAGTATTTGAAAGCTCAAATAAACAGGGATGCGACATGTCTGCCGTCTACATCACCTGCAAATGCCGCGTGGTCTTTGGATGAACTGATTAAAAAATGGTCGGTGCTTAAAAGCGTTTGACACAAGGAAAAGGAGGAAACATTTGTGAAAATAATTGACATATCACAAGAAGTTTTATCATGCAATGTTTATCACGATGACCCATCTCCGAAGGCAGAAAAACTTAATAGTATGGATGAGGGAGATATTTATAATCTGTCTTGTTTTTCAATGTGTGCACACAATGGGACACATATTGATGCACCGTCTCATTTTATAAAAGACGGGAAAAGTATAGACATGCTCTCCTGCGACAGTTTTATTGGATATTGTTATGTTTTTGAGCATGACGGTGATATGACAGCCTGCGATGCTATTGTTGCTCTTAAAAAGTCAAGGGAAAAAGATGCAGGCGAAAGGATTTTGATTAAGGGGAACGTAACTGTTACCGAAGAAGCCGCAGAAGTGTTTGCAAAAGCAGGACTTAAGCTCATTGGAAATGAAGGGCAGAGTGTGGGACCGCAAGATGCACCCATGAAAGTGCACCAAATACTGCTTGGCGCTGAAACTGTTTTGCTTGAGGGAATAGTGCTGGAAAATGTTTTGGAAGGAAAGTATTTTTTGAGTGCCATGCCTCTTAATATAAAAGGGTTTGAAGGGGCACCTTGTCGTGCATATCTTATCGAAGTGTAATTAATAACTGGAGGAATTATAAGTGGAAGAAAAAACAAATGTTATGAGGCTTTTAGACGGGAAAAAGCTTAAATACAAAAGCTATTTTTATGGTGACGGAAATGCTATAAGTGCCACGGAAGTTGCGGAGTATCTCGTTCAGGAGGAGAAAAAGGTTTTTAAAACTTTGGTAACAGTTGGTAAAAGCGGAAAAAACTATGTGTTTGTAGTTCCCTCATGTAACGAGCTTGACCTTAAAAAAGCCGCAAAGGCGGTAGGTGAAAAATCAATTTCAATGATTTTGTCAAAAGAGCTTTTGCCTCTTACAGGTTATATTCACGGCGGATGTTCCCCGATAGGCATGAAAAAGTTTTTTCAGACAACAATCCATCATACGGCAAGGGATTTTGAAACAATATTTTTCAGCGGCGGAAAAATAGGTGCGCAGGTCGAGATGAGCGCAGAGGAACTTGGAAAAATCATTAAATTTCAATTTGCAGATATTATAGTATAAAAAATTCGTTTTATAACGAATTTTTTTATTTTTTCTTTAATATACTTTAACAAAAATGTATATTGGGGGATTATATGAAAAAAACAATTGCTTTTTTACTTGTTTTTACTTTGCTTACTGCAACTTGTTTTGCCGCACCTCAGATAAAGTGCAAATCAGCACTTTTAATGGAACAGAGTACGGGGAAGGTTTTATTTGAGTATAACAGTCGGGAGAAACTTCCGCCTGCATCTGTTACAAAGGTTATGACAATGCTTCTTGCTATGGAAGCTATTGACGGTGGAAACTTAAAATATGATGATATTGTCATTGCCAGCGAGAGGGCAAAGAGCATGGGCGGGTCGACAATTTTTCTTGATGCAGGAGAAGAAATAAGTGTAAACGACCTATTAAAAGGAATTGCGGTTGCAAGCGGAAATGATGCGTGTGTTGCAATAGGTGAGCATATAGCGGGAAGTGAGAGCGACTTTGTAATGCTTATGAATAACAGAGCAAAAGAACTGGGAATGGAAGACACAACGTTTCATAATACCAACGGACTTCCTGCAGAAGGGCACGTTACATCCGCAAGAGATATTGCTCTTATGAGCAGAGAACTTTTAAAACATACGGATATTTTCAAATATACAACCATATGGACTGACAGTTTAAGAAATGGTGAGTTTGGTCTTGCAAACACAAATAAACTTATAAGGTTTTATAGCGGTGCAAACGGGCTTAAAACGGGTTCTACGGACGAAGCGGGTTTCTGTATAAGCGCAACTGCAAAAAGAGACGATATGCAGCTTATAGCGGTTGTAATGGGAAGCGAAACATCTTCCGACCGTTTTGAGTCTGCAAAGTCTATGCTTGATTTTGGATTTGCAAATTATTGCATAGTAAAACCCGCTGAGGAAGTGAAACTTTCGGAAGGAGTTAAGGTTTTGAAGGGTGAGAGTGAGATTATAAAAATCGAGCTTGACAAGGGATTTGAAACAATGATTGAAAAGAAACAAAAAAAAGACATAAAGGGTGAAGTAAAGCTCCCTGAAAACGTTACTGCACCCGTGAAAAAAGGCGACAAAATAGGTGAAGTAGAATTTAAAACAGGCGACGAAATACTGGGTAAATGCAGTATCATCGCCGCCGAGGATGTTAATAAAAAAGGCTTTGCAAAACTTTATCTTGAAGTACTTCGTGACTGGTTAAGATAAAATTTTAAAGGCTTCTTTATAAATTTTTTCAGGATTATCTTTAAAGTTTAGGCAGACTTTCATTGCAGCCTCTTTGCTGCCGCAGTTAATCTTAAGGTCAAAAAGCGGTGCACCGCCTTCGTTTATTGTAAGATGGGCGATGTGCTCCAAATCATTATGCTTGATATAAATTGCAGTCACAAGCTTTCCGTTTTCAATGGAGAGCTTGTATTTTTTTATGCTTTCAAGTATTTTTTTGCGGACTGTGAGAGGAATAGAGGGGCAAAATCCTTCAACTGCTTCTCTGCCAATATCAGTAATGGCATATTTGTGGCTTTTTTCATCTTCATAAAGAGATAAAAGTCCGCCTTCAATCAACTCATCAAGATACTGTTGCATTGAAAAATAATCAACAAATTCATGGCTCATAAAAATATCTGTTACGATGCCATTGTCAACAGGGGCACGGTAACTGTCTATAATAAAAAGAATAATAGTTTTAATTTCTTCGGGTTTTTCAAAAACATATCCTGACATATTAATCTCCCTAAAATATTGTTTTATATTATTGTACCATAAAAAACAAAAAAAATAAAGTGTTTTTTTCATCTTTCCTTGACAGTGATTTTCTAAAAGTATATAATGTAGAAAAAGTATATAATCGGAGTATTTTATGAACAAATACATTTGCACTCTTGCAAATATTCGTCAGATTGAAAAAAGATGGGAAGAAAAAGAAAAAAGAGACCTTTCGGACAAAAGCATTGCCATTTGGAAACTAAATGCAATAAATGGGTTTAAAGCGGGAAAAAGGCTTTATTACTATGGTTTTCTGGGAGATGAAGTGATATGCGAAGCGGCGGCACTTCTAAAGGAGTGTGAGGTTCAAAACGGAGCGGGACTTGCAGGGGATAAGACCGCTTATTTATCAGCTTTTAAAACGGAAGAAAATTATAGAGGAAAAGGATATTTTTCTGTTCTTTATAAATTTATGGAAGAAGACCTCAAAAAAAGAGGGTATGAAAAATTAACTCTCGGTGTGGAAGCCGAAGACGAAAAAAATCTTATGATTTATAAAAAATGGGGATATAATGAATTTATAAAAACTGCATGTGAATACTATCCTTCCGAAAATGGAGAAGATACTGAGGAAATAGTTATAAATTACTATGCAAAGAGGATTTAAGATATGTTTGAGTTATGTTCGGAATATAAGCCCGCGGGCGACCAGGAAAGTGCAATAGAGGCACTTTCGAAAGGGATTTTAAAAGGTGATAAGGAGCAAACACTTTTAGGTGTTACAGGCTCGGGTAAAACATTTACAATAGCAAATACAATAGCAAAAGTAAATAAACCTACACTTGTTTTAGCGCATAACAAAACACTTGCGGCACAGCTTTGCAGTGAGTTTAAGGAATTTTTTCCAAACAATGCGGTTGAATATTTTGTATCTTATTATGATTATTATCAGCCTGAGGCATACATTCCTCAGACGGATACTTATATAGAAAAAGATGCGCAGATTAATGACGAAATTGACAAACTTCGACATAGCGCAACCTCGGCACTTTTTGAAAGACGTGACGTTATTGTGGTGTCAAGTGTGTCTTGTATATACAGCCTTGGTGACCCAAAAGACTATGCAAAGCTAATTGTATCTCTTCGTGAAGGTATGGAAATAGACCGTGATGAGGTTATAAAAAAGCTCGTTGAAATTCAGTATGAGCGAAATGACATAAATTTTATAAGAGGAAAATTCAGGGTGCGTGGCGATGTGCTTGAAATTTTTCCGTCATCGCAGGATAAAAAGGCCCTGAGAGTTGAATTTTTTGGTGACGAGATTGAAAGAATAACTGAAATTGATACTTTAACGGGAGAAATACTTTGCGGGAGAAAGCATGTGGCAATATATCCTGCATCTCACTACGTAACAACTGCGGAGAAGACCAAAAATGCCATAACACAAATAAGGGCAGAACTTGACGAGAGAGCAACATGGTTTGAAGAACACAACAAAATTTTGGAAATGCAAAGAATTATCAGCCGTACAAATTATGACCTTGAAATGCTTTCAGAAGTGGGTTTTTGTACGGGGATTGAAAACTACTCAAGATACTTAAATGAACGAAAGCCGGGAACTGCTCCATATACTCTTATGGATTATTTTCCTGATGACTATCTTCTTGTAATTGACGAAAGCCATGTAACCGTACCGCAGGTGAGAGCAATGTTTGCAGGTGACAGGGCAAGAAAAAACTCTTTAGTGGATTTTGGTTTCCGTCTGCCGTCAGCTTACGATAACCGCCCATTAAACTTTGAGGAATTTCAGGAAAGGGTAAATCAGGTAATTTATGTAAGTGCAACACCATCTGATTATGAAAAAACAAGAAGTACACAAATTGTTGAGCAGGTAATAAGACCTACAGGACTTGTGGACCCTGAAATTTTTGTTCGTCCCGTAAAAGGGCAGATTGATGATTTGTTGTCCGAAATTTATCAAAGGGCAGACAAAAAGGAAAGAGTTTTAGTTACAACGCTTACTAAAAAAATGGCAGAGGATTTAACTGAGTATCTCCGCGAAATGGGAGTGTCGGTAAAATATATGCATCACGATATTGACACAATGGAAAGAATGGAAATAATAAGGGATTTAAGGCTTGGCGTTTTTGATGTTTTGGTTGGTATAAATCTTCTTCGTGAAGGGCTTGACATTCCCGAAGTATCACTTGTAGCAATTCTTGATGCCGACAAGGAAGGGTTTTTGAGAAGTGAAACGTCTCTTGTTCAGACTATAGGAAGAGCGGCGAGAAATGCGAACGGCATTGTAATTATGTATGCCGATAGTATTACAGGTTCAATGGACAGAGCTATTAAAGAGACAGAGCGCAGAAGAAAACTTCAAAAGGAATATAATGAAAAGCATGGAATAATTCCGAAAACTATTAAAAAAGCAGTTCATGATGTTATTGAAACTATTTCTCACGAAGTTTCTGAAAGTGAAATGCGTGAAGGATTTAATAAGGACGAGCTTATCGCAAGGCTCGAGGAAGAAATGATAAAAGCCTCACGTGAGCTTAGGTTTGAAGATGCGGCAAAGCTTCGTGACAAGATTATACGTTTGAAATCAGAGGAATAAATTATGAAAAACAAAATTGTTATAAAAGGGGCAAAAGAGAATAATTTAAAAGGAATAAGCCTTGAAATACCGAGAGACAAGCTAATAGTATTCACAGGGCTTTCGGGCAGCGGAAAAAGCTCTCTTGCTTTTGATACAATTTATGCAGAAGGCAGAAGAAGATATGTTGAAAGTCTTTCGGCTTATGCAAGACAGTTTCTTGGACAGATGGAAAAGCCGAATGTTGAATATATTGAAGGCCTTTCTCCTGCAATTTCAATAGACCAGAAAACCACAAGCCGAAATCCCCGTTCAACAGTTGGAACTGTTACGGAAATTTATGATTATTTAAGGCTTTTATATGCACGCATAGGTATAGCGCATTGCCCTAAATGCGGAAAAAAGATTGAAAAACAATCAGTTGACCAGATTATTGATAAAATACTGGAGTGCGGGGATGGAGTAAGACTTCAGATTCTTTCACCCGTTGTAACAGGTAAAAAGGGCGAGCATGTAAAAATATTTGAAAAAGCAAAGAAGGACGGCTTTGTAAGAGTTCGTGTAAACGGGGAAATGCGCCTTCTTGAAGAAGAAATAAAACTTGAAAAAAACAAAAAACATACGATTGAAATTGTTGTTGACAGAATAAAGGTAAAAGAAGGGATTTACAGGAGAGTTGCAGATTCTGTTGAAACTGCACTTCGCATTGGCAGTGGCATTATACATGTTATAATGGATGAAAAGGAAGAGACATTTTCGGAGCATTATTCATGCCATGAGTGCGGAATAAACCTGGAGGAGCTTTCTCCGAGAAGTTTTTCGTTTAATGCCCCTTTTGGTGCATGTCCTACCTGTGCGGGACTTGGCTCTCTTATGAAAATCAATCCTGCGAGAGTATTAAGATTTCCTGAAAAATCAATCACAGAAGGAGCAATTCATGCAAGCGGATGGTTTGTAGGTGAAAAGCTCGATTCAATGGCAATGGCACAGTACCGCGGTCTTGCAAAACACTATGGTTTCAGCCTTGATACACCCCTTTGTGAACTTGATAAAAAGTTTATAGACATTCTGCTTTATGGCTCAGGAGACGAAAAAATAGAGTTTTCCTATGACAGAGAAAGCGGAGGCAGAAATTACAAAGCCGTGTTTGAGGGAATTATTCCAAATCTTCAAAGACGTCACCTGGAAACATCTTCAAACTGGATGCGTGCCGAGATTGAAAGCTACATGTCAAGCGACATGTGTCCTGATTGCGGAGGAAGAAGATTAAAACCTGAAATTCTCGCAGTTACAGTAGGGGGGATTAATATTGCCCAGATGACAGAAATGTCAATTTCAAAGCTCGTTGAATTTTTTGATGGTCTGCATCTTACTGAAACTGAGGAAATGATTGCATCTGAAATTTTAAAGGAAATCCGTGCAAGAATATCTTTTCTTAAAAATGTCGGTCTTGAGTATCTTACTCTGGCGAGAGCGGCAGGCACGCTTTCAGGCGGAGAGGCGCAGAGAATAAGGCTTGCAACACAGATAGGAAGCGGACTTGTAGGTGTTTTGTATATTCTTGACGAGCCAAGTATCGGTCTTCATCAAAGGGACAATGGAAAGCTCATTAAAACACTTGAAAACCTTCGTGATTTGGGAAATACTTTAATTGTTGTTGAACATGATGAGGAAACAATTATGTCAGCAGACCACGTTGTGGATATCGGTCCCGGAGCAGGTGTGGGAGGCGGAGAGGTTGTTGTAAACGGAACAGTTTCCGACCTTATAAACTGCAAAGAAAGCATAACAGGACAATATCTTTCAGGTGAGAAAAAAATCCCTGTTCCCGATGTCAGAAGAGAAGGAAACGGAGAATATCTTGAAATTATCGGTGCTGCTCAAAACAACCTTAAAAATGTTGATGTAAAAATTCCGCTCGGGAAAATGGTTTGTATTACAGGTGTGTCAGGAAGCGGAAAAAGCTCACTCATAAACGAAGTTTTGTATAAAACTTTAGCAAGAGATTTAAACGGAGCAAAAACTCTGCCCGGTGAACACAAAAAAATCAGGGGACTCGAGCATCTTGACAAGGTTATTGCAATAAGCCAAAGTCCTATAGGAAGAACACCGCGTTCAAACCCTGCCACATACACAGGTGTATTTACTGATATAAGAGATATTTTTGCAACTTCAAACGAAGCGAAAATGAGAGGTTACACCGCAGGAAGATTCAGTTTCAATACAAAGGGCGGAAGATGTGAATCCTGCACGGGAGACGGTATTAAAAAAATAGAAATGCACTTTTTGCCTGATGTTTATGTTCCTTGTGAGGTTTGTAAAGGAAAAAGATACAACAAAGAAACTCTTGAGGTAACATATAAAGGCAAAAACATTCATGACGTTTTGGAAATGACAATTGATGAAGGACTAGAGTTTTTTGAAAACATTCCTAAAATCCGCAAGAAACTTCAAACGCTGTGCGATGTTGGTCTTGGTTATATAAAAATCGGACATTCGTCAACACTTTTGTCGGGCGGTGAAGCGCAGAGAGTAAAACTTGCAACCGAGCTTGCGAGAAAAAGCACGGGCAGAACAATTTATATTCTTGATGAGCCTACAACAGGACTTCACACGGCAGATGTTCACAAATTATGTGAAGTTCTGGAAAGACTTATAGAAGGCGGAAACACAGTCATTGTTATTGAACACAACCTTGATATGATTAAAACCGCTGACTATATTATTGATTTGGGACCTGAAGGCGGAGACGCAGGAGGGGAGATTGTAGCATGCGGAACACCTGAGGAAGTTGCACAGTCAAAACACTCTTATACCGGAAAATATTTAAAAGAAATACTAAAAAAGAAATAATTTTGAAATTTTTTGTAAAAAAACATTGACTAATCGCATTTTTTTTGATATGCTATCTTGTAAGAAAATATTACTTGTGTGCGGAGGAGCGGTAAAATGTTATCAAAAGACGTGACAGTTAAGAATCAAGTTGGACTGCATGCCAGACCTGCTACGTTTTTTATTCAGAAGGCAAATGAATATAAATCATCCATCTGGATTGAAAAGGAAGAAAGAAAGGTTAATGCTAAAAGCTTGCTTGGTGTCTTATCGCTTGGAATTACCAAAGGTACTGAAATTACAATTATAGCAGACGGAGCTGACGAAGAAGAGGCTGTAAGCGGTTTGGTTGAGCTTATTACATCAGAATTTGCAGAGCATATGTAAGGCTTTGCTATGCTTTTAATATGTTTTTAATATGGGCGTGCTGTGCACGTCCGTTTGTTTTTATTTGTATGGGGGTGAATTTTTGAATATTTCGGAAAAACTTGCGGCTTTGCCGGGACTCCCCGGGGTTTACATTATGAAAAATTCTGCAGGAACCGTAATTTATGTAGGTAAGGCTAAAATTCTTAAAAACAGAGTAAGACAATATTTTCACGAAAGTGCAAATCATACCCCTAAGGTAAAAGCGATGGTATCAAATATTGCCGATTTTGAGTATATAGTTTGTGACAGCGAGTTTGAAGCACTTTGTCTTGAAAGTAATCTTATAAAAAAATATCTTCCAAAATACAACATTCTTCTGAAAGATGATAAACATTATCCTTATATAAAAATAGATATTAAAACAGATTATCCACAAATTAAACTTGTTCGTAAAATAGAAAACGATGGTGCAAGATATTTTGGTCCTTATCCCGGAAGGGGAACAGTAAAAAATACAATTAAAACAGTATCAAACATTTTTAAAATAGCCAGATGCAATAAAAAGTTTCCTCGCGATATCGGAAAGGGGAGACCGTGTCTTTATTATTCCATGGGCAAATGTCATGCACCTTGTCAGGGTACTATAACTTCAAGCCAATATAAAAAAACCTTCTTGCAAATTTGCAAATTTCTTGAAGGCAATCACAAAGAACTCATAGAAGTACTCCGCACAGAAATGGAAGAAGCGGCAGAGAAGCTCGAATTTGAAAAAGCATGCATTATAAGGGATAAAATTGATGCGGTAATGAAAATTGATGCATCACAAAAAGTTATAAGCGAAAAAACTATGGATGCTGATATTATAGCATCCGCAACAGATGATGAGGCAGGAGTTTTCCGTGTGTTCTTTATAAGGGGCGGAAAACTTTTGGGTGATGACACGTTCAGGGAAACGAGCAGTGCATATATTGACGATGAAACTGCACTTGAAGGTTTTGTAAGAGCTTATTATGACAGCGATGTGTTTATCCCGTCAAATGTTTTTTTCAGAGTTTCCAAAGAATCGGAAGAAGGCTTTTCAAAATGGCTTTCAGAGAAAAAAGGGAAAAGAGTTTTGGTCAGAACACCAGTTCGCGGTGAAATGAGAAAAATGCTTGAAATGGGAGAGAAGAACGCAAAGATATCTCTTGCCCAATACAAGGTTGATTTGCTTTCAAAAGGCGCAAAGGAAAAGGCACCGAGAGAGCTTGCGGAATGTTTGGGACTATCACAGCCGCCCAAAAGGATAGAGGCTTACGATATTTCAAACACAGGCGGAAGTGAAAATGTTGCCTCTATGATTGTGTTTGAAAATGGAAAACCTAAAAAAAGTGAGTATAAAAAATTTAAAATTAAATATATTGTAGGGTCTAATGATTATGACTGTATGAGAGAGGTGCTTTCAAGAAGATTTTTAAGATATCTTGACAATGATGAAGGCTTTTCGGTTTTGCCCGACCTTCTTTTGGTTGACGGTGGGCAGGGGCATGTCAATGCTGCATACGAAGCGTTGACAAACCTGGGTATAGAAGTTCCGCTTTTTGGAATGGCAAAGGATGACCACCATAAAACGAGACAGCTTGTGTCCATAAACGGTGAGGTGCAACTACCAGTTCAGAGTGCAGCATTTCGCCTTGTGGCATTTATTCAGGATGAGGCACACCGATTTGCTATTACCTATCACAAAAATCTCAGAGGCAAAAAAAGTTTTGAAAGTGAGCTAGAGGGAATTGGCGGTGTAGGCGAAAAGAGAAGAAAGGCTTTGATGCGTCACTTTAAATCTATTAAAAAAATCAGGGAAGCAACACTCGAAGAACTTATGTCGGTTGACGGAATTGACAGAAAAACTGCACTTAATATTTTAAGTTTTTTTGTGAAAAAATAAAAAAACTCTTTACAAAATGCAAAATTTATAGTAACTTATATGTGTTAATTTAAAATTTCGGAGGTAAAAATGGCTAAAAAACTTGTTATTGTTGAGTCACCTTCAAAAGCAAAAACAATTAAAGGATATCTCGGCAAAGGTTTCAGCGTTATGGCATCAAACGGTCACGTTCGCGATTTGCCCAAAAGCCAGCTTGGTGTTGACACTGATGACTTTGAGCCAAAATATATAACAATACGCGGAAAGGGAGATTTGCTTTCAAAACTGAAAGCAGAAGCTAAAAATGCTGACAAGATTTATCTTGCAACTGACCCTGACCGTGAGGGAGAGGCAATTTCATGGCACCTTGCACAGGTTCTCGGAATGGACCTTAATGAAAAGTGCAGAATAACTTTTAATGAGATTACAAAGCCTGCAGTTACTGCGGCTGTAAAAGCACCCCGTGCGATAGATTTTAATCTTGTTGATGCCCAGCAGGCAAGAAGAGTGCTTGACAGAATAGTTGGGTATAAATTGAGTCCCCTTTTGTGGAGAAAAGTTAAAAAAGGGCTTTCTGCGGGAAGAGTTCAGTCAACGGCTTCAAAACTTATTGTTGACAGGGAAAGAGAAATTGAAAAATTTAAACCCGAAGAATACTGGACACTTTCGGCAAAACTTTGTGATGAAAATGGTAAAGCACCGTTTGAGGCAAAACTTTACGGAGTAGGCGGAAAGAAATATGTTCCTAAAACAAAAGCTGAAATGGACAAAGTTTTAGAAAAGATAGAAGGTGCAGCTTTTTCTGTGACTTCCGTGAAATACGGAGAGAAAAAGAAAACACCGCAGCCTCCGTTTATCACAAGCACAATGCAGCAGGAGGCATCAAGAAAACTTGGTTTTTCACCAAGCAAAACTATGTCTGCGGCACAGGCACTTTATGAAGGTGTATCGGTTCCCGGGTATGGTGTTTTGGGTCTTATAACATACATGCGTACTGATTCGTTGAGAGTTTCCAAAGAGGCAATGGACGAAAGCGCAGCATTTATAGGCGAAAAATTCGGAAAAGAGTTTCTTCCGGAAAAGCCACGATATTTTAAAACGAAAAAATCAGCGCAGGATGCTCACGAAGCTATAAGACCTTCAACTGTGAAAATTGAACCTGCATCACTTAAAAATATTTTGCCCTCTGACCAGTTTAAACTTTATAAACTTATCTGGGAGAGATTTATGGCAAGCCAGATGGCACAGTCCATATACGATACTGTTGCGGCAGAAATAGATGCAAACGGATGTGCTTTCAGAGCAAACGGAGCAAAGATTAAATTTTCAGGTTTTGAAACACTCTATGGTGCAGATGATGACGAGAAAGACTTTAAGAAAATCCCTGCTTTAAGTGTTGGAAGTGTTTTAAAGTGCAAAGAACTTGACCCCGAGCAGCATTTCACAGAACCTCCTTCAAGATACAGCGAGGCTTCTCTTATTAAAGCACTTGAAGAAAAGGGAATAGGAAGACCGAGTACTTACGCACCTATTATAACCACAATTGTTTCAAAGGGATATGTTACAAGGGAGAAAAAACTCTTAAAACCAACAGAGCTCGGATATGTAACAGTTGACCTTATAAGTGAATATTTTAAAGATATTGTTGATGTTGAGTTTACTGCGGGAATGGAAGAAAAACTTGACGGAGTTGAAGAAGGACAGTATCCATGGAAAAATGTTCTTCATGATTTTTATCCGCCTTTTGAAAAACTTTTGAATGTTGCGGATAAGGCAATAGGTAAAGTTGAGCTTACTTATGAGGAAAGTGATGTAAAGTGCGAGAAATGCGGCAGAATGATGGTGTATAAGCTCGGCAGATTTGGTAAATTTCTTGCATGCCCCGGTTTCCCGCAGTGCAGAAACACAAAAACTGTTGTTGTTGAAACGGGAGTTTCATGTCCGCAGTGCGGCAGCATGATTGTTGAAAGGAAGTCCCAAAAAGGAAAGAAATATTTCGCTTGCGAAAAAGGAAATGACTGCGGATTTATTTTATGGGATAAGCCTACCAAAAAGACCTGCGAAAAATGCGGAAGCATTATGGTAGAAAAATTTGGTAAAGGCGGAAAGAGAATCGTTTGTTCAAATAAAGATTGTAAATGATTTTTTGGCAGATTATCACTTTGATAATCTGCCAAAATAATGAGGTGAATATGGAGATTACAGTAATAGGCGGCGGACTTGCGGGATGTGAGGCTGCATGGGCTGCGGCAGAAAGAGGAAAAAAAGTAAGGCTTTTTGAAATGAAGCCTCAGAAATATTCGCCTGCACATAGCATGGAAGGGCTTTGCGAGCTTGTGTGCTCAAATTCTCTTAAGGCAGAGAGAATTGAAAGTGCAGGCGGTCTTTTGAAAAAAGAAATGGAGCATTTTGGCTCCGTAACAGTTTCCTCTGCTTACGAGGCGCAAGTGCCTGCGGGCGGTGCGCTGGCTGTTGACAGAGAAAAGTTTTCAGAGATTGTAACAGAGAAAATTATGTCTCACGAAAACATTGAGGTTATAAGAGAAGAAGTTACAAAAATCACCAAAGGAGGAAAAGTGATAATTGCATGCGGGCCCCTTGTAGAAGGCGCAATGCGAGAGGAAATAGAAAATCTCTGCGGAGGGTATTTAAGTTTTTTTGATGCAGCGGCACCGATTGTTTCTCTTGACAGTATAGACATGGAAAGCGCATTTTTCGGTGCAAGGTATGGCAGAGGTGGAGATGACTATATAAACTGTCCGTTAAGCCGTGAGGAATACGAAATGTTTTACATGGAGCTTGTATCGGCAGAGCGTGCACCGATCCATGAAAGTATTGATGCACCAAAAGTGTTTGAAGGTTGCATGCCTGTGGAAATCATGGCGGGAAGGGGTGCGGATACTCTGCGCTACGGTCCCTTAAAACCTGTTGGACTTCGTGACCCTCGTAAAGAAGACAAGCCTTATGCTGTGGTTCAGCTTCGTCAGGACAATAAAGAAGGAACACTTTACAACATTGTCGGTTTTCAGACGAATTTAAAATTCGGTGAACAAAAAAGAGTATTTTCGCTTATTCCTGCACTTAAAGATGCAGAATTTGTGCGCTATGGTGTAATGCACAGAAATTTATTTATTGATTCACCACGTCTTTTAAATTCTGATTTTTCAATGAAGGAAAACCAAAACGTTTATTTTGCAGGACAAATCAGCGGAGTTGAGGGATATATGGAGTCTGCAATGAGCGGAATAATTGCAGGTATGTCTGCGGCAGGAGAACCCCCAAAACTTTCAAATTACACAATGATGGGTGCGATTTCAAATTATATTTCAGGGGGAAGCGTGGGAACATTTCAGCCAATGAATGCAAACTTTGGAATACTTCCGCCTCTTGAAGTGAGAATAAAAAATAAACAGGAACGATATATGGCAATGGCTAAAAGAAGTATTGAAACACTAAAGTAAGGAGAAAACTATGGAAATTTTAGCATTTATGCTTAGTATGGCAAGCCTTTTGTGTATGATTACATCATCTCTTATAAAAGGCAAAAATATGAAACTTATATTGGTATTGGTAGGTGCAGCAAACCTTCTTGTGGCACTTAGCTATTTTGTTCAGAGGCCTATGGCGGTAAACGGAGGTGTTTCATGCACAATAGGTGCGGTGATGTCACTTATAAATTACTTTTTTGACAAAGACAATAAACCTGTTCCAAAGTGGCTTGTTGCAATATATGCAGTAGTGATTACGGGACTTAATTTGTCTGTTGCAAAAAGTGGGGCAGACATGCTTACCATTATAGCAGGTCTTGTTTTTGTAATGAGCATCATTCAGAAAAACGGAAAAATGTTCAGACTTTACACAATAATTAATTTGGTTTTGTGGTGTACATACGACTTTTTTAAGCTCTCCTACGGACCGCTCGTTCAGCACACAATTCAGCTTTTATTTATAATTTTGGGTATGATTATACATGACAGAAAGAAAAAAGAATGTTAAAACAAAAACTCAACTTTCGGTTGAGTTTTTGTTTTGCATATTGCCTTGCAAGTTGGATAAAATAATGGTAAAATAGACACATAATGTATGTTCGAGAGGAGAAGGCTTTCATGGCTTCATTAAATACACACGAAAAAATAGCATACTTCAGAAAAAAAGCAGGTCTTTCGCAGAAGGAACTTGGTCAGATGATAGGTGTATCGGACAGAGCGGTTTCAAAATGGGAGAATGGTTTGTCTCTTCCTAAAATGAGTTCTTTTTACAGACTTGCAAATATATTCGGCGTTTCGGTAGAACAGCTTTTGGCAGAAGGGGATACAACATCCGAAAACAAGAAGCCTAAAAACGGAATGGAGTCTATCAGGGAGATATATAAGATAGGTTACGGACCGTCAAGTTCTCACACAATAGGACCTGAGAGTGCGTGCGAAATTTTTAAAAGTCGAAATATAGATTGCGATACTTTTAAGGTTACACTTTACGGCTCGCTTGCAAAAACGGGAATGGGCCACGGAACGGATATGGTAATAAAAAAGGTGCTTTATCCGAAAAAAGTTGAAATAGAATTTGACACTATGACAAAGGATATTCCTCATCCAAACACATTTGATATTTATGCATATAAAAACGGAGTACTCCGGGACCATGCAAGAGTACTTAGTGTTGGCGGTGGCAGTTTTAAAATAGAAGGCGAACCTGATGACCCAAAGAAAATATTTTATAAGCTTTCGCGTTTTTCCGATATTATGGACTACTGCAGAGAAAACAAGATAAGGATATGGCAGTATGTTGAAATGTGTGAAGGGAAAGAGATATGGGATTATCTCGCACTCGTGTGGGAAATAATGAAGGCGAGTATAGAAAATGGAATAACTGCTGAGGGAAAACTGCCAGGAAAACTCAACATTGACAAAAAAGCAAAATATCTATATGAACAAAAGCACATTGACGAAAGCCCTGAAACGAGAGAGAACAGAATTGTTTGTTCATATGCTTTTGCGGTGAGTGAAGAAAATGCATCAGGAGGAAAAATCGTTACAGCACCTACATGCGGTGCGGCAGGTGTACTTCCTGCAACTCTTTTATATATTCAGGAGAAAAAAGGCATAAGCGATGAAACGATTATAAAAGCACTTGCGGTTGCAGGTATAATCGGAAACGTTATTAAAACAAACGCTTCAATAAGCGGAGCAGAGTGCGGATGCCAGGCGGAAATTGGCTCTGCGTGTTCAATGGCTGCTGCGGCGCTTTGCGAGATTTATGAAATGTCTTTGGGACAGATAGAGTATGCGGCTGAAATTGCAATGGAGCACCATTTGGGACTTACATGCGACCCGATTTACGGCCTTGTGCAAATTCCATGTATAGAAAGAAATGCTGTTGCCGCAATGCGAGCAATAAATGCAGTTAACCTTTCAAACTTCCTTTGTAAAACGAGAAAAATTTCTTTTGACCTTGTTGTTGATACAATGTATGAAACGGGAAAAAATCTGTCCCGTGAATATAGAGAAACAAGCGAGGGCGGACTTGCGAAACTATATATCTAGTAATGAAAAACAGACGGATTTGAATTTCATTTCCGTCTGATTGTTTTTTTGAAACTTTTTCAAAAAAATGCTTGACAAAATTACCCACAAGTGCTATACTATTCAAGTAGCCAAAAATGCGCCATTAGCTCAGTTGGTAGAGCAACTGACTCTTAATCAGTGGGTCCTGGGTTCGAGTCCCCGATGGCGCACCAACAAAAAAAGACACCTTGTGTGTCTTTTTCTTTTGTAATTATTTATTTGACAAATTCCTAAATAAAGGTTATAATTATAATATGTTAGGAAAATATGAGCAGGAAGTGCTCTTGGGATAAGGAGATTTTATATGAAGGCGTTAGCTTTTGATTTTGGTGCATCAAGCGGAAGAGCGATTATTGGTAGTCTGGAAAACGGGAAAATCACACTTGAAGAAATACATCGTTTTGACAACGAGCCGGTACAGCTTAATGATGGGTTTTATTGGGATTTGCCAAGACTCTGGCATGAAGTAAAGCAAGGTCTTTTAAAGGCTGAAAAATATGGATATGAAAGCATTGGTGTTGATACATGGGGTGTTGATTATGCACTGATAGATAAAAATGGTAAAATTTTAGCGCTTCCTTATAACTATCGTGATGAGCGTACAATGGAACCTTTTCAAAAAGTGAATAACTCATATGATGAGAAAAAACTGTATGCTTTATCGGGAATTGAGAATATGAGTCTTAACACTTTGTATCAGCTCCTTGCCGAAAAAGAATTTAATAGGGACATATATAATCTTGCTGAAAAAATTGTACTTATGCCCGATCTGTTTGGCTATCTGCTTACGGGGAAAATATATGCTGAGCGTTCAATGGCATCTACAACACACCTTTTAGAGCCTTACACAAAAGAATGGAACGTAAAGCTGATAGCTGATATGGGACTAGATATTGAAAAATTCCCTGCTTTGGTTGATAGCGGTGAGATAGTTGGCAAAATGTCAGATAGACTTTGCAATGAACTTGGTATCTCGCCTAAAAATGTTGTAGCGGTTGCGGGTCATGACACTCAAAGTGCAATTGTAGCAGTGCCCACCAAATCAAAAGATTTTGTTTATATTTCATGCGGAACATGGAGCCTTTTTGGTACTGAACTTTCAGAGCCTTGCATAAGCGAAATTTCGGCAGGAATGAACATTACAAATGAAACAGGATATGCGCGGACAACATGCTTTTTGAAAAACATTATTGGGCTTTGGATGATTCAGGAAACAAGACGACAGTTTAAACGCGAAGGCAAAGAATATAGTTATGCTGACATGGAAATGATGGCAAGAGAGTCGCAAGGGTTTAAATCCTTTATAGACCCTGATGATCCAGTGTTTGCAACGCCCGGAAATCAAACAGAGCGAATAAGAGAATTTTGCAGAAAAACAGGTCAGAGTGTTCCAAAAACAGATGGCGAAATTGTACGCTGCATCTACGAGAGCCTTGCTATGAAATATAAATACACATTTGAAAATCTTCAGGAGTGTACAGGTAAAACATTTGGGGCGATTCACATGGTTGGCGGTGGCACTAAGGACGGTTTTTTGTGTCAGCTTACTGCTGATGCTACTGAAACCCCGGTTGTTTCAGGCCCGATAGAAGCAACTGCAATGGGGAATATTGCAGTTCAGTTTATAGCATCGGGTGCCATTCGTGATTTGCAGGACGCGAGAGAGATTATTTCAAATTCATTCCCCGTAAAAGAATTTGAACCCGAAAAAAATGGCTTCTCTGAAAACTATGATAGATTTATAAAAATCTTGAGATAAAATTAAGAACCGACTTTAAAGTCGGTTCTTAATTTTATTCTGAAAGAATAAGCTCTGCATATATTTTCGCTCTTGAAGTCAGCGATGATATAACACCATATTCCTTTGTTGTGTGGCAAAATTCTCCGAATGTACCTGCTCCGCACACTACAGGAACACCTGCGGCACTTAAATATGCGGCATCGCTTCCGCCACCATTTGAATAATAGTAAAGTTTTTCAAGTGAATGCTTTTCGGCAATTTCTGAAATTTTATTGAAAAGGTTAATATTTTCCTCTTTGTGGGGCATGGGGTCGCGTTCGTTTAATAGATTAATTTCTGCTGAAGAACCTTCTATATATGAAGTGTTTACAATTTCATAAATTGCCTTTTTAGCAACTTCTTTTTCTTTTGGGTCTTCATAGCGGATGTCAACCTGAAAAGAGCATTTGTCAGGAACAATATTAAGTGCCGTGCCTGCATTTATAATGTTACAGCTGTATGTTGCACCATCTACGCGGCTGAGTTTTTGGAGAGCTATAATTTTGTGCGATGCTTCATAAATTGCATTAATTCCATCAAAATAATTAATTCCTGAATGTGCCGATTTTCCAAAAACAGTTACTTCATAGCGCAAAATTCCTTTTCGGCTTACCAGGATTTCACCCTCGTTTGCAACTTCCATGCTCAAGCCACCAATAAATCCCTTTGCATTTTCGATTATTTCTTCAACACCTTTTATGCCTGAAAATTCATTATTGACTTCTTCGTCAGAACTCAAAAGAAGTCTTACATGCTTGTCAAATCCGTTTTTCTTTAAAACCTCCATAATTAAAAGGGACATTGCTATGCCGCCTTTGCAATCAATTGTTCCGGGACCGTAAATAAAATCACCGTCAATTCTTGCAATTTCTTCGCCGAATACACCTTTTTTAAATACTGTGTCGGTATGTGCGGCAAGTATGTAGCTTTTTTCTGCACCTTCGTTTAAATCAACGATGAGGTAGTCACCGGCATTTTCAAAAGAAATTGTTTTAGTGGTAAAACCTAAATTTTCTGCAAATTTTTTAATATATGAGTTAAGGGTGTCAATGGCTTTTTTGTCACTGCTTGGAGTTTCAATTTTGCAAGTGTCGAGCCAGAATTTTGTATATTTTTCTTTGAGTAAATCAATATCCTTAAAAATTTTATTCATTATTCAAACCTCTTTTCAAAAGTAACTGTTTAGATACTATCATAATGCGAGGTAAATGTCAAGACTTACATCATTTTGCTGACTTCGCGTTTAAGTTTTGAAATTATCCTTTTTTCAAGCCTGGAAATGTACGATTGGCTTATCCCAAGCATATCCGCAACTTCCTTTTGGGTTTTTTCGCTGTTTCCTGCAAGACCAAAACGTAAATTCATTATGTTTTTTTCTCTTTTTGAAAGTTTTGACATTGCAGAAATCAGCATTTGTTTTTCTGCCCTGTCCTCAATCCTTTTGCAAACTAGGTCGTCATCGGTTCCTAAAATGTCCGAAAGCAGCAGTTCGTTACCGTCCCAGTCAACATTTAATGGTTCGTCTATTGAAACCTCTGTTTTTTGTGTAACGCTTTTTCTGAGATACATCAGGATTTCATTTTCGATACATCGCGATGCATATGTTGCCAGTTTTATGTTCTTGTCTGTTTTAAATGTGTTTACTGCTTTTATAAGCCCGATTGTGCCAATAGAAATCAAATCTTCTATTCCAACACCTGTATTTTCAAATTTTTTTGCAATATAAACAACAAGACGCAGATTATGTTCAATGAGTCTCTCTCTTGCGTAACGGTTGTTTTTTTCCAGAAGACATAAAAGTTTGTTTTCTTCTTCGGTGGGGAGTGGTGGCGGCAGAGTTTCACTTCCGCCTATGTAATGAATTTTGTGTTTTACTGCTTTGCTTTTTGTAAACCATATTATAAATTTTAATTTCAATTTTTTAAACATTCTAAAATTCCTTTCAAATATTAATTATTGCTTCTGGATTTACGAGTGCATGAAAATCTCCGTCTTTTGATAGTTTGATTTTACTGATACCTATTATGACATTTTCAACATGGTGTGTACATTCATTTATATCTGCTAAAACACTGTCGGGACGAAAACCCAGCAGCATTCCTTTTTCTTTGCCCAATGAACTATAGGGGATAATTCGCAGTTTGTCTGTGACAAAGTTTAAATCTTCAAATTCTTCGCAGCTGTTTTCCAGGGCTTTAGAAAAGCTGTCAGGTAAAACTTCCTTTAGGTATTCATATTCTGTAACAATAACAGGAAATTGACTTATTGGGTCTTTTAAAGAATTACCCGTATCAATCAAAGCTCTTATTGGAACTTGTCTGTCATAACAGAAAATTACTAAATCTATGTATGAATTTATATTTGCTGCTTTGCGGGTTACGTTTTTCCACACTATACTTATTATAATATATGAAGTAATAACTGAAGCAAATAATATTTGCCATGGCAAATTAAAATACAAAATACCATTTTTTATTATTGCTCCCATACGGCTTCCGATTCCTGTAAGATAAAACAGCGCAAATACACCGCCGCCAAAACACAAAGTTACAATATAAAATATACCGAGCGTTTTTATGTATAATCTAACTCCCTTTATGTTATATGATAGTGCAACAAGTGCAAAAGCTGATAAAATTTTTGCCGCTTTTGAATAAAAAACGCTTAAATTGGGAAAAAACATAAAAACCGAGTAAATCGAACCTAAGGCAGCCGATAGAAAAATACGAATCTTGTTTATTCTTATAACAGAAAGCTTTCCTGTAACATATAATAGTATAATGTTGATTAAAAGATTTGTTATAAAAAGAACATCAATATAAACTATAGGCTTCATTTTTTCACCTCGGTTAATATTATACTACAAGCATAATAAATAATTTGTCGCTTTCGTGTTTTAAATTAAATAAAAATTTTTTGAAAAAAAGTGTTGACAAAAAGGGAAAGGTGTGTTAATATAAAGAAGTTGCGTTTGAGAGACGGAGTTCGGAAAGATTTTAAAAAAATATTTTAAAAAAGTTCTTGACAAAGTTTTGAAAGCGTGGTATAATGAAAATCCACT
>JAZOQG010000030.1:0-3018 GCA_045656005.1 Clostridia bacterium
CGATTTTTAACACAGAGTGCACTTATATCGGCACTCTATGTGGCGCTGACTTATGTAAGTGCCGCAATGGGTATTGCAAGCGGAGCCGTTCAGGTAAGGCTTTCGGAAGCACTTACCGTTCTTCCTTCGATGACGGGCGCGGCTGTGCCCGGACTTTTCACAGGATGCTTTATTGCAAACCTTTTAACGGGAGCATCTTTGTGGGACATTGTCTTTGGGTCGTTAGCGACACTTTTAGGAGCTTTGGGAACACGGCATTTAGGAAAAAAGTGCTATACGGCACCGATATTTCCCATTCTTGCAAACACACTTATAATCCCATTTGTGCTGAAAATGGTCTACGGCGTGGGCGACGGATATTCTTTCCTTTTTATATCAATATTCTTAGGGGAATTTATCTCCTGCGGAATTTTGGGAGTATTTCTTTATAAAGCACTTTTCAAAACCCATCTGTTTAAGAAATAAGAAACGGGCTGTGAATTTTTCACAGCCCGTTATCTATTCACAAAGCTTATCAATTGCTTTTGTTTCTATTCTGGAAACATAACTGCGGCTGATTCCCAATATGTCTGCAACCTCTCTCTGGGGAAGGGCTTTCATTCCGTATAACCCGTACCGAAGACTTAAAATCTGATGTTCGCGCTCAGCCAAAGTGGTTTTAAGCTTTTTGTACAGCTTTGAAATCATATTTTCCTTATCTATTTTCTCGCATATATCCTCGTTTTCACTTTGCAGGACATCCATCAGCGAAACCTCGTTTCCGTCGCTGTCAAAACCTATCGGCTCATTAAGGGAAACCTGATTGGCAAATTTTTTATCGTGGCGGATAGACATGAGAATTTCATTTTCTATACACCGCGCCACATAGGTAGCAAGCTTTGTTTTTTTACTTGTATTATAGGAAGAAATTCCCTTGATAAGTCCGATTGTCCCTATGGAAATAAGGTCGTCATTCTCACCTACCGACTGATATTTTTTTACAATATGGGCTACAAGTCTTAAATTATGTTCTATTAATATATTGCGTGCATCCTCATCGCCTTCATGCATTTTTATAAGGTAGTTGTGCTCCTCCTCTTCGCTTAGCGGTTCGGGGAAACTGCTTCCCTGCAGATGAAAAATACTTCCCGGGCTTAAGTATTTTCTGCATTTAAAAATGTTAAACATAAAAGCACCTCCGATTAACACTATATTCAAAGGTTTCTTATTTGTGTATGTCCAGCCTTGTAAAACGGTAAATTATGTGTTAAAATAGCATTATTGAGGTGATTTTATGAAAGAAAGAATATATAGTATTCCCCTGACGGAGGCGTTGGAGGAAAACTCGGGCTGCATACTCTGTACCCTTGAAAAAAAGCTTGAGGAGCAGGCTGTGGAATATTTTTTGGGACCGTCCATGATGGAGCCCGACAGCCGTGAAACCACAAACAAAAAGGGATTTTGCAAAAGCCATATGAAAATGCTTTTTAATAAGAAAAACCGCCTGAGCCTTGCGCTGATGCTTGAAACTCATGTTAAAGAGCTTGAAAAAAACCTTATTTTTGAAAAAAAGTCGGGACTTTTCTCCAAAAAGGAATCTCCTGCTGATTTATTAAGCAACAGAATTTATGAAAATGTGAGAAGCTGTGCCCTGTGCGATAAACTTAATTCACAGATGACGGATGCAGCAGGAAATTTTGCCTATCTGTGGGCAAGTGAAAAGGAATTTTGTGCAAGATTTGAAAATTCCCACGGTCTGTGTCTGGAGCATACAGCACTGGTTGCAAAAGAATGTGCCCAAGAAATAAGCGGTAAAAATAGAGAGGAATTCCTTTCCTTAATGGTGTCGCGCCAGAAAAAGCAGCTTGGTACAATTTACGAAAATTTACATAATTTCACATTGTCCTTTGACTATCGTAATGCAGGAAAACCTCTTACGCAGGAAGAAAAAGACTCGGTAGACACAGCAATTAAACATTTAACGAAATATTAATACCAAATTATGGATAAAATAGTATATGAGTATTCATATACTATTTTTATTTGGAGTTGATTTCATGAGGCAACAAATACATCTTTCTTCCGAGTTTGGCGAAATAATAGATCTTTACTCCCTCAGCCTGATAGAAGGGGTGTACCACATATTTATTCTTTACAAAACGGATTCAGGGCATAAAAAATGGGGGCACTTTTCCACAAAAGATTTTCTTGAGTACAAATTCTTAACCGGTAAAGCCGACATTATAGGTCACAAGCCCTGCAACACACATTTTTTTGCCAACACCGAGGATAAAACACTTATGATGGAGCTTATAAAAACCCCCGGAAAGTCGGCTCGTACATTTCTCTCTCTTCCCAGAGAAGTTATTATTTCGGAAGAAGAACTTCTGAAAAAACCGCCCGAAAATTTACATGATTTAAGGGAGTATAAACGCAAAGTTAATCTTCGTGAAGGAGAAAGTACGGACACTTTCGGCTGTGTGTTTGAAGCAATTTTGGATTTTAGTGAAAAGAGCTATACAATAAGGCTACGAAATGATATTCTTATAGACTGCCTTGGCGGAAATTTCACCGTTACGCATAGTGGCCTCAGTCAGAACTTTGAAACGGAGGACTGCACAGGAGTACACATTTTTTCGGACAATTTTTCCGCAGAAATCTTTGTCGGCGGAAAAGTCCTGTCTCTCCCAACTGAATACAATGAAAAAGGCACGGTCACCGTCCTTAAAGGACAGTGCCGTGCCGAAATATACAAGCTGAAAAGTATTAAAGTGTTATAAGAATCTCTTCGCCCTTACCTCGGGACAAGAGTCCTTCACGGGCAATATCAAGCATCACTCTACAAAGCTCGTCGAGGATAAACTTTGGTGCAATTTCCTCTTCCCTGCATTCATTCACAAGTTTTCTGAGACAGGAGTTCGACTTATTAATATTACAGTTTTTGAAAAATGCCTGAAGCGTACTCTCCGCTTTGTCCAAATTGTGAAGTATACCCAAATTAAAGGCTGGGGGCAAAGTCGGATCGTAGCCATGTCGTTC
>JAZOQG010000031.1:0-2493 GCA_045656005.1 Clostridia bacterium
CAAGATGAAGGAACGGTACTAAATTAATTGGTACTGCCTTCAATGCTTCCACTGCTTCCTTCGAATTTCGTCGAAATTTGTCGGAACCTGTCGTTTTGGGCTGAAAAGTTGGATTTTTTCGCAGATAATTCAAAAATATCCAACAAAAGCATGCTTTTTCGCACTTTTATCCCTGTTTTCGGAGGAAAAACGGTGCAAAATTGGATTTTTGAAGTGCAAACTTAAATATATCCAACAAAAAACGCATTTTTGTTGGACAAATTTTAAAAATACTCTTAAAAATCCAATCATAAAAACCTGCTTGCTCATTAAAGCAAAATGTTGTATAATATAGCACGCTGCAGAGAATTACCTGCGGCAAAGTTTCAGACTCCGCCTCACCAGGTTGGAAATCCGAAACTCCTTATGGGGGTGTAAAGGTTTCGACGGGGGTGTAGAAGGAGGATAAGCGAGCGGTAGTTTGTCCAGTCTACCTTAAAAGGGACACGTTAAATATAAACGCTAAAAATAACAACACTTTCGCATTAGCAGCTTAGTTCTGCACCGCGCGTCAGCCTGGGTTCACCTGTAGGCTCAGAATCTGGCGTCGACTATACAGGAAAACTCTGTGAGAGCTCCCGGTATCACAGGGGACTAACGGGATAGCTGAGGCCATAGCCTGTTAATGGGCGCTGGTCAAGGCGAAACTCTAAAACATTAACTGCGCTCGGAGAAAGTCCTTTGGAAATGCTTTCGGACGCGAGTTCGACTCTCGCCACCTCCACCATTCATTATCACAAAAAGTGATAAATTACGAAAGACCATGCTCAGGCAAGCTTTACTTGCCAGGCGTGGTCTTTATTCGTTGTGTCGAGGATCGCCTCGATGGGTTATATAGACAGTTTTTCTGAGCTCAAAAGGGGCTCTTTTTTTAGTACATGAGAAGTAGGGGTAAAATCGACAAAGATTGAAATTGGAAAGTATGTATGATAAACTGAAGACTAGGATAAATTTGAAATTCCGTCAGACCGGTCTCCTTCATCATATAAGAAAAGCGAAAGCTGTTAAACCCTCGCTTATATATTACTAATTTGAATTTGATGAAGAAGGTTGAGATGGTAATTCAAGTGTAGACATTGACAAAGTAAGGGGCTGTCGCCATAACGAATAACATTCGTTATAGCGATGCCCCTTTGGTTTACTATCTATGAAATTTCTTTTTTACATTGCCAATCATATCTTTATATGTCATACCCATGATTGTAATAACGCTTCTCTGCATTATTGCAAAACATACAAAAGTGCATATTGCGCCGATTAAATAGTTCCTGCCTACAGTCAATCCGTTACTATTGAATATAGTTATCCAATAAACTGAAACGGCAGCCATACAGAGTGCGGAAATCATTCCGGGAGTATAAGGCTTACCAGTTTTATGTACAAAAATTCCCATTATATGAACGAATCCTTCAAATAGTGCAAGGCACAGAGGAATCAGTGTCAGGATGATCAAAGAGTCAAAAATAAATGGTACGAATGTAATCAGTAACAGTAAAATAATAACAGGTACGTGACTGAGAGCTTCTCTGTTCTTGTCACAGTTTATGCCGGTGAATTTCAACATTAAATCTGAAAAGCCGCCGGGTAATCTGATTTCTTCCCATTCATGGATGGTGTAAAGAAACATGTAGGAAAGGATTGCTGTTTGCGGGATTGAAAGGTCTGTCGCAAACACCGCACATGCTGTAACCATTGCAAACATTATCAAAGTAAGTGTTTCTAAATAGTATTTTATTATGAAGTTTTTCATATTATAATCCTCGGTTCCAATTAGATTTACAGAATCCAACATAGTGTTGTATAATAAGTATGTCACATAGACTAAAAATCATCAACCAACAGTTAGTGGCCAAGTGTTGGTAATGAAGGAGTTTGACATGAGAAGGCAACCAGAAAAAACTGCACGCACAAAACAGAACATGATTGACGTGTTCTGGAAGTTGGCAGAAGAAAAAGGCTTAGACAAAGTTACGGCCAGTGCGCTGGCAAAAGAAGCAGGCATTAACAGGGCAACATTTTACGCTTATTTTACAGATATGGATGATTTGATTTTCCAGGCAGAGGAGCAGATACTATTAGACATGCGCACTAAAATGGCAGATGCATTATTACAGCAGGGATTGTCTGCTGATTTAAGTGATGCAGCGACCAAAGTAGTTGAGACCTTGGCACAGTACGACGAGAAGTTGTTTTTACTGCTGGGTGAAAATGGGGATTCTCATTTTGTATCAATGTTCAGACAGGAAGCATCAAAATTGTTCAGTATGGTTTTTAGCGATAAAGGTATAGAGATGTATAAAGATTATATCGTTGCGTATGTTACTTCTGCTTTTTTAGGAGTACTGAACTTTTGGCATGAGAGCGGCAGGAAAATAAGCATTAATGAAATGGCTTCCATATGCAGGAAAATTACAGTAGGTGGAATGAAACTGTTGTGCGATTAGAAGACAAATT
>JAZOQG010000032.1:0-85481 GCA_045656005.1 Clostridia bacterium
CAACTCACGAAGAAGAAATCCGTGAGCTTTTGGAAAAAGAAAAAGTAACCTTTTATATAGGATTTGACCCTACTGCTGATTCTCTTCACATAGGTCACTTTTTGCAGATGGTTGTTATGCGTCACATGCAAAACGCAGGCCACCGTCCCATTGCACTGGTAGGCGGCGGTACTGCCATGGTCGGAGACCCTTCGGGCAGAACAGACATGCGTAAAATGATGACAGTAGATACTATTAACTACAACTGCGAAAGATTTAAAAAACAGCTTTCCTGCATTGTTGATTTTTCAGACGGAAAGGCAATAATGGTAAATAATGCAGACTGGCTCCGCAATTTAAATTACATTGAATTTTTGAGAGATATCGGTTCATGCTTCTCCGTAAACGAAATGCTTCGTGCAAAATGTTTCCAGACAAGACTTGAAAAAGGTCTTTCATTCCTTGAATTTAACTATATGCTTATGCAAAGTTATGATTTTCTTTGCCTTTCAAAAGAATATGACTGTAAGATAGAGCTTGGCGGTGACGACCAGTGGAGCAATATCTTAGGCGGTATTGACCTTGTAAGAAGAAAAGAAAACAAGCAGGTTTATGGTATGACATTTACCCTTCTTACAAACAGTGAGGGACAGAAGATGGGCAAAACTGCAAAAGGAGCTCTCTGGCTTGACAGTGAAAAGGTTTCTCCGTTTGAATTTTATCAGTATTGGAGAAATGTTGGCGATGCTGATGTTTGCCGCTTTATGAAACTTGTTACATTTGTTCCCATGGAAGAAATCAGAGAGTATGAAAAGCTTGAAGGTCAGGCACTTAACGCAGTTAAAGAACGTCTCGCTTATGAAGTTACAAAACTTGTTCACGGTGAGGAAGAGGCTAAAAAAGCACAAGATGCAGCAAGAGCGGTTTTCTCGGGCGGTGGCATTTCTGATGATATGCCAACTGCTGAAATCGAAAAAAGCGCAGTAGAGGCAGGAATTTCTGCAGTTGATTTAGTTGTTGCAGTTGGATTTTTACCTTCCAAATCCGAGGCTAAGAGACTCATAAAGCAGGGCGGTCTCACAATAAACGACAAGAAAATTGCATCTTTTGATGAAATGATTTCCATGGAAGACTTCGGCGATGAAGGTCTTGTGGCAAAAAGAGGCAAGAAAGCATATCTTAAAATTACACTTAAATAGGAATTTTTTATGAAATTTAACGCAAAACTTTTATTGTGTTTAATATCTTCTATACTGACGGCACTACCTTTTTTAGTGCCGTCTTTTGGATTTTTGGCATATTTTTCGCTCATGCCTTTTTTGTATGTGCTTTTTTATAAATGCACGTCTCCAAAAGAGGCGGCAGGATATGGTTTTTTATTTGGGACTGTGTGGTATCTTCTGGTACTTACATGGATTTTTTATCTTTATCCGCTTCAGAATGTCTGCAAAAGTCCTATAATATGCGTAGTTTTGCTTACCTTTGTATGGATTTTGATAAGCATAGTTATGGGCGGAGAGGTTGCACTTTTCTCCTATATATTTAAAAGATGGTTTTCACATGGGAAATTAAAAGCATTATCAGTAGCGGCAGTATGGGTTTTAATGGAATACATTCAGCAGTTTGGCGACTTTGGTTTTACATGGTGCCGCATATCTCTCACACAGTATATGTACACACCCGTAATACAAAGTGCATCACTATTTGGCAGTCTTTTTCTATCTTTTATAATTGTACTTATTAATGCTCTTTTAACGATATCCATTAAAAACAAAAAAATATCCTATGTGTTTTTAGGGATTATATGTTTTTCGGGAAATATCATATTAGGTGCTATGGCACCTGATTTTAAGCCTTACAAAGAAATTTCTGCGTCTTTGGTATGGGAGGATGTAAACCCTGATGACAAGAGAGCGGAAAATAGCACAAAAGGAACTTTTGAAAAGCTGATGAATGAAAGCCGTAAGCAGGAAAGCGAAATCATAATATGGAGCGAAACGGCGGTGCCTGTCGTTTTATCCGAAAACAGTAAATATTCTCGTCAGTACCAAAAACTTTGCCGAGAAAAGGACTTTACGCTTTTTGCAGGCGGTTTTTTGAGAGAAGGAGAGAATCTTCATTCATCAGTTTTATGCATAAACGAGAGCGGTGAGCGGATTGGGAAAATACACAAAAGGAAATTGGTGCCTTTTGGGGAATATGTTCCTTTCAGGAATTTAATTAAAATTTTTGTGCCGTCAATAGAGGAAATTAGTCCAAGAGAAGAAGAAATTGTTCCTTTTGATAAAGAATGTGTAATAGATACTAAACTCGGAAAAATAGGTGGAATTATATGTTATGATTCCTGCTTTCCGCACATTTCAAGAGAGTGCGCAAGGGAAGGGGCAGAGATTATTACTCTTTCCACAAATGATGCCTGGTTTTATGGTTCTCATGCGGCAAAAAACCATCTTTCACAAAGCATTTTCAGAGCGGTTGAAAACGGAAGGTATATTCTTCGCTGTGCAAACCTTGGTGAAAGCGCAATAATTGATAATAAAGGAAGAATAGTTAAAAGGGAAGATGACGGACAATTATCATTAAGCGGAAGCGGGGGACTTATAAAGGAAAAAACACTATACACTAAAATTGGTGACAGTTTTATAATATTATTAATTATTTTAATAATATTTGCAAAAAAAGGCTATGACAAAAAGGTTTTGTCATAGCCCTATTAGTTTAATATATCCCCGCTTCTGCCGATAGACGGCTATAATTTTAACCTGACGTATCAGGTGGGTAACCATCAAGACAAGTTTTTGGGTTTCCCTCAGACCGACAATGCGGGGGGCATACACACGATTTGTCTGCTGTTTGGTTTCCCTTACATTTTAGTATCGGCTAAAATTTTGTCACCGTCGCCCGAACAAAGCAGGGGAAAAACACCTATTCTTCAAATTCAAATTCTTCGTCCATGTGCTCTTTGAAAATTTCAAATACTGCCTGCAAAGTAGCGTCATCCTCTACGGGTTCTAAAATATCCTCTTCTTCATTTGCGTGAACGATTCTCATAATCAAAACTGTGCTTTCTTCGTCACTTTCGTCTGCATCAGCATCAAGACCTGCCGCGTATTCCGCACCCTTATATTCGATTATATCCAGAATTTCAAAATGAAGTTCCTTTCCTTCGTCATCGATAAGTACAACTATATTTTCTCTTTCTTCGCTCATTTTAATTCAACCTTTCAAAAAAATTTTAAATACTGTCAAGATAACCTTGCAAAATAAATACTGCTGCAATTTTATCTAAGATACCTTTTCTTTTCTTTCCGCTTACATTGCTTTCAGCAAGAGTTTTGTGTGCTGCAGCGGTTGTAAGGCGTTCGTCCCAGAAAATTATGGGAACTGATACATGCTTTTTAAGTTCCTCTACAAAAAGCATTGTTTTTTCACCGCGCTCTCCAATGGTGCCATTCATATTCTTAGGCATACCGATAACAATTTTTTCGGCAGAGTATTCCTTACAATAATCGCAAACCGCCTCAATCTGCCGTTGGAAATTCTTTTCAGCAATAAGCCCTGCACTTTGGGCGGTAAATCCCAAAAGGTCGCTCACTGCAACACCTATTCTGCTGTCACCGTAATCAAGTCCCAAAATTCTCACGAAAAAACTCCTAAATTTTTATCATACGTATATTATACATTAAAAAGACAAACTTATCAAGAGGAATTTAGTTTTTTTCTTCTGTTCCTGATTTAATATCATGTATTATTTCTCCAAGCTCGTCGAGTGCCTGACCGAAAGATTCAAAATTTCCATCTTTAGAAAAGGTTTCGATTTCACCATATTTTAAAACTGCATCATTTATAAGTTCTTCAATGCTTTTTTCGGCAGTTTCCCCTTGTGATACCGTTGGGCTTTTTGCACCAAACAAAACTTCGAGCGAGGCTTTTAAAGTCGGCTCCATTGCCACTTTGTCGCCGAATGCTGCAACAATTCTCTTAATTTCGGGAAGTGCCGCAGAGTTTTTGGCGGTTATATAAACCGGTTCAACGTACAGAAGAGAATTTTTAACTGGGATTACAAGTAAATTTCCTTTTATCACCTTTGAACCGCCCTGATTCCAAAGGGAAATCTCCTTTGAAATATTGGGGTCATTATCAATTTTATTTTCAATGTGAAGAGTTCCATAAATGGTTTTTCCCTTTGGAAATGTGTAAGCAGTAAGATTTCCATACGTTTCAAAATTACTGCTTGCCGCAAGCCATGCCACAAGGTTTTCTTTTCCCTGGGGAGTGTATGGCTGCATGAGCACCAAATCATCACCTTTTCCTAAATCCATTAAGTTATAGTAAGGCACAACGTCACATGTTTCTTCCTGCGCATATTTCTCTTTGGCTGATGTCCACACATCGGAGCCGCTATAAAGTGCTTCCGGCTCTGAAACGTGATAGGTTTTAAAAACTTCCGACTGGAGATTAAACATATATTCAGGATAACGGCACTGCGCATAAACGCTTTGAGGCATCGGGTCAAAGCTGAAAAGGGAAGGGTACATTCTGCTATACACACGGATTATGGGGTCTTCCATATCTGTTATATAAAAAGTAACAGTTCCGTCATAAGCATCAACCACCGCTTTTCCGCTGTTTCTTATATAGTTTATGCCACTAAATGTCTGCGAATATGGATAAAGATTTGTAGTGGTGTATATATCTATAACCCAGTTTAATGTGCCGTCTTCGTTTATAACTATATAAGGGTCATTGTCAAAGTTTAAAAATGGTGCCGCTTTTTTTACTCTGTCCAAAACGTTGCGGTTTATAAGAAGTTTACTGCCGTTTGTAATGTAGCTTGACATAAGAAGCATCGGGTCAAGTTTTTTTGCAGAGAAAATAATTCTGTTTAAAAAGTTTAAAGGTATACCTGCTTTCCCCGTATAAGAATATTCAATCGTTTTGTCACCCTCAATATAATCAAGCTCATTATATTTTGTGCCGACAAGGACATAGTCATTCGTTTTTTCACCGAAATAAATACGAGGTTGTGTAATTTGGGGTGCCCCGCTTTCAGAAAACGGTGGAATATCCTTTATAATATAATTTGGCTGACCTTCCTCTGTTGCAGAGTTTGTGGGGTTCGCGGCAATTCCATAGCCGTGAGTGTAGCGGAGTTTTTTATTAATATAACTTTTTGATGACTGAGAAAGTCTGTCCTCGTCAAATTCTCTTACAGAAATCATAAGCGGAGTTTTTTTGCCGTTTATGTTAAGTGGGATTATATCAGTATCTGTAAAAGTGTAAAAACTTCGAAGGCTTTGCAAAGAGTTTGTTGCAACTAAAGTCTGGTTTATATCGGTTATTCGTATGTTATCAATTGTTTTTGCATTTTCTGAAAGGTCTGAAAGCGTTAAATTATCGTTTGCATCAAATTCACGCAGAGTAACATTTTCGAGATTAAAAGCCTTTTTTGTGGCATTTAAATTGTGGTTTATATAGTAGCTCTGCATGGATACTTCATATGGCTTTACAAGCCAAAGCTGTGTAACTGTTGCAACTAAAAATGCAGCAATCCAGAATGCAGGAACTATGGAAAGAGTAATTGCAGTACCTTTCATTTTCCCTTGTTTTAAAAGAATAAAACTTATTGCAATAACTAAAATAAGTACAAATGGTGCAATGCGGTAGTAGTTTTGCCACACCATAACCTCTGTAAAGCCTGCCCCCGATAAATTGCCAAATTCTCCAAAAAGAATACTTTCGGCAGTAAATTTAAAGGATGCGGCAAGGCTTATAAAATATATTGTAATATTCGTAAGCAAATGGTTTAATATGTTTTTTTCTTTAAAAAGCTCCTTGTACATTAAAAAGTCGGTTTTTAAGTAGCTTATGGAATAGATAATAAATGAATAGATTATCTGAAATAGGAGTACAATCTGTATCGCCTCGCATGTTTCCGAAAGGAACGGGCGCTGAAAAACATAGTATCCTATATCCTGACCGATAATGGGGTCTACCGTACCGAAGGGTAGGGAACTATAGTATTGCAAATAAAGAGGATAAATTTTAAATGTCACCAAAACAGCAAGCAGGAGGGAAAAGATTCCCGCAATCACAAAGGGTGATTTTGTGCTGTGCATAATGCTCGGTGTGCCCCAAACCCTTATAAGATTTTTTCTTATAATAAAAAGGTTTATTGCGAATACAAAAAATAAAATTGCAAAGGAAATAACACCGGTCGTTAAAGCGGTGGAAAAATTTTTAAGATATATGTCGAGGTATCCAATTTCTCTTATTTCCAAAATCTCAGCAAAAAAAGTAGTGCCGAGCATAAATAGAAATGTTAAAACTATGAGCCATATTGCAGTATGAAAAATTACCTTTGCACCTTTACTTTTAAAAATTATAATCAACTCCTATTCAAAAATAGCCTTTGCAAAATCAGAAGGTGAGAATGGCTGAAGGTCATAGGCTTCTTCACCTACACCAATGAATTTCACGGGTACATCAAGTGATGTAACTATGGAAATTACAATTCCGCCCTTTGCAGTTCCGTCAAGTTTTGTAAGAATAATGCCTGTAATATCAGCAGTTTCTGAAAACATTTTTGCCTGAGCGACGGCATTTTGTCCTGTTGAAGAATCGAGCACAAGAAGGCTTTCCTTCGAGCTTTCTGGAAGCTC
Source organism: Clostridia bacterium (assembly GCA_045656005.1). Taxonomy (GTDB): domain Bacteria; phylum Bacillota; class Clostridia; order UMGS1883; family UMGS1540; genus JAZNQN01. The sequence continues at coordinate 6,642 of JAZOQG010000032.1, forward strand.
TCTTTCAATAACTCTGTACATTTTTGAAAGCTCATCCATAAGATTTTTCTTGTTATGAAGTCTTCCTGCGGTGTCACATATCAAAACATCTGCCATTCGTTTTTTGGCGGCTGTGCATGCGTCAAAAATAACGGATGAAGGGTCTGCGCCTTCTGCACCCTTTATAATATCAACTCCTGCACGCTCTGCCCATATGTCAAGCTGATTTATTGCGGCTGCGCGGAAAGTGTCTGCGGCACAAAGCATTACCTTTAAACCATCTGCCTTAAGTTTTGCCGCAAGTTTGCCGATAGATGTTGTTTTTCCCACACCGTTTACACCTATAACAAAAATTACTGCAGGCTTACCTGATAAATCAAGCGAAGGTGTGCTTACAGAAAGTTTTTCTGCAATTATGTTATAAAGTGCCTCCCTTACACCTTCACCATCTGTAATTCTGTTACTTTTTACATAGTCGCGAAGCTCGTCTGTAATGTCCATTGAAAGCTGTGCGCCCAAATCTGCTTCTATAAGAGCTTCTAAAAGCTCCTCAAATAAATCCTCGTCAACTCTTACAAAAGCCTTGAAAACCGAATCAACACTTTCGCTTATGGCCTCACGTGTTTTGCTAAGACCCTGACGAAGTCTTTGAAATAAACCCTTTTTTTCTTCCATTATGATATTCCTTTCTATTGTTCCACCTCAACCTCATCGGGGCGCATTGCAAGAAGTTTTGAAATACCCTTTTCCTGCATTGTTACACCGTAGAGTATGTCTGCCGCTTCCATAGTGCCTCGGCGGTGGGTTACAACTATAAACTGTGTTGTGTTTGAGAAATTCTTAATATAATTACAAAAACGCTGAATGTTATTGTCATCAAGTGCCGCCTCAATCTCATCGAGAATGCAAAAGGGAGTGGGACGGACTTTTAAAATTGCAAAAAGTATTGCAATAGCACAAAGAGCCATTTCACCACCTGATAAAAGGCTTAATCTCTGAAGTTTTTTACCCGGTGGGCGAACACTTATCTCAATTCCTGTTTCTGCGATATTTGAAGGGTCTGTAAGGCTCAGCGCCGCAGTACCGCCGCCAAAAAGTGCACGGAAAATATTTGCAAAATGCTGATTTATGTTTTCAAATTCCGTGATAAAACGGCTGTTCATGTTTTTAACAGTATCACTGATAAGAGTTGTAAGCTCTTTTTTTGATAAGGTAAGGTCATCAATCTGTTTTGACAAAAATTCGTATCTTTCCGAAACTTCTTTGTATTCCTCTACTGCATCAATATTAACATTTCCGAGTGCACGGATTTTTGCCTTGAGAGATGATGCTACTCTTTGAGCTTCGTCAAAGTTTTCAATTTTTGTGTACCTTTTTTGTGCCTCTGAAAAACTTATATTATATTCGCTCCAGAGCTTTCCAACTGCATCATCAAGTGCATTTTCTGCATGATTTATACTATCCTCAAGCCTTGCAGTTGTAATTTTTAAGTTGTTAAGTTTGTCATTTTGAACTTTAATCTGTTCTTTTAAGGCAGAAATCCTTTTGTCGCTTTCAGATTTTGAGGAAACAATTTCGTCTATTTCTTTTTGCAGATTTAAAGCCGCAGTTTCCGTCTCGCCATAGTTTTCCTCTTTGGCTTTGATTGCAAGCTCACATTCTGAAATTCTGCGTTTCATGTCTTCTATATTTATATTGAGAAGTTTTATTCGCTCTTCGCCTTTCTCGTGCTCGTTTAAAATATTTTCATTTTTTATGTTGCAAAGCTCTATGGCGGAGTTTTGAGCGGTTATCTTAACTCTTATATCTGTAATTTTGCCCCCAAGATTTTCTCTTTTCTTAATATTGTCACCGATTTGTCTGCGGATAATTTCTGCATTTTTTCTTATTAAGTCAAGATTTTCGCTTTCAAGAGAAATGGAAGACAAAAGATTCTTCCTTTGCTCGGAGCTGTTTTTGCCTGCCTCTTTTATAAGCTCTAGTTCCGTGGAAAGTTTTGAAAGCTCGCTTTCTTCACGGCGCAAAATATGAGTTTGCAGTTCTCTCTGGCTGATAAGTTTTAAAATTTCTTCACCTGTTTTGCGCAAGGTTTCACTCAAAGCGTCAAGCTCTTTTAAAGATGCGCGCACATCTTCCATAAAATCATCAATATTGTCATCAGTTTTGTCCATTTGCTTTTCTATGTCACGGCACAAAACGGAAAGGCTTGAAATTTCGCTTTCTCTTCCCAAAAGACCTGAATTTTTCGGCGCGCTCCCGCCTGAAATTGAGCCTCCCGGGTGAAGCACTTCACCGCCCAAGGTTACAATTTTAATCTTGTAACCAAATTTCCTTGCGGCTTTTAGAGCACTTTCAACCGTATCGAATAAAGCTGTCTGACCGAGAAGACTCTCGGTGATTTCCCTGTATCTTTCATCACACTCTATTTTGTCACAAACAAGTCCTAAATACCCATCTGTGCCTTCAATTTCTTTTTCGAAATTCCCTCTTTTTCCTTTCACGGAGGAAAGGGGCAAGAATGTAACTCTTCCGTGGTTTCCTGACTTTAAGAAATTAATTGCCGCTTTGGCATCTTCGTCACTCGAAATTACAATATTCTGAACTGCGTTTCCGAGTGCAACTTCAACGGCAGTAAAATATTTTTCTTCAGTTTTAATCAGCTTTGAATAGATGCCGTGGACATTAAAGCGAGAGGAAATGTCGCCCTTTAAAAGCATTTTAACACCATGTGCAAATCCGTCAAGATTTTTTTCCATGTCCGTTAAAATGTTAAGACGTGACATTTTTTTGTTATATTCATCGCTTAAACTGTTGTAATCCTCTTTTAAATCAGAAATCTTTTCCTTTTTCTGGTCTATGGCATTTTGCATATCTTTTGATTTTTGCAAAATACTCTCCTGATATTCTTTTTTCTCTTTAATTTCTTTTTCTGTTTCGGAAAGTTTTAAAAGTGCCTCATGCTTGCTTTTTTCAGCATTATTTACTGCATCTGTTACAGACTGGAGACGCTCGTCATAGTTTTGCTCAAGTGCATCAAGAGTTGAAATTTTTCCTTCAAGAAGGTCAATTTCACGTTGCTTGTTATTCTCCTCCGTCATTTTAAGCTGAAGGGATGAATTGATTTCGTCAATTTCTGTCGAAATTGATGAAATCTTATCATTTATTTTATCAATTTCAGCCATAAGTTCATTTTTGGCCGTGATATATTTCTCGATTTCTTCTGATATAGCATCTTTTTTAGCTTTTTCACCCGAAAACTGATTTAAAATTAGGCCAATTTCATTTTCTGTTTCATTTATTCTTGAATTAAAATCAGAAATGTTGTTTTTCAAAAGTGAAATTTCACCCGTAAGCTCCGTTTGGGAAATGCGGGTTCTATGTAATGCTTCACGCAGATTTGAAAGGGAAAGTTCAATTTCCTGAGTATCTGAATAAAACTGCTCTTCTTTTTTCTGAAGCTCTTCAAAGAGCGAGTTATCCTCTTGAAGATTTTTTATATGTTCCGAAAGGCGTGTGCGTTTATCGTCAAGACTTTTTGTAAGCGATGTGATTTTTTCGACATATAAATTAATATCAAGTTCTGAAAGCTCATCACGAAGTTTTAAATATTCCTCGGCTTTTTCAGATTGCCTTTTTAAAGGGGAGAGCCTTGATTTAAGTTCCTCTGTAATATCCAAAACTCTTTCAAGATTATCCTCTGTTGCCAGAAGTTTTCTCTCTGCCTCAATTTTTTTGTATTTAAATTTTGATATACCTGCAGCTTCTTCGAAAATCTTACGTCTGTCCTCGGGCTTTCCTGATATAATGGCATCAATTTTGCCCTGACCTATGATTGAATACCCGTCTTTTCCAAGACCTGTGTCCATGAAAAGCTCATTTATATCACGAAGTCGACAGATGGCACGGTTTATAAAATATTCACTTTCACCGCTTCTGTAAACTCTTCTCGTAATTGTGATTTCGCTGTAATCAATGGGGAATACCTTTTCGGAATTATCAAGCGTTAAAGAAACCTCGGCAAAGCCCGTAGGTTTTCTTTTCTCGGTTCCTGCAAAGATAACATCTTCCATTTTACTGCCACGCAAAGTTTTAACACTCTGCTCACCAAGTACCCATCTTATTGCATCGGAAATATTACTCTTTCCGCTGCCGTTAGGTCCCACAATGGCGGTGATGCCGCTTCCGAAATCAAGCGATATTTTATCTACAAAAGATTTAAAGCCCTGCATTTCAAGCTTTTTTAAATACACACACAACACCTCAATATACATTATAACAGAATTTATGAATTTAAGCAACAAAAAATATATATTAATATGTACTTTTTGTTAAGAAGAATTTTTTTACAAAATTTACTTGCAAATTTTATGAAATTAAGTTATAATGTAGTGGTATATTGTGAGGTGATGAATTTGGTAATTGCTGTTGATGCAATGGGCGGAGATAATGCACCGAGAGAAATTGTGCTCGGAGCGGTTAAGGCGTCGGAGATTATCGAGGGCAAAATATTGCTCGTTGGAAAAGAAGAAGTTATTTCCGAAATTCTTACAAATGAAAAATACGATAAAAGTAAAATCGAAATCATAAATGCCACAGAGGTTATTGAAAATGACGAAAAACCAACTGCGGCGATACGTACCAAAAAAGATTCATCAATGGTGCGAGCATTTAATCTTTTGGCAAACGGAGATGCAGATGCTTTGGTGTCTGCAGGAAGTACGGGAGCACTTTTAACGGGTGCTGTTCACTTTTTAAAGAGAATTAAAGGCATTTCAAGACCTGCCCTGGTGCCGACACTTCCTTCTGCAAATGATAATTTTATTATCGCTGACAGCGGTGCAAACGCAGTTTGCAAACCACAAAATCTTTTGCAGTTTGCTTTAATGGGTGCTTCTTATGCCAAAAATGTTTTGGGAAAAGAAAATCCGAGAGTGGGACTACTTAATATCGGTGCCGAAAGCGGAAAAGGAACTGACCTTGTAAAAGAAGCATACGATTTATTAAAAGACAGCGGTCTTAACTTCGTCGGCAATGTTGAGGCGAGAGACCCTGTAATGGGCGAGTGCGATGTTGTTGTGTGTGACGGATTTTCTGGAAATGTACTCCTCAAAGCTACTGAGGGCACGGGACTTGTGCTTTTTAAAAATGTTAAAGAAGTCTTTATGGGCAGTATAGTGACAAAAATTGCGGCACTTATGCTCAAAAAAGGGCTTTATAAACTTAAAAAGAAAATGGATTACAAAGAATATGGCGGTGCACCGTTTCTCGGAGTTACAAAGTGCGTTATAAAGGCTCACGGAACAAGTGATGCCAAAACTATAATGCACACAATAAAGCAAGCGGAAAATTTTGCAAAAAGCAATTTTTTAAGCGAACTTTGCGAAACTATGGAGAAATATAGCGCCGAAGAAGGAGGTGCAGAAGGTGGTATTTGATAAAGTTAAAAATATTATTGTAGATCAACTTGGTGTTGATGAAAGTAAGGTTACTATGGAAGCTTCTTTTGTTGATACACTCGGTGCAGATTCACTTGATATTGTTGAGCTTGTTATGGCTTTTGAAGAAGAGTTTGATATTGAAATACCCGATGATGCGGCTGAAAAAATTTCAACAGTTGCTGATGTGGTAAACTATATCGGAAAGCTTGCAAAATAGTAGTTTATTAAAGGGCTATAGCAAAATGCTATAGCCTCTTTTTCGCGAGGTAATATTATGGATTTAAAAAAAGAATTTTTTGAGATTACAAATCATGAGTTTAAGAATATGTCTCTCCTTAAAACTGCCCTGACACATTCCTCGTTTGCAAATGAAATGCAGGGCAAAATTGCCTATAATGAAAGAATGGAATTTTTGGGAGATTCAGTTTTAAGCCTCATAATAAGTGAATATCTTTTTTCGGGAGAAAACAAACTTGCCGAGGGTGAAATGTCAAAAACAAGAGCAAATATTGTTTGTGAGCGCTCACTTTCAGAGTGTGCTCAGAAGATAAACTTAGGTAAATATATTTATCTCGGAAAAGGTGAAGAACATACTGGTGGCAGGGAGAGGGCATCTATCTTAGCTGATGCCGTAGAGGCCTTGATTGCGGCACTTTATCTTGACGGCGGATTTGAATGTGCAAAAAAATTCGTTCTTGATAAACTTTCGGACCAGATTGAAAGTGCTGTAAGCGGAGGATTTATAACTGACTATAAAACTACCTTGCAGGAGCATGTTCAGAAAGGCGGAAGCGAAAAAATAGTTTATAAACTTATAGACGAGGAAGGGCCTGACCACAACAAAACATTTAAAACTGCTATTTTTATAAACGAAGAAGAAATTACAAAAGGCATCGGAAAAACAAAGAAAGATTCCGAACAGGATGCGGCAAAAAAAGCACTCTCTGTTTTGGGGGTTATAAAATAATATGGAAAAGTATTCTAATATTCCTATTTTTATTCCTCATTATGGATGCGGTAATGACTGCGTTTTTTGTAATCAGAGGTCGATAACGGGGAAAAAACTGCCACCTTCAAAAGATGAGGTGCGGGCGGAAATTGAAAGTTTTCTTTCCTACATTAAAAATCGAAAGGCACAGGTTGCGTTTTTTGGCGGAAGTTTTACGGGCATTGATATTTCAATGCAGAGAGAATATCTCTCTGTCGCATCAGAGTTTTTAAAAAATAAAAAGGTTTTCGGGATAAGGCTTTCTACAAGACCTGATTATATTTCAAGGGAAATTCTCGAAATGCTTTCAGAGTACGGAGTTACAAATATTGAACTCGGAGTGCAGAGTATGTGTGATGATGTTCTGAAAAATGCAAACCGCGGACATTGTGCACTTGACACGGAGCGGGCATGCGCACTTATAAACGAATATGGCTTTACTTTGGGACTTCAGATGATGCCGGGGCTTCCGGGGGACACAGAGGAGAAAACAATTTTTACTGCGAAGGAAATTGTAAGACTTGGTGCGAAAGAGGCGAGAGTATATCCTACATGCGTTTTGAAAAACACAAGGCTATACGATATGTATATCAGCGGAGAGTATACTCCGCTTACGGTGGAAAAAGCGGTAGAGTGGTCTGCGAAGGCAGTTATGGTTTTGGAGGGTGCAGGAGTAAACGTTATAAGATGCGGTCTGCAGGAGACGGATACACTTGGTGATGAAATAGTTGCAGGCGGATACCACAGCGCTATGGGAGAACTTGTGAAAAGCAGAATTTTGCGCGAAGAAATTGAAAGTGCTGCAAAAAAATGCAAGGATAGGGTTCTTGACTTTCATGTGCCGCGTGAAAAACTTTCGCAGTATCTCGGACAAAAAAGATGCAATGTAAAATATATAGAAGAAAAATACAAAATAAAAGTAAACATAATATGTCACGAAAACACACCATCATGAATATAATGTCGTGGTGGTGTTTTTATGTACAGGGGTTATAAAAAGAAAAATACAAAGCTGTCGCTTTACATAACCTTTTCCGTGGTGCTTATTTTATGCATATTTCTGCTTGGCATTTTTGAGTTTCGTATAAGGCCGATTATTCAGGAGGTTGCCTCATCACGTGCAAAAAACACCGCCGTGAGAGTTATATCAAACGTTGTAAATGACACTATGGCAAAAGCCGATATTAAATACACCGACCTTGTTTCCTTTCAGAAAAACGGTGAGCAGAATATTACGGCAGTAACATCGGACATAGTTGGAATTAATAAACTTAAAGCAACACTCTCAATGGAAATTGAAAAGAAAATAAGCGACATTGATACAATGTCAACAAAAATTCCTCTCGGAAACCTTTTTAATCAAAGTTTTCTTTCGGGATTAGGACCTAAAATAAAAATTCAAATGGTGCCCATAGGTTATGCAACAATAGATGTAAAAAATGAGTTTACATCTGCGGGAATAAATCAGACAAAGCATGAAATTTATCTTGAAATAAGCTGCAGCATGTCAGTACTTCTTCCTGTTACGTCTTCGGGAACAACCGTAAAAACCCAGATACCCGTAGCGGAAACGATAATAGTAGGCAATGTTCCTTCGACATATACAAATGTTGAAGGGCAGGAAAGCCCCGGCAATGTAGCAATGAACCTTTTGCCTGACGGAGACTGATATTTTTCTTGCAGATTTTAAAAATTTGTGGTATATATATAGAAGAGGTGAGAAAAGTGGCAAAAAAAGCAGGAAGAAATACAAAGGGTAAAATTATCGTTGCGGCATGGAAACTTTTTTATGAGCAGGGCTATGACGATACAACAATAGAAGAGATAATAGAAGAATCGGGAACATCAAAAGGGTCATTCTATCATTATTTTGCGGGTAAGGATGCCTTACTTAGTTCTCTTTCATATATGTTTGACGAAAAATATGGCGAGCTTATGGAAAGTATAACTGACGATATGCATAGCTTTGATAAATTGATGTACTTAAACCGTGAACTTTTTCTTATGATAGAAAACAGTATTTCCCTTGATTTGCTGGCAAAACTTTATTCCTCCCAGCTTACAACAAAAGGCGAAAAGCATCTTCTTGACCATAACCGCATATATTATAAACTTTTAAGAAATATTTTTTCAGAGGGTCAGGCAAAGGGAGAGATAACAAAGGATTTGTCAGTTAACGAGCTTGTTAAGGTTTATGCACTTTGCGAGAGAGCCTTTCTTTATGATTGGTGTCTTTCAAACGGTGACTATTCTCTCACTAAATATGCTGCTGATATGTTGCCGCTTTTTTTGGAAAAATTTAAAATTTTATAAAAGTTATATTTTTGTTATTTTAAATAGTCTGTATATCGTACAGTTTTTAAAACCTTGATATTACTGTAAAAAATTAATAAAACACAGAACAAAGTACAGAATTAATTCTGTACTTTGTTCTGTGTTGCGTTCTAATAAAAGTTGTGTTATAATGATTCGGTACAAAAAAGAAAAAAGGAGATTTAAGTTATGGATATTTTAGCATTTGTACTTTATTTTGTAGCTATGATAGCTATAGGTGTGTACTTTTTCTTTAAGTCGAAATCGGCTACTGAAAAAGATTATTTTCTCGGCGGACGTGCAATGGGTCCGTGGGTAACTGCGATGAGTGCACAGGCATCTGATATGAGTGCCTGGCTTCTTATGGGACTTCCCGGCAGTATTTTAGCATTTGGTTTTGGTCAGGCATGGATAGGCATTGGTCTTGCAATCGGAACTGCGGCAAACTGGATTTTGGTTGCAAAAAGACTTCGTAAGTTTTCAAAGGCTTCGGGTGATGCAATTACACTTCCGCAGTACCTTTCAAACAGATTTGCGTCAAAGAGCCATGCGGTGAGCATTATTTGTGCAGTAGTATTTCTCGTATGCTTTACAATTTATGTAGCATCTGCATTTGTTGCAGGGGCAGACGTGTTTACAACACTTGTTCCTTCACTTGACCCTATGGTTGCAATGCTTATTTTTGCGGCAATTGTTATTATTTACACATTCCTCGGCGGTTTCAACGCCGTTTGCTGGACTGACTTTTTCCAGGGTCTTTTGATGATAGCGGCACTTTTGATAGTTCCTATCGTTGTAGGATTTACAAGAGAACTTGAACCTGCTGCACTTACTACTACATATATTGGTCCAAAAGGAGAAGAGTTTAAATTTGTTGCAAGTTTCTTAAATGCAAGCTGGCAGGATATTTTGTCAGGTCTCGGCTGGGGCCTTGGATACTTTGGTATGCCTCACATCATTGTAAGATTTATGGCTATTGAAAAGCCTTCTATGGTTAAAAAATCGGCAACTGTTGCAATTATCTGGGTTGTACTTTCTCTTGGTGCTGCAATTATGATTGCATACCTTGGCAGAATGTTTGTATATTCAAACGGAGTTGACCTTTCTGAAGTATTGCTTAGAGAAGGAAAACAATCTCTCATATTTGTTGAACTTGCTAAAGATGTATTCCCGGCATTTATTGCAGGACTTTTACTTGCAGCAATTATTGCCGCATCAATGTCAACTGCTGACTCTCAGCTTCTTGTTGCAGCATCTTCCTTTGCAAGCGACCTTTATAAACCTATCATCAGAAAAAATGCATCGAACAAGGAAATGATGTGGGTAAGCCGTCTTATCGTAATCCTTATTGCAGTTATTGCATTCTTTATTGCAAGCAGTAAAGGCGAGGCGGCGCAGGCTATTATGGACCTTGTATCAAATGCGTGGGGTATCTTTGGTGCGGCATTCGGTCCTGTTGTTCTTTTGTCACTTTTCTGGAAAAGATTTACTTACAAAGGTGCGGTTGCAGGTATAGTTGTTGGTGCACTTTGTGATATGCTTTGGCTCTGGCTCCCTGTTATGGGTTCAACTCTTACTGCCATTACAGGTGTTTACGAAATTATCCCCGGATTTATTTTGGGTGGTGTGGCAGCAATAGTGGTGACACTTCTCGATAAAGCTCCTTCCGAGGAAGTTCTGGCGATATTTGAAAAGGCTACTGATAACAGTATTGATGATTAATTAATGTTAAATAAAAAAGCAACGTTCAATCGGGAACGTTGCTTTTTTTATTACTCGGGTTTTGGTGTTCGAAGAATAAATTCGTCTTCTTCGGTTTCTGCTTCTGCATTATTTTCCGATGACATAAATTCTGTTGGGGCAGGAGATGCGGTTTCTGTTATCACGTCACCTTCATGGGAAATTTCAGGCTTTTTGGAGCAGGACTGAATTCCTACAGTGATAAAAGCCGTTATAACTGCCAGGGCTATAGCACTCAAAGTAAGAGAGAGTGCAGTTTTTGTGTTCTTCGGTGATGAATATGGGGGAGCACCGTTTCTTATTATCATAACGGTTACATCATCATCTGCACCGCGCGCGAGCGCTTCGCTTATAAGTCTTGTCGCCATTCTTTCGTCGCTTAAGTCAAGTGAAAGAATATAGGAAATTCTCTGCTCGGTCAAAGATTTTAAAAGTCCGTCTGTGCAAAGGAGAAAAACATCATTTTTTGTAATTTCATAGGAATCGGAAAGCTCAGGTGTTACCACTTCACCGCTTGGAAAATTACCGACAAGTTTGCCGTTTACGGGTGCTATGGCATTATGAAATTTCTTGGCTGCATTTTCTTTTCCTGAGAGTCTTGTAAGCTCACCGTCGCGCATTAAAAACGCACACGTACTACCAATATTTGTTATTGTCGCAATGCCGTCATTTACTGTGAGCATGGAGAAAGAAGAGGCATAGTCCTTATAAGATGATGCAGAAGATATTACACTTAGTTCTCCGTTTAAATCAGTAACAAAATCACGCATTACTGCATCGAGTTGTTCGATATTTGCATTTGCAAGATTGTCATGGTATTTTTTAATGCTCCTGCAAAGCTCCTGTGAGGGAGACATAACTCCTTCAGGTGCTTTAAGACTGTCAGAAACGGCAAAAACAAGATTTTTTCCGTTGACACTGCGAAGCACAGGTTTTGTCATAACCTTTCCGCCACCTGGAGGTGTCGCTCCGTTTATGTAAAAACAATCGGTTGCAGCCTCATTTTGCACCGATGAATAAACTGTTATATTAAATCTTGGTAAAAAAATAATATCACCGCTTTTCGTAAATTTTATTTTATTATACAAAATATTTTAAAATTTGTCAATTATTAACCAAATTTAACAACAAAATTTATTTAAAAAATAAATTAGTTTAAAACTACTTGATTATTTATTTAAGCTGTGATAAAATAAAGAAAAGCTGATTTTAAGGGAGATTTAGAGAAATGACAACTAAAGAAAAGCTTATAAATTTCTGGGATTATCATAGAGTTTATATCATAGCAGGAATACTCGCATTAATCTTTGTTGTTTCTACTGTGTGTGAATGTATGAGCAATAAAACTCCCGATATAAGTATAGGATTTATTACAAGCGAATATAAAAGTACAGAAAAGTTTGAAAAGATGCTTTCGGAAACTTTGGGAGACAGAAACGGTGACGGTGTAAGTTATGCTTTTTGTGACAATGTTTTGTTGCCATCTACTCCTCAAAATGACGGCGATGCCATGCTGATTCAAAAGGTTTCAATAATGTTTGCATCTGGCGACTATCAGATGTTTATAATGGACAAAGAGTTTTTTGAAGCGGATATCTATGGTGAAATGTTTGTTGATATAAGTGATGTAATTACAGAAGAAATGGCAGAAGATTCTGTGAAAATGCGTGGAAAAAGTGTTGCCTTTAAAACTACTCACAGTAAATTTTTAAACGATGCGGGTATAAGCGGAGACAATCTTTATATAGGTCTTATCGTAATCCGTGAAAGCGATAAAGGCAAAGAAAAGGTGGAACTTCTCCATCAGATAAGCGAAGATGTTTTGAAAGATATTATTATAAATTGAGGAGGAATTTTAAAATGAATGTACTTGCAATCGGTTGTCATCCGGACGATATGGAAATAAACTGTGCCGGAACACTTGCAAAATGCGTTAAAAGAGGCGATAATGTAACTGTTTGCCACGTTGCAAACGGTGATATGGGACACCAGATTATTGAGCCACCTGAGCTTCGCAAAATCAGAATAGGAGAAGCGAAAAAAGCAGGCTCTCTGGCAGGGATTAAGGTTGTAACATGCGATATAGGCGATTGCATGATTTACGAGGGCAGTAAAGAGCAGAGGGATATAATGGTTGATATTATAAGAGAGGCAGACCCCGATTTTATAATAACCCATGCCCCCACTGATTATATGCCTGACCATGTTGCAGTTTCACGTCTTGTGTTTGATGCATCTTTTGTGGCAAGTGTACCTCATTATAAAACAAAAGTTGACAAAGCTTCAAAGGTTACACCAATTTACTATATGGATAATCTTGCAGGTCTTGGCTTTGTGCCAACTCATTTTGTTGACGTTACAGAAGAAATTGACTTAAAGCTCGAAATGCTCGAATGTCACGAAAGTCAGCTTAAATGGATGCGTGACCATGACCATATTGATTTTGCAGATTTTGTAAAAACCTGTGCAAAGTACAGAGGCTTTCAGTCAAACTGCGCTTATGCTGAAGCATTTTCAGAATGCCTTGTTTACCCAAAAGTGCAGGCGGCAAGACTCTTACCGTAATTAAATTAAATTAACTATATTAGGAGGATTTTATTATGAATTTTATGGACACAGTTAAGGGCAGTATGCTCGACGGATTTTATCCCGCAGGCTGGGATATGGAAAAAATTGACAAATGCTGTCAGATTAAACCCGAGGACGTAACAAAACCCGAAAGCTTCTGGCACAAGGATTTTAAACCTGTTATGTGTGAAGCTCTCGGCGAATTTGACACTCTTATGGGACACGAAATTGCACTTCAGATAAAAAAAGCAAAAGATCAAGGCAGAAAGCTTGCTATGATTTTGCCTGTAGGTCCTATGGGAATGTACAAATGGGCTGTTTACTTCCTCAAAGAATGGAATGTATCCTGCGAACATCTTTACTGCTTTAACATGGACGAATGGGCAGACGGAGAAGGAAACACTCTCCCTGCAAATGACCCTGCAGCATTCCAGAATGCTATGAGAGATGCTTTCTATAATCCTCTCGGAGAACTTACAGTTCCTGAAAGCCAGTGAAACTTTGCAACAAAGGAAAACCTTCCTACATATCCTGAAAAAATTGCGGCACTCAAAGCAGAAGGTGCAAAACTTGTTTTGGTATTTGGTGTTGGAAGAATGTGTCACATTGCTTTCTGGGAGCCACACTTTGCGGCTGAATTTGCAAGCGATGATGAATGGATTAAACAGCCCTACAGAATTGGTGCAAAACTTCATCCTTTAACAATTGAGCAAAATGCTATTACAAGCTTTAAATCAAGAACAACATTGGTTCCATGCCGTGCAAATACAATTGGTCCCGGTCTCTTTATGCAGGCAGACTATATTATCGGCGGATGCGACGGCTACCTTTCAAGAGGTATGCAGTGGCAGGGAATGAGCTTTATGATGACACTTCACTACGGTCCTACAAGATGGATTCCGTCATCATATATGCCAACACTTCCCGGAAAACTTTTCTTCCTTAAGGAACTTGCTGGTCCACTTAACGCAGAGTGTAACTAATTGAGGGAATGTAAAAAAAGTCCAGAACGCAAAAAGGAAAAGTAAACATTAATGTAAATTGCGTTTAAATAAAAAATAAAATATTTATTTATGTAGAAAAATCGAACTTTGTTTCGATTTTTCTGCGTTTTGGACCTTTTTGCTACGAACAAACTGCTCCATCGTAGTATCACATACAACTTCGTCGCAGTTTGTTCGTTCTGAAGCATTTTTTCCTATTCCCCGAAAAATCACAAGAAAAAACATGCTTTTTTTCTTGTAATTGTGGCAAAATTGTGTTAAAATAACTATATATAGTATTTTTGCATTTTGGAGGTCAATTTGGATATAGTTGCAATTTTGTCTGCAGAGCTTGAAAAAGAAGTGCAGCACATTAAAAATGTTATAGATTTAATAGATGATGGAAATACAATTCCATTTATTGCCCGTTACAGAAAAGAAATGACGGGGACAATGGATGATGTTACACTCCGAAAGCTTTATGACAGACTGTTGTATTTAAGAGGAATGCAGGAAAGACAAGAGGCGGTTATAAGGCTTATTGACGAGCAGGGAAAACTCACACCTGAACTTGAGGAGAAAATCCTTTCTGCAAAAACAATGCAGGAAATTGAAGACTTATATAGACCCTATAAGCAGAAAAAGCACACTCGTGCTTCAAAAGCAAAGGAAAGGGGACTTGAGCCTTTGGCAGAGTTTCTTCTCCTTCGTCAAAATGCTGATGTAGAAGAAAAAGCGAAAGAATTTATAAACGAAGAAAAAGACGTTAAGTCTTTCGAGGAAGCCTTGCAAGGTGCAATGGATATAATAGCAGAGTCGGTTTCGGATAATGCGGCTTACAGAAAATTTATAAGAGCCTGCTTTATAAGAGAAGGCATTTTAAAAAGCAGTTGCAAAGATGAGGAAAAGCGGACATATGAGATGTATTTCGATTTTTCCCAGCCTGTAAAAAAAGCGGCAAACCACAGAGTTTTAGCAATTAACAGAGGTGAAGCCGAGGGTGCTCTTACGGTTAAAATTGAAGAGCCGAAAGAAGATATCATAAAAAGCATTGAAAAAGATATGCTCCGAGGAGACACTACTCCTTGCGACAAATATATTTCTCTCGCAATAGAAGACGGATATCAAAGACTTATCCGCCCGTCTGTTGAAAACGAAGTAAGAAACTTTTTGACTGACAGAGCGGGCGATGCGGCAATAGGAATTTTTTCAGAAAATCTTAAAAATCTTTTAATGCAGCCACCGCTTAAGGAAAGAGTTATATTGGGACTTGACCCTGCGTACAGAACAGGATGCAAGATAGCAGTTGTAGATGCGGCATCAAAGGTAATTGCAACGACTGTCATTTTCCCATTTATGTCCGACAGTAAAAGGGACGAGGCTAAAAAAAGCATTTTAAATCTTATTGATAAATATAATGTTGAAATAATAGCAATAGGTAACGGAACGGCTTCAAAAGAAAGTGAAATATTTGTTTGCGAAGTAATCGAAGAATGTGAAAAACAGCTTTACTATATGGTTGTAAGTGAGGCGGGGGCATCGGTTTATTCTGCATCGGAACTGGGTGCTGAGGAATTTCCTGATTTTGATGTATCGCTTCGAAGTGCAGTTTCAATCGCAAGAAGGCTTATAGACCCGCTTTCGGAGCTTGTAAAAATAGACCCGAAGGCAATAGGGGTAGGTCAGTATCAGCATGACATGGAACAGAAAAAACTTGACGAAAGCCTTCGTGGAGTTGTTGAAGGGTGTGTAAACAGTGTAGGGGTAAACCTTAATACTGCGTCAGTTTCACTTCTTTCCTATGTTGCAGGAATTAACAAAAGTATATCGAAAAATATTGTTGACTTCCGTGAGCAGGAGGGCAGATTTAAAAATATAAATCAGCTTAAAAAGGTCAAAAAACTCGGGGAGAAAACATTTACCCAATGTGCAGGCTTTTTGAGAATTACTGATGGAGAAAACATTCTTGATAACACAGGTGTTCACCCTGAAAGCTATAAAAAAACAGAGAAAATGCTTTCGGTTTTGGGCTTTACCGATGAAGATGTTAAAGAGCAGAATTTAAAGGATTTGCCTGAAAGACTTAAAAAATATGGAAAAGAAAAAATGGCGGAGGAACTTGAAATTGGTGAAATATCACTAACAGATATTGTCACAGAGCTTTTAAAACCCGGAAGGGATATAAGAGATACTCTTCCAAAGCCACAGCTTATGAGCACACTTCTTGATATAAAGGATTTAAAAGAAGGAATGATTATAACGGGAACTGTGCGAAATGTAACGGATTTTGGTGCGTTTGTTGACATCGGAGTGCATCAGGACGGACTTGTGCACATATCTAATATAAGCGACAAATTTATTTCTCACCCAACAGATGTTTTAAAGGTTGGTGACATTGTAAAAGTAAAAGTCATCGGTGTGGAAATCGACAGAAAAAGAATTTCTCTTACTATGAAGGAAATATAGGAGATAAGAAATGATTTACAAAGTAAAATCATGCGCACTTTCAGGACTTGACGGACACATGGTTGAGGTTGAGGCAGATGCTTCAATGGGACTTCCTGCATTTGATGTAGTAGGTCTTCCTGATACTGCCGTGAAAGAGTCGAAGGAAAGAGTGAGAGCGGCAATTAAAAACTGCGGTTTCGAATTTCCTGCAAAGAGATATACTATTAATCTTGCACCTTCAAGCATTAAGAAAGAGGGAAGTATTTACGACCTTCCGATTGCAGTTGCACTTTTGGGGGCAACGGGTCAGCTTGACGGAAAAACTGACGAATATGTAATCATGGGCGAGCTTTCGCTTTCCGGTGAGGTGAGAGGAGTTGCAGGAGTTTTGCCTGCGGTGCTCTCTGCCATCGAAAAAGGCTATAAACGTTTTATTGTTCCGCCCCAGAATGCTTACGAGGCGGCATTGGCAAAAGGTGCCGAGGTTTATGCCGCAAAAAATTTACATGAATGCACAGAGTTTTTGTGCGGAAAAGCGGAAATACCAAAAACTGAGGTTGATATAGAAAAGCTCATATATGAAAACGCAGAGTATGATGCAGATTTTTCTCAGGTAAAAGGGCAGAGTGCGGCAAAAAGAGCACTTGAAATTACTGCGGCAGGGGGACACAACTGCCTGCTTATAGGAACACCGGGGTCGGGAAAGAGTATGCTTGCAAAAAGGCTTCCTTCCATTTTGCCTGACATGACAATAGAAGAAGCTCTTGAAACTACAAAAATTTATTCCGTTGCAGGACTTTTGAAGGATAAAGGCGAACTTATAACAAAAAGGCCCTTTCGTTCTCCGCATCACACAATTTCGACAATAGGACTTGTGGGCGGCGGTTCAATGCCAAAGCCGGGAGAACTTTCGCTTTCACATAACGGTGTGCTGTTTCTTGATGAGCTTCCTGAATTTAAAAAGGATGCCACAGAGGTTATGCGTCAGCCTATGGAAGACGGGAAGGTTAATATTACAAGAGTGTCGGCGAGTGTTTCATATCCTTGCAAAACAATGGTTGTTGCGGCAATGAATCCATGTAAATGCGGCTACTATGGTGACGGAAGCGGAAAATGCCGCTGCAGCGAGGCAAGTATCAGGAGATATTTGTCGAGAGTGAGCGGTCCTCTTCTTGACAGAATTGATATTTGTGTTGAGGCTTTATCAATTACATACGGAGAACTTAAAAACCGCGGTGGAGAAACTTCCGCAGAGATTAAGAAAAGAGTTGTTGCGGCAAGGAAAATTCAGAACGCAAGATATAAAGATGAACCATTCTTCTCAAATTCCGCACTCGAAGGCGATAAGATTGAAAAATATTGCGTTCTTACAAAAAATGCAGAAATGCTTTTGAAAAATGCATATTCCTCAATGTCTTTAAGTGCAAGAGGATATTCAAGGATTTTAAAAGTTGCCCGTACTATTGCAGACCTTGAAGGAAGCGAAAAAATAAACGAAATGCACATTGCAGAGGCAATTTCGTACAGAAGTGTTGACAAAAAGTTCTGGAACTGATGGAGGGGAAAATAATGGTGTTTTATTCCGAAAGCCCTAGGGAAACAGAAAAAATTGCATATGATTTGGCTAAAAAGGTGACAGTTCCTGTGACTTTCTGCCTAAAGGGAGATTTGGGAGCAGGCAAAACAGCATTTACCAGAGGACTCGCGAAGGGTTTTGGATATGATGCCAGAGTTTCAAGTCCCACATTTACCATTATGAATGTTTATGAAGGGGAAGTGCCCATATACCATTTTGATTTATACAGACTTTCCGACATTGAGGAGCTTTATGATTTAGGCTTTGAGCCTGCGAAAAAGTCGGTAACAGTAGCAGAGTGGTACGAGGGGTATGAAGAATTTTTTGAGGGTGACAATATTTTGTATGTCAATATAGAACGTATCGACTTTGAAGACAAGAGAAAAATTGAGATAAGTGAGAGTGTGAAATGATTATACTTGGAGTTGAATGCAGTGCTCTTTCGGCAGGTGCGGCAGTTTTGGAGAACGGAAAGCTTGTGGCGGAAAACTTTGTAAACTGCGGACTTACCCATTCGGAAACATTGATGCCGATGATAGACAGTGCACTTAAAATGGCAGGCAAGGATATAGATGATGTTGACCTTATTGCGGTGTCAGACGGACCAGGCTCATTTACGGGGCTTCGTATAGGAATAGGAACCGTCAAAGGACTTGCCATGGGAGCAGGGAAAAAGGTTTTGGGAGTTTCTCCCCTTCGTGCACTTTGCTTTGGAGTAAAAGGCTTTGGCGGAAAAATTGCAGCTTTAATGGATGCAAGACGCGGGCAGGTTTACTGCGCAGTATATAAATGGGAAAGTGACAAATTAACTGAAATCACGGAGCCTTCTGCGATGCCACTTTCAGAGCTTCTTATGTCGCTTAAAGACGAAGAAGTGATGTATGTAGGTGACGGTGCATCAGCATTTAAAGAAGAAATAAAAGAAAAACAAGGAAACAATGCGTATTTCCCTTCGGAGAGCTTTTTGTTTCAGCGTGCCTCATTTATTGCGGCGGCGGCAGAAGGCCATGAAGGAATTGATGAAAAGCTTTTACAGCCCTTTTATTTAAGACGCCCTCAGGCAGAGCGCGAAAGACTGGAAAAGGGACAAAATATAGAATAAAAAATTTTGAAAGGCGGTTTTAAAAATGATAGCAATCGGATGCGACCACGGAGGTTACATACTCAAAGATACTGTTATAAAGTATCTTGAGGCAAAAGGATTTAAGACAAAGGATTTCGGATGCAATGGCGAAAGCTGTGATTATCCCGATATCGCATTACCCGTAGCGGAAAGCGTTGCAAGCGGAGAATGTGACAGAGGAATACTTATCTGCGGCACGGGAATCGGCATGAGCATTGCGGCAAACAAAGTAAAGGGAATAAGAGCGGCTGTTGCAGGCGAGAGCACAAGTGCAGGACTTACAAAGGAGCACAACAATTCAAACATTTTGTGCATAGGCGCAAGAGTAACAGGCGAAATTTTGGCACTTGAGCTTATTGACGCATGGATTTTCTCCGAATTTGCAGGCGGCAGACATCAGACAAGAATTGACAAAATTGCAAAATACGAAGAAAACAGATAAGTTTTAATTGAAGGGAATGGTAAAATTATGAAGTGTCCTTACTGCGGTTTTGAAGAAAGCAAGGTTATAGATTCACGTCCTGTTGAAGACTCTAGTGCAATTAGAAGGCGCAGAGAGTGCATTAAATGCGAGAAGCGTTTTACCACTTATGAAAAAATTGAACGTGTGCCGATAATGGTTATTAAAAAAGACAAATCGAGAGAGGCTTTTTCGCCTGAGAAACTCTTAAGCGGTCTTTTGAAAGCATGCGAAAAAAGACCTGTACCGACAGAAAAACTTGAAAAAATGGTGTATGAAATAGAAAATATTATTGCAAACACCATGGAAAGAGAAATAACAACTGTCCAGATAGGCGAGCTTGTTATGGACAAACTCAAAACCATCGACCAGGTGGCTTATGTTCGTTTTGCGTCGGTTTACAGAGAGTTTAAAGATATCAACACGTTTATGGAAGAGCTTAACATGCTGCTTCGTGACAAAAAATAATTATTTTGGAGTATATTTTAAAATAAAATCCCTTGCATACTGCGTGTAAACTGAAATGTCAGGAGTATATGTAAGCGAGGATTTTATTTTCTCAAAAACAAAAGGCACATTTTGTTTTGCAAAATATACTGCCAGTAAAAGAAAAAGTGAAGCGGTTATCTGTAAAATTAATTTATATTTTGTGGATAGCCGCCTTCTTTGTTTGTTTTTCAAAAATATCACCCCCATTAAGATTATGATTGGAAAGAGAAAAAAATGATTTATTCACCTGTATTTGAAATGCTTAAAAAATATACTTCCCAAAATGCTGACAGATATCACATGCCGGGTCACAAGGGAGAAGGAGTGCTTTTTGACGGAGTTGGGGCAGACCTTGTGAAGATGGATGTGACAGAGCTTGATTTTACTGATAATATATTAAATCCTCAAAATGCATTTTTAGAGGCACAAAGCCTTATGGCAAAAAGGTGCAAAAGTATAAAGAGCTTTTTTTTAAGCGGAGGGTCAACACAGGGAAATCACACCATGATAATGTCCGCTATTAAAGATGGCGAAAAGATTTTAGTGGACAGATTTTGCCATATATCAGTTCTTTCTGCCTTGGCACTTTCGGGTGCTACCCCTGTTTTTATTGAAAATGAATATGCAGATGAATGTGGAGTTTTAGGATGCGTAAGTGAAGAAAACCTAAAAAAAGCGGTGGCAGAAAATCCTGATGCAAAGGCAGTTTTTGTAACAAGTCCAAATTCGTATGGTCAGGTGTCCCCGCTTCGTAAAATTTCAAAAATATGCAAAGAAAACGAAATGCTTTTGCTTGTTGATGAGGCTCACGGAGCTCATTTTCCGTTTTCTGATATGCTGCCTGAAAGTGCAATGGAGCAGGGTGCAGATGCATCTGTTATAAGCTATCACAAAACAATCCCATCGCTTACTCAATGTGCAGTTTTAAATATCGGAAACTCTGCTCTTTTGAAAAAAGCAGAGGAAACACTTCACATGCTTATTACATCAAGCTCTTCCTTTTTGCTTATGGCATCAATTGATTACGGCAGGGCATATATGGAAGAAGTCGGCAAAGAGAACATGGAAAAACTTATAAAAATTATAAAAGAGAATACTCCGAAAAATGTTTTGAAAACAGATGACATTATGAGAATTGTGGTAAGGTGTGACGGAGAAAAGTCTCTTGAAATTTTGAGAGAAGAAAAAATAGAGCCTGAAATGTACGGGAAAGGACTTATGGTGTTTATCGTAACCGCCGCTGACAGCGAAGAAAAAGTGTTAAGACTTTTGAAAATTTTGAAAAAATTGCCTGAAACTGATTTTAAAGCCGAAAAAATTCCTCATGGAAAATTAAAACTTACACCGAGAGAAACTTATTATGCAGAAAGTACGCTTTGTCACATTGATAAATCACTAGGCAAAATTTCAAAAAAAGCAATTTATGCATATCCTCCCGGCGTTGCCGCAGTACTTCCTGGAAGTATTATTGATGAAGATGTTATAAACTTTATAAAAAACAATAATCTTATCGGAAAGCAAAACAATCAAATAGAAATAATCATTTAGGAATGTTTTTTTACATTCCTTTTTTTATTTAGAAGTAATAAACTGTCCAAAATTGGAAACAATTAAATCTAGTAAGTATTGAAAGGAATGATTTTTTTGAAAAAAAGACTTATTGCATTTATAGTTTGTGCATTAATTTTTGCACTATGCGGTTGCAGTGGCACGGGCGGTGCAGATGAAAACGGAGGGGCTACTCTCACCGAAAATAACACCATGCCCAAAATAGGTGTTTGTATATATAAGTACGACGATACTTATATTTCAACTGTCCGTCAGTCGCTTGAAAAAGCGGCACAGGGCAGAGCAACACTTTTTTTAAATGACGGTAAGAGCGACCAGGGAACACAAAACGACCAGATAGACCTCCTTCTTGAAAAGGGGGTTGATGCACTTTTGGTAAATATCGTTGATGTAGGTGCGGCATCCTCTGTTGTAAGCAAGGCAAAAAATGCGGGAGTACCCCTTATTTTCTTTAACCGAGAGCCTGCCGAGGATGTTTTAAAATCCTATGACAAGGCAAGATTTATTGGAACAAATGCAAAGGATGCAGGTATAATTCAGGGCGAAATTATTGCAGATGCATGGAAAAACGGAAATTATGACACAAATGGTGACGGTGTTATGCAATATGTAATGTTCAAAGGCGAGCCTGATAACCCTGAAGCCGTTGCAAGAACAGAGTATTCAATTAAATCGGCAGAAGAAAACGGAGTAAAATGTGAGCAGCTTGAACTTCAGGTTTGTAACTGGGATACAGAGCTTGCAAACCGTGCAATGGAAGCATGGCTTTCAAAATATGGAAACAAGATTGAATTTGTCGTAGCAAATAACGATGGAATGGCGCAGGGAGCTATAGCAGCACTTCAGGCGGCAGGCTTTAATAAAGGAGGAGATTCCCCGTTTATTCCTGTTGTAGGGGTTGATGCAACAGATGCCGCAAAAGAACTTATTTCCAAAAAATATATGACAGGAACAGTTTTGCAGGACGGGGAAGAGATGGGCAAGATTTTGTTTGCGGCAGCAATGAATGCGGCGGAAGGTAAAGAATACCTTGAAGGTACAGGCTATGAATATGACGAAAGTTTGGTTTCTGTAAGAATTCCTTATAAACCTTACAGCGGAAAATAATGGCAAAGGATGTGGCATAATGGAGGAATTTGTGCTTCAGATGAAAGGCATCAGCAAACGCTTTCCGGGTGTTTTGGCACTTGACAAAGTAAATCTCAATTTGAAAAGAGGAAGCGTTCATGCACTAATGGGTGAAAACGGAGCGGGAAAATCCACTCTTATGAAGTGCCTTTTTGGTGTTTATAAGAAAGATGAAGGTGAAATTTTAATAAATGGCAAAACCGCCGATTTTAAAAATCCAAGACAGGCACTTGAAAACGGAGTTGCGATGGTGCATCAGGAACTGAATCAAGTGCTTCAGCGCGATGTAATGGACAATATGTGGCTTGGAAGATTTCCGCTTAAATATGGTATGATAGACCGTAAAAAAATGTATCACGATACGGAAAATATTTTCAAAGAGCTTGATATAAATGTAAGTCCCGAAATGAAGATGTCAAAACTTTCAGTATCTCAAAGGCAAATGGTTGAAATTGCGAAGGCAGTATCTTACGGAGCAAAAATACTTGTGCTTGATGAGCCTACATCTTCCCTTACAGAAAGCGAAGCGGAGCATCTTTTTAAAATAATAGGTAAACTTAAAAAAGACGGATGTGCAATTATTTACATTTCGCATAAAATGGAGGAAATTTTAAGTATTTCCGATGAAGTTACAATAATGCGTGACGGAAAGTGGATTGCCACGGAGAGTGCAGAAAATCTTACAACTGACAAAATAATAAAACTTATGGTAGGAAGGGATTTGAAAAATCGTTTCCCTGAAAAACAAAATGCACCGGGAGAAGTTATTTTAGAGGTAAAAGAGCTTACGGGGAAATATCAGCCTCGGGTTTTAGATGCATCATTTAATTTAAGAAAAGGCGAAATTTTGGGTGTTGCAGGTCTTGTAGGGTCAAGAAGAACAGAGCTTTTGGAGCTTTTATTTGGAATAAAGAAAAAAGAAAAGGGGAAAATAATTCTTCATGGCAAAGAAATTGAAAATTTAAGTCCATCTTCTGCAATAAAAAACGGTTTTGCTCTTTTGACAGAGGAAAGAAGAGCCACAGGAATTTTCGGCGGTCTTGATATAACATTTAATTCAACTATTGCAAATCTTAAAAAATATGTCTTTGCAGGTGTTTTATCAAAACGTAAAATGCATCGTGACACAGAGTGGGTTATAGATAAAATCAGAGTTAAAACCCCGTCCAAAAGAACATTTATAAGAACTCTTTCAGGTGGAAATCAGCAAAAGGTACTACTTGGCAGATGGCTTTTGACAACACCTGAAATTCTTCTCCTTGATGAACCTACAAGGGGTATAGATGTTGGGGCAAAGTTTGAGATATATCAGCTTATTTTAGACCTTGCAAAAGAAAATAAAGGCATAATTATGGTTTCCTCTGAAATGAGCGAACTGCTCGGTATTTGCGACAGAATAATGATAATGTCAGGCGGAAGGGTTGCAGGTGTGGAGGATACAAAAAACTTAACGCAGGAAAAAATCATGGAGTATGCCGCAAAGTATATTTAAAGGAGAGAGATTATGAATACGGAGAGATTAGACAAAAGAAAGATAGGCGATTTTCTTTTAAATTATTCTTTGTATATAGTTTTGGGAGTAATGATTCTGGCGGTTATTTTAAAAGACCCGTCGTTTATTTCCCTTAAAAATATAACAAACATTTAAAGTCAGGCATCGACAAGGGGAATACTTGCACTTGGTGTTGCAGGCCTTATAGTTTTGCAGGGTACTGACCTTTCGGCAGGACGAATACTCGGCTTTACGGCAATTTTATCTGCATCGCTTTTGCAATCGGTAGGGTATGCCTCGAGAATGTATCCGAATCTCCCCCAGCTTCCTTTGTTTATTCCGCTTTTAATTGCAGCGGCGGTGGGAGCGGTATTTGGTGCAATAAACGGTTTTGGTGTTGCAAAACTTAAGGTACATGCATTTATAATTACCCTCGGAACGCAGCTTATTGCTTACGGGCTTTCCTGCATATATATCGACAGGCCGCCCCTTGGCGCACAGCCTATTGCAAATTTTGATGAGAGGTACACAAATTTTGTCACAGGGTCACTAAAGCTCGGAAACTTTGAACTTCCATATCTTATAATATATCTTGCCATAATTGCCGCTGTAATGTGGTTTATATGGAACAAAACAAGGCTTGGAAGAAATATGTTCGCAATAGGCGGAAACCCTGAAGCTGCGGCAGTTTCAGGAGTAAACCTTGCAAAAAATATTATGATAATATTTATTATTTCAGGTATTTTGTATGGCATAGCGGGATTTTTGGAGGCAGGAAGAATAGGCTCTGCTACAAGTAACACAGGAATAAACTACGAGCTTGATGCAATTTCTGCATGTGTTGTAGGGGGCGTGTCATTTTCTGGCGGAGTCGGAACGATACCGGGAGTTTTGATAGGAACCGTTATTTTGCAGTTTATAAATTACGGACTTAATTTTATAGGTGTAAGCCCGTATCTTCAATATATAATAAAGGGTATAATTATAATTCTTGCAGTTTCAATAGATGTCAGAAAATATCTTGTTAAAAAGTAAATAAAATATAAAAATCACTCATATAGTTTATATGGGTGATTTTTTTGAAAAAAATAATTTCTGTTTTGAGTTTCTTTTGCATTTTATCTTTAAATCTTCCTATTTATTCGGCAGAAATTTCTGCAACTTCGGCAGTAGTAATAGATGCTGAAAGCGGGAGAGTGCTATATGAAAAAAATGCAAGTAAAATAATGACTCCTGCAAGCACCACTAAAATTATGACAGGACTTTTGGCGGCAGAGTATGGAAGGGGAGATGAAATACTTCAGGTTTCAAGAAAAGCCGCATATCAGGAAGGAAGTTCCATGTACCTTAAGGAAGGGGAAAGGGTAACACTTACAGAGCTACTCTATGGACTTTTACTCTCATCAGGCAATGATGCCGCAGTAGTTTTGGCAGAGCATATCGCTGGAAGCACAGAACTCTTTGCAAAAAAAATGACAGAACGTGCGAGGGAGATAGGGGCAGTAAACACGAGTTTTAAAAACCCCAATGGTCTTGATGAGGAAGGGCACTATACAACAGCCCTTGATTTAGCCAAAATTGCAGCTCATGCTATGAAAAATGAGCTTTTCAGGAAAATTGCAGGAACTTCATCTATAACACTCCAAAGAGGAACATACACAAACCACAACAAACTTTTAAGAAACTGTGAGGGAGTTTTCGGGGTTAAAACGGGTTTTACTAAAAAAAGCGGAAGATGCCTTGTAACTGCATGCGAGCGAAACGGATTTAGTATAATTACTGTCACCTTAAATGCACCTGATGACTGGAATGACCACAGAAAACTATTTGATGAAACGTATCAAAATTATAATAAGATAACACCATTTTCCAAAGGTGACATCGTTTGCGAAATTACTGCTGAAAATGGGGAGAGAGTGGGAGCGGTATGTGAAAACAGTTTAGAATGTGTTTTAAACTCGGAAGAACAAAAAAGAGTAGAAATAATAAATGACCTTCCTCCAAAGCTATATCTTCCCGTTAAAAACGGGCAGATACTGGGAAAGGTCAAAATTATGCTTGATGGAAATGTGATTTCTGAAACTCAGGTACTTTCAAACCGCGACGTTCTTCCGCCTCCAAAAGAAAGTTTTGGTCACTTTTTATTTATAACTGCAAAAAGTTTTTTCAGGGCTTTCATGTAAATTATTCTTCCATCTGGAGTGAAAGCTCTTCCCACATTTCATAAAGTGAAGAAAGCTTTTCACGGATTTCATCAGCACGGGAGGAAATTTCCATGCCCTTTACATAGTCTGATTGAATAGTCAAAAGCTCCGCTTCGCACTTTGCAAGCTCATCTTCAAAAAACGCAATATCCTCTTCACATTTTTTGAGATTTCTCTCAAGTTTTTTCTGCTGGGAACGAAGTGCTTTTTGAATATTATAATCGTTTTCCTTTTTGGGAGATAAATCTGATTTTTTAGGTGAAAAGGCAGATTTTTTTTCGAGGTAATAGTCGAAATTTCCTTCAAAAAGGTCCATGCCTGTATCTTTAAGAGCATAAATTCTTGTTGCAATTTTATTTATAAAATAGCGGTCATGGGAAATTGCAAAAACTGTTCCGTCATAAGAAAGGAGTGCTTCCTCCAAAGCCTCGCGGCTTTTTATGTCAAGATGGTTTGTAGGCTCGTCGAGAAGAAGGAGATTGTGTCCTGAGAGCATCATTTTAAGGAGTGCTACCCTTGCTCTTTCTCCGCCGCTTAAAGTTGATATTTCTTTGAAAACATCATCACCATAAAACAAAAAGCCTGCAAGGGCACAGCGGATTTGCGTGTCGGTAAGGCGGGGATGGGCATTTCTTATTTCGGAAATTATGGTATTCGATAATGTTAGGTTTGTAAAGTGCTGGTCAAAATATCCCGCATCTACCTTTGTTCCGAATGTAAATGCGCCGCTGTCAGCATCAATGTTTTTTGTAAGTATATTAAAAATTGTTGATTTTCCCGTTCCGTTTCCGCCTATTATAAAGGCTTTGTCACCTCTTTTAATGTCAAATGAAACATTTTCAAAAAGAAACTGTGAATCAAATGATTTTGAGAGGTTTTCAGCCTTTAAAACGTCAAATCCACTTTGTACTCTTGCGGAAAACGAAATGGCAACATCCTTAGCGAGTGCATCAGGTTTTTTGAGAGAGTCCACCATTTTGTCAAGCATTTTTTGTTTGCTTTCGGCAGTACGGATATTCTTTTCTCTGTTCCATCTGCGCTGTTGTTCGATAATTCCTTCAATTCTCTTTATTTCCCTTAAATCATTTTCATAGTGCTTTTCCATGATTTCTCTGTCAGTTTCCTTGAATTTAAGGTACTGTGAATAGGGGGCATCAAAAAGCTTTAAAGTTTTGTTTTCAAGCTCCATTGTTTTTGTTGTTACTTTATCAAGAAAATATCTGTCATGGGAAATTACAATAAAAGATGTATTGACACCACTTAAAAAATCCTCTAGAAAAGCCACAGAGTCCATATCAAGATGGTTTGTAGGCTCGTCAAGAAGCAAAAGGTCAGAATTTGAAAGGAGCATCTTAGCAAGAGATACCCTTGTTTTTTCGCCGCCGCTCAAGGCTGAAACGGGCAAACTTAAATCATTTTCCGAAAATCCAAGCCCCATCAGCATAGAACGTGTTCTTGATTTATAGGTAAGTCCGCCTAAGTCCTCAAACTTTACTCTCAAATCATGTTGAAGATTAATATATTTGGGAATGTCAAGTCCGAGTGCTATCTTTTCCGTAACCTCATTTTCCTGTTTTTCGATTTCTTCAAGATATGAGAAAACAGTAAGAGTTTCATCAAAAACAGTTTTGTCAGAGTCCTTTAAAGGAAACTGCTCCATATATGAAATTTTTATCTGCGATGAAATGGATAAAGTGCCCGTGTCTTTTTGTTCCACACCGCATATTATTTTGAAAAGAGTTGTTTTTCCTGCTCCGTTTCCTCCGATAAAACCTATCTTATCGCCATTTGAAACGGAAAAGGAAACATTTTCAAAAAGCGTGTTTTCGCCAAAACTTTTTGAAAGTGCACCAACGCTTATAATTGCCATTTATTTCACCTCGCTAAGTATTATACTATATTTTAATGTAAAATTCAACATTTAAATTATCTTGACAGTCAAAGCGTAAATTATTATAATAAAAGTAATTAAAATAAATTTAAAGGAGTGGTAATTTATGAAAATAACTTTAAATCCTGATAAGGAAATTGTTGAGGCTATAAAAAAGGGACTTAAAGAAAAAGGCGGATACTGCCCTTGCCGCCTTGAAATGACAGAGGAAAACAAATGCATGTGCAATGAATTTAAGGAGCAGATAGCAGACCCCGATTTTGAAGGTTTCTGCCACTGCATGCTTTATTATAAATCCAAGGAAAAATAAACCTTTTTTATTGACAAATTTTGCATTGCAATATATAATAAAAATTGGTAGAAAAAATTTACAGAAAGAAGGTTTTTAAAATGGCAAAAGAAAAATTTGTTATCGGAAACGAAGGTCTTCATGACGCAAAAGTTCTAGGTGTACCAAAGATGATAGTTCTTGGTTGTCAGCATGCTTTTGCAATGTTTGGCGCAACAGTTTTAGTTCCGCTTTTGACAGGACTTGATGTTTCCATCACACTTTTGATGGCAGGTCTTGGAACACTTTTGTTCCATCTCCTCACAGGAGGTAAGGTTCCTGCATTTTTGGGTTCATCATTCGCATTTTTGGGCGGTTATGCGGCAGTAGCTCCGCTTGTTGACGGAATGCCCAATATCGAAAAACTGCCATATGCCTGCGGTGGTGTTGTTATTGCAGGTCTTTTGTATGTGGTTTTGGCGGCACTTTTCAAACTTTTTGGTGCAAAAAAAGTTATGAAATTCTTCCCTCCTGTAGTTACAGGTCCTATTATTATAGCAATCGGTCTCATTTTGGCACCTTCTGCTATTAATAATTGTCAGACAAACTGGCTCTTGGCTATTATTGCTTTTGCGGTAATAGTTGTTTGCAACATCTGGGGCAAGGGAATGGTAAAAATTGTTCCGATTCTTATTGGTATTGTTGTTTCCTATATCGTTGCAATTTGCATGAAGCAGGTGGATTTTGCACCTATTGCAGAAGCAGGCTGGATTGGTCTTCCTGCAATAAGCGGTAAAACTATTGCGAAATTTGATGTAAGCTCAATTATAACAATAGCACCTATTGCTATCGCTACAATGATGGAACATATTGGTGACGTATCCGCTATCAGTGCTACAACTGGCAAAAACTTTATTGCATCCCCCGGTCTTCACAGAACACTTTTGGGTGACGGTCTTGCAACATCACTTTCTGCAATGTTCGGAGGACCTGCAAATACTACTTATGGTGAAAACACAGGCGTTTTGGCACTTACAAAGGTTTATGATCCCAAGGTTATAAGAATTGCAGCAGTTTTTGCAGTTATTCTTTCATTCGTTCCTAAAATTTCTGCGGCTATTTCTTCAATTCCTGCAGCAATTATCGGTGGTATTTCCTTTGTGCTTTACGGGATGATTTCCGCTATCGGTGCAAGAAACCTTATTGAAAATAAAGTTGACTTTACAAAGAGCAGAAACTTAATTATTGCAGCTGTTATTTTGGTAAGTGCACTCGGATTTAATTCCATAGGTGGTATTACATTTATGGTTTCAGGTGTAGCAGTAAACCTTTCGGGTCTTGCTATTGCAGCACTTTTGGGTATTTTGCTCAATGCAATTTTGCCAGGCAAAGACTATGTGTTTGAAACAGAAGAAGAAACAAAAGATACAGGCGTAAACTTTAAACTTTAATAGCGAGGAAGAAATAAAATGAGCGAACTTTATGTAATGAATCATCCGCTTATTTCTCATAAGGTTACAATGCTTCGTGACGAAAATACTTCGGTTAAAGATTTTCGTGAGCTTATAAACGAAATTGCACTTTTAATGGGATATGAGGCAACAAAGGATTTAAAACTTACAAAGGTAAAAGTAAAAACACCCCTGTGTGAAACAGAAGGTGCTGTTGTTGAAAAGCAGGTGGCACTGGTACCGATACTTCGTGCAGGACTCGGAATGGTAGATGCTTTAATGAGCCTCATTCCTGCCGCAAAGGTAGGGCACATAGGTCTTTATCGTGACCATGAAACCTTAGAGCCTGTTGAATATTACTGCAAGCTCCCTACTGATATCGAGGAGCGTCATGTGCTCGTTCTTGATCCTATGCTTGCAACAGGCGGTTCATCTGCGGCTGCAATTGATTTTATCAAGAAAAGAGGAGCAAAGAAAATTAAACTTATGTGCATAATTGCTGCTCCCGAAGGTGTTGAGGTCGTAAAAAAAGCTCACCCTGATGTTGACATCTACGTTGCATCTCTTGATGAAAAACTCAACGAGAAAGGCTATATTATGCCCGGTCTCGGTGATGCAGGAGACAGACTTTTCGGAACCTTATAATTTATATTTTGAAGTTGATGCTATGGCTGCGACATTTATGTTGCAGCCATATTCTTTTTTGAGTATTCGGCAACATTCTGTTATGGTTGAAGAGGTTGTTATAACGTCATCTATAAGCAATATATTGTCATAGTTTTCTTTTTGCTTTATAGCAGAAAAAGAGCCTTTAACTGTTTTTCGTCTTTGAGACGCAGAAAGACCTGCGAGCTTTTTGGTGTAATAGTTCTTTTTAAGAAGTTTTACACATGGGACAGAGAAAAGAGCAGAAAGCTCTTTTGAGAGTATTTCCGTCTGGTTGTAGCCTCTATTAAATTTCCTGAAAAAGTGAATAGGAACAAAAGTTATGGCATCGGGAATATAGCCGCTTTTCTTGATTTCTGTGAAAATTAAAATGGCAAATGTTTTAGCATAGCTTATTTTGTTTTTATATTTGAAATTTATGATTGATGTGCGTGTTGCGCCTTCATAAACCAAAGGGGTAAACACACGTTCATAGGGCTTTTCTAAACCTTTGCAATCAACGCAAAGAGGACTTCCGAATACAGTATCCAAAGGCTCACCGCAGAAATGGCAATACTTTTTGTTGAATTTAATTTTGTTTATACATTCCCTGCACATGTGAAGGGGTGTTTCATTAATAAATTTCCCGCAAAAAATACACTTTGCGGGAAATACGATGGAAATAATTTTTGAAATCAGTTTTCTCAAAGCAAACTCTCCAGCTTGTGTCTTAAACCGCTGTTGCGTACAGACACATTTGTATTTTTTATCATTTTGTATAAACATTCTTTTCTGCCGACAAGCACCACAAGTTGTTTTGCACGGGTCAGTGCCGTGTACAAAAGGTTTCTGTTCATAAGCTGAGGTGCCGAAGGGTACATAGGTATTATAACCGCAGGAAATTCGCTCCCCTGACTTTTGTGAACGGTTATAGCATAAGCGGGTTCAATTTCTTCAAGTGACGAGAAATCATAAACCACCTTTTTTTCTTCGTCAAAAAGAATGCTTATCGTTTTTTCATAATTGTTTATTGTCAATATTCTTCCTATATCCCCGTTAAAAATGCCCATTCCTTCATGACCTGTGTATGTGTTTTTCCATGAAATGGAGTAGTCATTTTTAATCTGCATTACTTTGTCGCCCTCGCGAAAAACATAGTCACCAAATGCTTTTTCATTTTTCTTGTCGGTGGAGGGATTTATGTCGCTTTGTAATTTTTTATTAAGTTCAATTACGCCCAGACCGCTTTTTCTAGATGGTGAAATTACCTGAATATCAGAAAGGACATCAAAGCCGTAAGCCGCAGGAAGCCTTTTTGAATAGAGCTGTGATATAGTGCTTAAAATATCTTCGCTGCTTTCTCTTTCAAGAAGGAAGAAATCCTTGTCTTTTGCATTAAGGTGGGGCATTTCACCCTTGTTTATTTTATGGGCATTTACAACTATCATGCTCTCTGATGCCTGCCTGTAAATCTGGGTAAGGCGCATAAAGGGTATTTTTTCAGAATTAATCATGTCGCAAAGCACATTTCCTGCACCAACTGACGGAAGCTGGTCAAAGTCACCTGCCATAATCAAAACTGCACCGTCTTTCATGGCTTTTATAAGTGAACTCATTAATAGTACATCAACCATACTCATTTCGTCAACTATTATAACGTCTTCTTCAAGCGGATATGTTTCACACCTTACAAAGCTTTGGTTTGAACCTTCTGAAAAGTTAATCTCAAGAAGTCTGTGAATAGTCTTTGCCTCAACTCCGCACGTTTCAGTAAGCCTTTTTGCGGCACGTCCCGTGGGGGCACAAAGGGTAACCGTTTTGTTTTCGTTTTCTAAAATTGAAATAATGGTATTAATAATTGTGGTTTTTCCTGTACCGGGACCGCCTGTTATAATAAATGCATTATTTGTACATGCACCGTGGCATGCCTCTTTTTGCTCGTCGGATAAAGTAATCCCGCTTTTTTTCTCTATCAGCGAAACGGTTTGGTCAAAAGTTTTGCAAAGCGGCGGTTGCGCTTTTTGAAGGAGGGATAAAAGTCCTCTGGCAACCCCGACCTCAGCATTAAAATAGGCTGGGAGATAGCATGCTATATTGCCATCAATGTTTTCTTTTATTATTTCGCCGCGTGTTATTAAATTAAATAGTGCGTTTTCGGCAGACACCTCGTCACATCTTAAAAGTTTTTGTGAAAGAGAGGTGAGTTGTTCTCTTAAAAGATATGTGTTTCCGCTTTGAGAATACTCTCGAAGGACATATAAAACACCATGTGTAAGTCTGTTTTCGTCATCAGGAGTAACCCCTAGCTTTGCGGCAAGCTTGTCGGCAGTTAGAAAGCCTATGCCGTCAACCTCGCACAGTATGTATGGGTTTTCTTTGATTTTTGAAACTGATGCAGGTCCGAATTTTTTAAACACTTTAAGGGCAAATGCGGCAGTTACACCAAATGGCTGAAGAAACATAACAAGGTTTTGCATAACTTGTTTTGAAATTAAGGATTCACTCATCTGCAAAGCCTTGTTTTCGCTTATGCCTCTGATTACAGTAAGTTTTAAAGGCTCGTCACGCATAATGTCAAGTGCACGTTCCCCAAACTCTTTTACAATTTTTGAGGCAGTTGAAGGACCAATGCCTTTTATAATTCCCATAGAAAGATACATTAAAATCTGCGTCTCGCTTTTAGGTATGATATTTTCGTACATACTTACTTTAAGCTGCTGACCGTAATCGGGGTGCTTTGTCCATTGACCATAGAGCCTTACTGATTCACCTGCTGAAAGAGACGGCATAATTCCAACTGCGATTACTTCTTCATCACCAGTATCCACGGCGCATACAGTATAGCCGTTTTCTTCATTTGTATATATAATTTCTGATACAACGCCTTCTATGGTAATATCCATCTCTTTATCCTTTCTGCAATATATTATGCGCTATGCAAAGTGTATCAATTATTTCGCTGTCACCTGAAAGATATATTTTTGCCCCAACAAGATAATTTTCTGCAACATATTTCGATGACAATATAAGTTTTTCCAAATCCTCATAGTTTTCGTTTCCGTCGATTATAATTTCAACTGCTTTGCCATCGCAAGGCAAATTAAAATTTTTTAAAATCCACAAAAAGAAAAAGCACAAAACTGCTGTGATTAAAACAGGTAATAAATATTCTGACATAAACAAACCACCTCCGATTTAGAATATGAAAAAGGAGGTGGTTTTGATACTGACATAACTGCTTAAAGTTTAAGGGAAATACTTGTATCTTCCCATGGAAGTGAAATGTCATCTCTTCCAAAGTGTCCGTAAGCGGCTGTCTCGCCGTAGATAGGACGTTTTAAATCAAGAGTTTCGATTATCGCATCAGGGCGAAGGTCAAAGTTCTGATTTATAATGTCAACAAGACGGCTTTCGTCAAGTTTTGAAGTTCCGAAAGTATCTACTCTTACGGAAACAGGTTTTGCAACACCGATTGCGTATGCAAGCTGAACTTCACATTTTTTTGTAAGCCCTGCGGCTACAAGATTTTTTGCAACATAGCGAGCCATATATGCCGCACTTCTGTCAACCTTCGAAGGGTCTTTTCCTGAAAATGCTCCGCCGCCGTGACGCGCCATACCACCATAAGTGTCAACAATAATTTTTCTTCCTGTAAGACCGCTGTCACCATGAGGTCCGCCAACAACAAATCTGCCTGTCGGGTTTATAAAATATTTTGTTTTATCGTCTAAAAGATTTTGAGGAAGTGAAGGAATGATAACATGCTTAATCATATCTTCTCTTATTGTTTCAAGGGAAGCTTCCTCGTCGTGTTGAGTGGAAATTACAACTGTGTCAATTCTGACAGGTTTGTCATTTTCATATTCAACTGTAACCTGGCTTTTTCCGTCAGGACGAAGATATTTTAAGGTTCCTTCTTTTCTTACTGTGGCAAGTTTTCTTGCGAGAGTGTGGGAAAGAGAAATAGGCATTGGCATTAAAGTTTCGGTTTCACTGCATGCGTAACCGAACATCATTCCCTGGTCACCTGCACCGCTTCCAAAGTTGTCCGCTCCTTCTTTAGCTTCAAGGGAAAGGTCAACACCCATTGCAATATCAGGGGACTGACCATGAATACTGTTTAAAACCGAGCATGTTTCTGCATCAAATCCATATTTTGAATTTGTGTAACCGATGTCTTTGACAGTTTTGCGGACAATGGTTGGAATATCAACATAACAATCTGTTGTGATTTCACCCATAACCATTACGATACCTGTTGTGGTACAAGTCTCACACGCAACTCTTGCATTTTTGTCCTGTGCCAAAATAGCATCAAGCACGTTATCGGAAATCCTGTCACACATTTTATCGGGATGACCTTCTGTAACTGATTCTGAAGTAAAAAATTTTCTCATAAGTATAGCCTTTCTGTCTGTTTGCAGACTAAAAAATATTAATTATCCATTGAACAATAGATGTGCCGAAGCACATAATAATTCCTGCAGCCATAACACCGAGTGCAATGCTTGGGAATGAATATTTAAATCTCATATCAAGAAGTGATGCCGCAAGTGCTCCTGACCATGCACCCGTTCCGGGAAGTGGAATGGCAACAAATATAAAAAGTCCCAAAGCACTATATTTCATTATTTTCTCACGGTTTGCCTCGGTTTTCTTTTCGAGCTTTTCAGCAATCGGTCTTAAAGGCTTTGTCCTTTTAAGCCATGCCATAATTGGTCTTGAAAACCAGAGAATAAAGGGGATTGGCAATAAGTTTCCGAGTACTGCAATTATGTATGTTGTAAGGGAAGAAAGCCCAAGGCTCATTCCCACGGGAATTGCACCGCGAAGTTCAACAATAGGAAACATGGAAATTATTGCAACATATACTTCTTTTGTAAAAAAATCTAAAAAATTTGACATAGCAACCCCAAATTTATATCTTTTAGTATTTATATATTTTATAACGTTTAAAAATAAATGTCAAGAGAAAAACGTCAATTTATTCTATTGAGCCGCTTATAATCAGTTCTATTGCCTTTTGAAGCTGGGTATCTTCCTCAAAAGTGAGAGTTTGGAGTGGTTTTAAAAGGCTTTCTTCAGGAAGAGAAATATCATAATCGGGAGAAATACCAATTCCGTTTATACATACACCTGAAGGAGTGTAGTAGTAAGCGGTGGTAAGTTTCAAAGCGCTCTGGTCTTTAAGGGAGAAAATCTCCTGTACACTGCCTTTGCCAAAAGTTTTTTTGCCTACAAGCGTACCGATTTTGTTGTCTTTTAAAGCACCTGCAAGAATTTCCGATGCCGAGGCACTGTTTTCGTTTGTCAAAACAACAATGGGGATTTCAATGCATTTTTTGTCGCTTTTATAAAAAATCTGTTTTCCTGAGCGGTCCTCGGTATATACGATAGTAGCCTCGGGAAGAAGTACATCGCAAATTTCGGATACAATTTCCAATAGTCCGCCAGGGTTATCTCTAACATCAAGAATAAGACCACGGCTGTTTTCAGCAGTTTGCAAAGCATTAACAAACTCGCTGAAAGTTGAAGGTGAGAAGGAGGAAATTCTTAAATATTTTACCCCTTCAATATCTTTGGAGAAAATGGTTTGTGCAACGATTTCGGCTCTGGTAACAGAAGCGTCAAACATTTTTTCACCGCGAAGGACAGAAAGTGTCATAGTTTCTGCGTTTTTTCCTTCTTCACTCAAACCTCTCATATAGCTTATCGCATCTGCTGAAGTTTCGCTTGTAACCTCAATGTTATCAACCTTGATAATAATATCGCCTGCACGAAGGCCTGCACCTTCCGCAGGAGTGTTCATAAAAACATTTGAAACAGTTAAAAAGCCTTCGGCACTTACATAAACTTCAACACCAATGCCTTTATATTCGCCCGTAATATCACTCATTAAGGCACTATATTCCTCGGAAGTGAGATAATAAGAATAATCATCACCAAGTGATGCCGCAGCACCCTTTGCCATGTATTTGTCTATTTTTTCGTTGTCAACTGTAAGTACATAGTTGTCTTTGATAAGTCTTTTTACTGTGGCACTTATTGGAGAAAATGTTGCCCATAGAAAACTTGTAAGTATCGCAGTTACTAAAAAGGTTATCAAAACGGCAGTTAATATTTTTTTGCGTTCTGTCAAAGAGAATACTTCCTTTCAGATTAATTGGGGGCTGTGCATTTTATCACAGCCCCCTCATATAAATGTATTATTGTTTACTGAACGTATGCCATTGGATTTGTGTAATTACCATTTATAAGTACTTCAAAGTGGATATGAGGTCCTGTTGAATTTCCTGTTGAACCTACAAGTGCAATAGTCTGTCCTTTTGAAACCTTTTGACCAACACTTACTTTTAAGGAACTGTTGTGCCCATAAAGTGTGGTAATTCCGCCGCCATGGTCAATAACAACGCAGTTTCCGTATCCTCCGTTCCAGCGAGCCATAATTACTTTTCCGCTTTCAGCCGCTAAAACGGGTGTACCTGATGCGGCACCGATATCAATTCCTGTGTGAAATTTTGTTCGTTTCTGAATGGGATGGAAACGGCTTCCGTAGGGGGAAGTAATTGTCTTTGAAGTTGCAGAAGGCCATTGCATAGAGCCATAAGATGCAACAGATGTACCTGATGAAGTTGAAGAAGCCTGACCGCTTTTGCTCATGCCCGCAATCTGACTGCGAAGCTCTGCCATTGCGGCATCTTCTTTGTCCGCCTGTGCTCTTGCGGCGGCAACATCACTGTCAATCTGGCTGATTTTCTTGTTTCGAAGTGCAACCTTTGATTCATATTCGCCTTGTTTGTTTTCAAGAATCTGACGATTAAGCTCTTTCTCTGCTTTTTGGTTTTCAAGCTCTGTTTTGGCATCCGTCATTTGCTGAAGGATGTCCTTGTCATAATTTATTATTCGCTCAACCATCTGCACTTTATACAGTAAATCGCCAAAGCTGTTAGCACCAAACAAAACATCAAGATAAGATACACTTCCGTGCTTATACATTGTGCGTGCTCTGTCTTTAAATTCATCGTCGTAAACGTCAATTTTTTCCTGCTGAGCGGTTATCTGCGCTTCGTTTTCAGCGATAGCAGCATTCATTTCGTTTACTTCGTTTTCAACTTTTGCAATTTCAATATTGAGTGCTTCAAGTTCTTCTTTTATATTTTCCTTTTCAGCCGTAAGTGTTTTAACCTTTTGCTCTGCGGCATTTTTGCTTTCCTGAGATTTTTTGAGTTTTGACTCAAGCTCTTGTCTGCTTTCTGCCGCATATACTATACTCGAAATAGTTGGCAGAAGGGTAATAGCGAGAAAAGCAATTAAGGATATAATGGCTAAAACAACAACATATTTTTTTCTTTTCATAACTTATATTCCTTCCGAAATTAAACGTGAAGATGCTTTCTTACTGCAATAAGACTTCCCAAAGCACCAATCATGGCACCGAATATAAGAAGTACTCCTATAAGAAGCGGCAAAATTGTTCCTGTCGGCAAAAGTTTTACTGCACCGAAATAATTTGTTGCCAAATCTGTGACAAAGGAAACGGCACCGCTTAAAATCAAAATCGAAATAATTGCACCTATGATACCAACAAAAATGCCTTCGATTATAAATGGCCAACGTATAAACCAGTCGGTAGCACCGACGTATTTCATAATATGTATTTCTTTTTGTCTTGCATGAATGTCAAGTTTTATTGTGTTTGTAATAATGAAAACTGCTATAATTGCAAGCAAAACTGTGAAAAGAATACACCCTTTTCTTATAAATGAGGTTGCGGATATAACGTTGTCGATAGTATCCATTGAGGTTACAACCTCATCAATGCCTTTTATTTTGGAAAGTTTTTCAACAAGTGCTGAAACCTCTGTGATGTTTTCAGGAATAATTCTGCACGATGCAGGGAGAAAATCAGCAGGGTCAAGTCCGTCAAGCACTACTGCTTTGTCACCGAGCATGTTCTTATAATTTTCATAAGCCTGTTGTCTGGTTTCAAAGGTTACAGTTCCGATTCCTTCAACTGCTTTAACTGCATTTAAAACTGCCGTTTCATCTTCCGCAGTTGCCTCCATAGGAAGGTAAACCTGGATTTCACACTGGTCCTCAACCTGTCTTGTTATAAAATTAATATTAAGTCCTATTACCATGAAAAAGCCAAAAAGTATAAGGCAACCCATAACCGTTATTATGGAAGTAAGAGCCATGGGTTTATTATACCATATGCTTTTAAACGCTTCACTGCAATAGTAACGGAAACCTCTAAACGCCAACGTTGTAACCACCTTTCTCCTCATCATGCAAAATGGAACCCATGTCAAGGGTTATTACACGTTTTTGCATTGAGTTTACTATTTTTTCAGCATGGGTTGCCATAACAATTGTGGTTCCCTTGCGATTTATTTTTTCGAGAATTGCCATGATTTCGTCAGAACGCTTAAGGTCTAAATTTCCTGTCGGCTCATCGGCAATAAGAATAGATGGGTTGTTGGCAAGAGCTCTTGCCATAGAAACTCTCTGCTGTTCACCGCCTGAAAGCTGAGAAGGATATGCTCTTGCTTTGTGTGAAAGGTCAACAAGGCTTAAAACCTCGGGCACACGGCGGCGGATTTGCTTTGACGGTGCGCCAACAACATTCATAGCGAATGCTACGTTATCGTAAACAGTTCTGTTTTGCAAAAGTCTGAAATCCTGAAAAACTACACCCAAACTGCGGCGCAGTGCAGGGATTTCACGGCGCTGAAGCTCGCCGATATTAAAGCCATTTACTAAAACAGTTCCGCTTGTGGGGCGTTCTTCACAAAGAAGCATCCTGATTATGGAGGATTTACCTGCACCGCTATGACCTACCAAAAACACAAACTCACCTTTTTCTATGGTGAAGCTCACGTTGTCAAGGGCTATGGTATTGTTATCCTCATAAATCTTACTGACATTGTCGAAAACTATCATAAATTAAATCTCCCAAAAGTTTTCTCATTTCAAATTAAAGTTTGATAGGATTTGAAGTGAGATATTTTTTAACCATCATTGCAACCTTGAAAATGATGGCATGTTCAAAAATACGAAGGTCAAGACCGGTAAGTTTCTGAACTTTATCGAGTCTGTATACAAGAGTATTTCTGTGAACATAAAGCTGACGTGATGTTTCGGAAACATTGAGATTATTCTCAAAGAATTTCTGAATTGTATAAATTGTTTCCTGGTCTAAAACATCAATGGATTCTTTTTTGAATACTTCCGAAAGGAAAAGTTCGCAAAGAGTTGTGGGAAGGTGGTATATAAGTCTTGCGATACCAAGGTTATCATAGGAAACAATTTCCTTGTCAGTATCAAAAACTTTGCCAACTTCAAGTGCAACGCATGCATCCTTGTAGGATTTTGCCAGTGTGGTAATATTCTGCGAAACAGTTCCTATTCCGACAATAGCATGGCACATAGCCTCGGAGCTTAAGGTGGAAATTATACTTCTTGCAATTTCCTTGCACTGCTCTGTGGAATATGTATTTATTTCCTTAACGAGAACATAAGTATTTTCATCAATGCTTACAACGAAATCGTGGAGTCTGTCGGGGAAGAGGCTCTGGAGCACTTCATTAACAGAT
Organism: Clostridia bacterium; assembly: GCA_045656005.1. GTDB lineage: Bacteria > Bacillota > Clostridia > UMGS1883 > UMGS1540 > JAZNQN01. The sequence continues at coordinate 46,991 of JAZOQG010000032.1, forward strand.
AAATCAGAGAAATTCAGAGTTTTTATAAGAAAAACTATTCTCTGTTGTTCATATGTAACACGAAGATCTTTTGCTTTTGACATAAGGTCCCCTGTGAGAATATTGTCAAGTATAACATTTTTCATAAAATTGAATTTATCAAATTTTTCATCGTGAATTTTTTTAATTCCGTTAATACTTATCATAAGTACGTCGAGATTTTTCTCTGCACTACTGTCAGTACCTTTTGCAAAATAAATATAATCCATTGAAGGATTTGCAGCAGGGCAACAGAAAGTGTAACCTGCAAGAGAAAAAGAATGACCGCTGTCGGATGCAAGTTCAAGTATTTCTGCCATATTTGTTTCAATCTCTGCAATCGGACCTTCAGGTGAGAAAATCATATTATCGTCAATTATTCCGATAACTCCTGAAAGAGCATCACCCAGTTTTGCAATGGTAGAAGTAATAATTTTGTTAGTCAACTTGTCCACTCCTTTAATTAAACTATCCTAACATATATAATAACCTTTTTTTCGAGATTTTGCAAGGAAAAATATAATAATTTAACAAAATTTTTAAATATTTTTGCAGTACAAGAAAAAAACTCCAATATTTTATTTACAAATTGAGTCTTATGTGATAACATAATAAGATAAAAAGAAAAGGAAGTGCTTAAATGACAAATATTTGGCATCACATAAACCCAAGAAGAATTTCACCTGATGATTTTATAGCATGTATCGAAATCCCAAAGGGCGGAAAAAACAAATACGAAATGGACAAGGAAACAGGACTTTTGTATCTTGACAGGGTTTTATATACTTCAACACACTATCCTGCAAATTATGGATTTATTCCGAGAACATATGCATCGGATGATGACCCTTTGGATGTTTTGGTGCTTTGTCAGGAGAGCATTGTGCCTATGACACTTGTAAGATGCTATCCCATCGGTGTTGTAAACATGATTGATAATGAGGAAGAGGATGAAAAGATAATTGCCATTCCGTTTAATGACCCTACATATAATTCGTTTACGGATATCTCTCAGCTTCCCGAACATACTTTTGATGAAATTACTCACTTTTTCAAGGTTTATAAATCTCTTGAAAGCAAGGAAACCGTTGTAAGTGAGGTTAAAGGACCTGAATTTGCAAGAGAAATAATAAAGAGAAGCATCAAAAGATATAAAGATTGTTTTTGCTGATTGTTGAAAGTATTGCTAAGTTCATGCATGAATTTAATTTGATATATTTGATAATTGGGATAGATTTGAAGATTTCCTTAAATGCTACCGAGCTTGAGGTCGAGCAAATACTAATGGAGAAAATCAAGGACAAGGATAATGTCGAAAGATATGAAAGAATGATAGAAAAGCGAAACAGAGAAATCGAAGGCTTCAAAAATGAGATTGCAAAAATAGAGAACATCGATAAAATTATCAAAGAGAGAAAAAAGGCAATGCTCGAAAATGCAAATCTGCTTGATAAGATATTAAGTGAAAAGGAACTGAGCCACACAAATCTGTGTCTGCTGTTAGAAAAAATAATAATTCACGAAGATGAATACGGACTCCGCCTTGAAATACGAATGAAAGCACCATTCCTTGAAAAAAGTTATACAGATGAAATCGGTATGATATATGAGGACGATTACGAGGAAGTATCAGCCTGACAAATAACAGGCACGAAAAAAGCTTACAGTTGAAATCCTGTAAGCTTTTTGTCGGTGGTGCGGATGAAGGGACTGTTACTCTTTTTAAGGGAGTGCCCTGTATCGCACTTTTAACCTGCTTTTTCTATATTCAGTTCGCTATTAAACTCTACTGTTCCAACAAACTTATAATAAATATTTATATCCTGATAAGTTTCACCTTGGTATTCGTACTTTTCGCCGACTTCAATTCTGTCTATAAGCTCATGGAGAATCTCGTATGTGAGTTCTTTAATTCCTATGTACTTTTCAATTAAGTTTACAAAGTCTATGGCATTATCCTTTGACTTATGATATTCATTAAGCTCGCTTTCAATTCTCGATGCCTCGGCTTTTAATTCGGCCTGTTCTTCTTCATATCCTGCGAGGAGTGATGCCATTCTCTCGCTTGATAAATTTCCTAAAACTGAATTTTCGTATGTCTTTGTTATAAGTATTTCAAGCTCGCCGATTCTTTTGTTTGCTTTTGCAAGCTTTCGTTGATTGTCTTTAGTTTCTGCCATAATCTTTTGCTCGTTGCATTTAAGTGCCGCTTTGTATAGTGCATCTCTGTCGGTTTCTAATAACACAGTCTTTGTGTAGATGTCTGCAAGGACTACACCATATAACTCGTCATACCTTATATAATGAGATGGGCAGTATTGCTTACCATTCAGGTTATATGTATTGCACACATAAGACTTGGTTGCATTTGAGAACACCAAGGCTTTTTTACAATCCATACATTTTATTATCTTAGCAAAGATTTGTGTTTCACCTGTTTTGGTTTCTCTTGACCGACTTTCAAGCAATTTTTGTACTTCATCAAAGGTCTGCTTATCAATTATCGGTTCATGGGTATTTTCTACCACAATCCATTCATCCTTGGGGACATCCCTGAACTTCTTTGACTTAAAAGGCTTTTCTTTTCTGTGATTTACCATATTGCCTATGTAAACTTCGTTTATAAGCATATCTCCCACAGTATCATCACACCAATAACATTCGTCATCGTGTGCGGTCATAGCAGAGTAATGATTCATTCCCTGAGCTTTTGCATAGGCGGCAGGAGTAGGGATTTTTTCTTCGTGAAGAATTTTCGTTATTTTCCTTTTTCCATAGCCTTGCTTAGCCAAGTCGAAGATATGTCTTACAATACGTGCAACCTCTTCATCGATTATAAGATGATGCTTGTCCTTCGGGTCCTTTTTGTATCCGTATGGCGCTTTAGCTCCAAGGAACCAACCCGATTCCGATTTGGTTTTGTATGCCGACCTTGTCTTTTCGGATATATCTCTTGGATACATTGCATTATACATATTCTTAAAGGTTGCAATTTGTTGATAACCATTTAAGTATGTATCAACGCCATCATCTATTGCAATAAAACGAATGCCTCTTGCTATGAAAATGTCCTCGTAATATAGATTTGCCTGAACATCATTTCTGCCAAGCCTTGATAAATCTTTTACGATTATGCAGTTGGCATTTCCTTCTTCAACATCTCGCATCATTGCCTGAAATTCAGGCCTTTCAAAGAATACTCCTGATTCACCGTCATCTACATATTCCTTGCGGATTATAATGTTATTTTTGTTGGCGAAACTCGATGTTTTCATTCTTTGGGTTTCTATGCTTATGCTCTCTGCATTTGCTGAACGCTTATCTTCTTTGGATAACCTTAGATATAAATTTGCTATCCATAACGTTTCTCTTTTTGCCATTTAAATTCTCCTTTCTCTTAAGGGAAACGGCTGTGTAAATGCTATAGTAATTATACCACATACCACAGCCGTTATCCAGATAAATCACCGAAGTTCTTTAAGAAACTTCACGGCTTATGATGTTATTTACTCTGTCCCTTAAGGATATTTCCTCTCCGGCGAAGTGGGAGGTTGTCCTGAATATCTTATTACCAATCTCGTAATAGATATTGAAGTTTCCATCCACATACGCACCCTTGAAATTATCAATAGGGGTATCGCCGGGCTTTATTCTCTTGTAAATAAGATAGTAACTTGGAAGAACAATTTTCTTCATACAACCATCCTTTCTTATACAAATGATAGAAGCCACCAAAGTGTTACAATGACAGCCGGTGCACATAGAATAATCGCGCCCGATATTTGAAATACTCTCAGCGAAATCTTTTTCATATGCTTGTCTGCTTCTTCATAAATCTTATCATCGATTCGAGAAACAGTTGTTTTAACATAACTGATGGTTTCATCAATCTTGCTGGTTTTATCGTAGGCAAGGGTGTCAATCTTGCCTTCGATAACCTCTAATCTGCTGAGTATTTCACCAAGCGTATCAGATTTCTTTTTCTGATTAAGCTGCTTGGTTTCTCTGATATCTATACTCATTAGTCATATCTCCTTTCTTCATTCCATAATTTCACTGATGGAATTTTCTTGGCTTCTTCGACAGCGTGTCCATACACACCGTCTATGTATTCCTGAGACCATTCATATTCATTTGCTAACAGCATGAATAATTGTGTTCCTGCTACGATGTCCTTGAACTGCATTTTTGCAATTCTGTCGCCAAGCCTGTTAATCATTCCTTCCAGTGTTTTTGAAAGTATTTCACCGAAATAACTTTCGTTATGCTTAAGGTGTAAGTGCAGTACATAGAACTGAACTGCCTTTTCGTAGAATTCACTCATTGAGCTGCATTCCACAGTCTTAATTAAGCATTCAGCCTCAGCCTGAAGCTTAGGCTCTATACTAAAACTAACTTTTGTTTTAGCCATATTACATTCCTCCCATCTTGATACCTAAAGCTTGCTTTTTCTGTGCCAGCTTTACATATTCTTTTTTGTCCATACTATATGGTCGCCTGCGAGATTCCTGTCTGTTCTCTTCCTGACATCGACCTTCAAATACCTTGCAGATATTGAAGACTAATTCGCCGATGACATTATCTATATTATTACTTTCTACGCTTTTCTCGCTTGCCGCAGAAATGATTTGATTTCGTATCTTATTAAATTCTCTGTTATCGTATAGCTCTGGGAAATCAATTTCATCTTCCTGATAGTAACCCATAATTCTACCTTGTATGTTACACCATTCTTTGTAGAATGCTGCAACGTTCTTATCCTCTGACAGCTTTTTATATATGCTGTTTACAATCTCTTTCTGTTCCTTTGACAGATATGAATACACTTTTTTACCTTTATAGGTTTGCATTTCATCTGCCAATTTTTGAAAGAGAGTGTTGATTTTGGTGTTTGGTTTTACACTGAAATCTTTTTTCAATTCCCGTATTCTATCCTTGGATTTCTCAACTAACTTTTCGCGCATTTGAGTCTTTTCATCATACAGATGAAATAGCTCGTCTCTACATATTTCTCTTACCATACAGGATTTCATTTGCTCAATCCCATTTTTAGTTAAAAAACCACCACCCGAAGCAGAATACACTAGCATGTGTATGTGTGGGTGGTGGTCTTTATTATGGAATGCTGCATACCATCTTAAGTCATCAAGTGGTATCTTATATATTCTAGCTATGTCTGCCTGTTTGGATTGAATGAGCGTTTGCCACGCCCTTGCATTATCATATCCAAACCTTGTTGCATCTTCTCTTGTAAGAGACAACATTGGCAACCAAACATTACATTTAAGCTCTTTTAATTCTTCTAAAACTTCGTTCAGATTCAGATCCGTTTTATTGGAAAACAAACCATGAGTTCCGAACTTTTCTACCTTTGGCCTTGTTGCAATATAGTTGGCATTGATGACTACTTTGTTATTAATAGACTTGTCCACACCTATACGTCTTGCTATGTACCCGGCTTTACCTGCCGCTTTACCGCCTTTAACATACGGGCTTTTGAAAACTACCGCGACTGACATAAATTTTCCTCCTTTCTTCAAAGCACCACTTTTGCATCCCTTGTTTTCTTGCTATACCTGCATTCGCAAGATATTGGATGCTCATTTAGCACCAATTTTTGAAATCTTCCCCTGATAGGGAATCCCCCGAACGGCACTGCCGGTCGGTGTTTGAGGGCACGGAGATGCTGTTAGAGCACCGTGCCTTTATCCTGCTTACTTTTATTTAGCGGATATTTCTCAAATTAAAGAGTTTCTTTTCATACTTTTCACATCCTTTCAAAAGAAAAAACCTTCGAACCATTGACTTTCGGAGACAGAGATGATATAATCAAGAAACAAAGGAACGGTAACTTTATTTCTTGGTAAGGTTAGTTTAACACAATTAAAAACTTTTGTCAAGACACAAAATATTAAAAATTATATTTCTTTAATCTTGAGGTGAAAAAATATGAATTTACGAGTGGAATTTATCGGAGAAAAAATTATAATTCGGACTGAAAAAAAGATAGTGGAGTATCAACTTGGAACCATAACCTGTATGATATCTGCTGGTGAATGGGACGAACTTTTACAGTTTTTAGAGGCTCAAAAAGATTATAAAAAGATAGAAAAGTATGCAACTAATTTTTTAGATAAGTGTTTTTACAGCAGAGAGAAAATTTCAAAAATAAATGGATATATGCTCTGCGATAGTGAACTGAATTTAAGTAATAAAAATTATATTTCAAACAAAAAAGTAAGCGGAAGAATGTTGCAGGGAAAAGCAGATTTAGTTGTTTTGGATGTTTATTTAATTGATTCACTAATTGATTTAATTAATCTTGAAATGATGTACGCAGTTATCAATGATATGCCGATTAACAAATGCAAGAATTGTAATAAATATTTTGTTGCCGGCAATGCCGCAGCTCTATTTTGTGACAGACTTTATACGGAAGATAAAACCTGCAAGCAGTTCGGCGGAAAGAAATCTTTTGTTGATAAATTAAAAAGAGACGAGGCGCTTTTAAGATACGAAAAAGTGTATCAAGCAACTTACTATCGCTTACGAAAAGCAGAGAAACAAGATGAAATTGATGCATTAAACAAGCGATTACAAGATCTAAAAAACTGGCGAGTAAGATACAAAAACGGAGAGGTTAAAGAGAAACCTTTTATCGAATTTGTTGAAGGATATGGATGGGTAAAGAAGGAGTAGTTTTTATGAAATATCTCAAATATTTAATAAAACAAGATGATATATTAACTGACGACGGAGAAATTGTCGAAGTATATGAATTATCAGACAACATTGACACAACTTCTTTTGATGAATGGGCTAATCATTTCCGCAATCAATACTGTCCAGATGAAATTATAGATGGACTTGTTAAAGGAAGCGGACTGGCGAAAGAAGAGTATTTGATAAAGAACAAATTTCCAGATGCGACAGAAGCTTTTGGCCCGGGAACAAGATCAGGAGATTTTGCGGAATTATTAATTGCGGATTTTTTGGAATTTATATTAGGTTATTTTGTACCTCGTCAACGATACAAAAATAAATTTAATAGAAATAGTTCTACACAAGGAACAGATGTAATCGCACTCAAAATGTTATCTGAGAAAAGTTCGCCAAGCGATGAATTTGTCACATTTGAGGTTAAAGCTCAGTCAAGTAATGGGACACCTAAAAATCGTTTGCAGGACGCTATTGATGATTCGTATAAAGATGCTATTAGAAAAGGTGAAAGCTTGAACGCTTTGAAGCAAATATATCTCGAAAAAGGAGAGGCTCAAAATGCTGCCTTTATTGAGAGATTTCAAAACAAACCAGACCGTCCATATGTTGAAAAATATGGAGCCGCTGCTGTACATACTACCGACACTTTTTCTGAGAAACTAATAAAGGAAGTACAAACTAAAGATAAAATTTGGATGATAGTAATTAAGAAAAATAACTTAATGAATCTAATTCACGAATTATATAGGAGGGCTGCACAATGCTAATTGAAAAAAGTGCTCAATACTATTTAAAGCGTGCACGTGCTTCTGCGAAAGAAAAGGAATTCGATGTACCACACGAGCTGCAGGCAAGAAAAGATGTTAATATTGACGAGCTATTTCCATTAACGATAGCATGTATTTCCGATTTGTCAGTTAAGATTACAAAAGAAGATATTTCGGTTGATGAAGTAAAAAACTACTATGATGAGTTATATTTTGCATCGAAATTTTATGATTCGTATTTATATATAAATAATTCTGATAATATTTCTGATAGAAATTACTTTTATCTTGTAGGCGCAATAGCATATTATTTATGCGACCAAATAGGAAGTTCTTTAGTATTGGCTAATAAAATTAGCATTAAAACTTTAAATCTTTCCTGTAATCAATTAGACATTCTTATTTGTGCTATGCTTCAAAATGTTGAAAAAATTGAATTGAATTTAAATGAGAACAATATATATTCGAGATATATCAAGCAGTTTGTTGAAGCTTATAATAAATTAATGTCAACCTCAATTAAATTAAATCCTAAATGGATTGCTGAATTTAGAAGCGTTGTATACGATACTAAAAGCGATAGGGATATATTTCTAATAGACGTTCTATTGGCTATATTCATTCTTAAAACCAACTATTCTATATTTAATTTATTACCCAATCATTCGCCAATTTCTTCAGAGATGCTGACTGAAATAGTTGGGAGCAATCATTTTGTTAGAGAAATGTGGCCGTCACAACGCTATATGTGTAAGCTTGGATTTTTCAATGGAAAATCAGGAGTCGTTCAAATGCCGACAGGTGCTGGAAAAACAAAAGCTGTATCAATGGCAATTTATTCATCTTTTTGCAAAGAAGGTAATAATCTGTCTGTTGTAATTGCTCCATTTAGAGCCTTGTGTAGAGAAATAAGTGATGATCTAAGAACAGACTTAGAATTTGATGATAATATTCGTGTTAGCGAAATATCTGATTTATTGCAAATTGATTTTGAACTAGAAGACTTGTTTAATCCGGACAGAAAAACTGTAGTAGTCACTACTCCGGAAAAGTTTTTATACATATTACGTCAAGATGATGGTCTTGTTAATAGTATAAGTCAACTTATTTTTGATGAAGGACATTTGTTTGATGACGAAGAAAGAGGAGCAACATATGAACTGCTTATAGCATCTATTCTTAACAAAATAGATGTAGGGACTCAAAAAATTCTTATATCAGCAATTATACCTAATGTTGATGAGATAAATACTTGGTTTGCAGGAAATGAAGGTATTCCTTTTAAAGGGGATAACATCTCTACGGTTGATAAACTTCCTGCTGTTTTGCGTTGGGAATATATTGATGGAGGGAATTATTGCTATCTTTATTACATTGATAAAGAAAATAAAGATGACTTTGATTTTTATGTTCCTAGGATGCTTGAGGTTAAACAGATAGCTAATAAACCAGGTGAAATTTCTCCAAGATATTTCCCTTTTGTTGATTTCGCAAAAAATAAGATGAGAGAATCTAACGATATGGCAATTTCATGTTTTCTCAAAATTGCTAGTAAGGATAATGTGGCTATTTTTTGTGGTAGAAAAGATAGTGCAAATAAAATACTAGAAAGAATTATTGACCTTCATGAACGTCAATTCGATATATCTTCTTTACAACAAAGAGCAAACAAAAAGGAAATAGAGAGAATTGCTAATTTAATAAAAGAGAATTATGGAGAAAATAACTTTTTGTACTTTGCTGCTAAATTAGGTGCATTTGCACATCACAGAGGAATAACTGATGGTATAAAAAATTCAGTAGAATATGCTCTTAAAAAAGCATATATTACCAATGTAGTTTGCACATCCACTTTAGCACAAGGAGTAAATTTGCCCATAAAATACCTTATAATATCTAGCATTTATCAAAGTAATGAGCAAATTAAAGTTAGAGATTTTCATAATCTTATAGGCAGAACAGCAAGATCGGGGATGTTTACGGAGGGAACAATTATTTTTTCAGATCCATTTGTTTATAGAAGTTTGAAAAACGGTTGGAAATGGAGAAAATATAAAGAATTATTAGATTTCAATAATTCAGAAAAATGTAGCAGTGTGTTATTAGATATCGTTAGAGTTAAAGAGATTAACAAGATAGAATATAGTTTTTTTAAAATAGCCAAAGGATACTATGATGATCGTGAAAAACTTATTGAAGATATGGATGAATATTTTAGTAAAAACATTAATGATCAACTTAAAAATTGGTACAATCATATAATTAAGACTCTAGGGAAATTAGAAAACTATATTGCAACAATAATTGCAGATAATGACAATACATATTCTGATGATTTGGTAGACGAAATGTTGAGTGGAACTTTGGCTGAAACTTTGGCGACTGATGACGAGAAGATAAATCTGCGAGAATTGTTTGTTAAAATATGTGAATATCTTATGCGAACTATGCCGGAAGAGCAAGTAAAACGTAATTTTTCAAAATCTTTGATCAAGAGTGAAGACTATGTTGCTTTACAAGGGGAAGTCACTTCGTTGGATTATGATGAAATGACGAATGACGATTTGTTAGAATTTCTATTAAAGATGATTATGAAATATGGTTCGCCCCATAATCTTAATAAAATGGAATCAGTACAACAGGTTGTTGATCTTGCAAAACTATGGATGCAAGGTACTAGTTATCATACAATTAAGGATTTAGATTTTTTGTATGATTTTAAAATTAAGAAGCGTGGCAACTATGTTGAATTAGCTGTAGAAGATATTCTTGCAATCTGTGATGGAGACTTCGGTTATTCTGCATCTCTTATAATAAGCAGTATAGTTGAAATATTATCTTCGATGGATTCAGAGGGTGAATATTTTGAAACGATAGAAGAAATCAAAGAAATAGGCCAACAACTAAAATATGGGTTAGAAAAGCAAACTGAAATTTTTGTATATGAGTTGGGATTCAATGATCGCTTTATAGCTAAAGAAATAACAAAAATTATAGGTGAACATTCAAAGAAGAAAAATGTTAGAAAGGCAATAAAAGCTAACGAATTTGAAATCGATGTATTCTTGGATGATTATCCTTCATTGTATCAAGAAAGGTTGCAGAACCTTTAATAGTGGCTATTTCTTCATTTAGCCTTTTCGAAAGTGTAACTACCTTGCCCAACATGGTTTGTTGCTCAAACCCCTGCCTCAACCGCTGTAACTGGTGCTTAAAATCGATTTTAGAGGCAGGTGTGTTGGCAGAAATAAATTTGACGATATATTCGATGCATTATTCATCGAATATATCGTCTTCGTTTTCAAAGCAAGCTATAGTAAATCTTGATCCTAATTTAAATCCTTTTATAAAGGTTTGACATTCTGTGATTTGCATCATTTCGTCATAGCAAGCCTTGAATTTGTCAAACACCTCTTTTTCTTGTTCGTTCAAGCTTTCAAGTAACTTTTCTTCATTCTTAGTCAGCATCCTGAATGCCTTATCAAATCCTCTTTGTCTTTGAAACGGTCTTTCCATGGGATTTATATTCCCATACCAGAATTCTTCAAGTATATGCATTATTTTCCCTCCTTACACAAAGAGAGCGACTCAAGTTCCGGTATATCCGAAATCGAGTCGCCCTCTTCAATCATTCTTTTGGCTGTCAGTAGTGTGTGCTTGACATAAATCATATTCAGTTGTTCTCGTATCATTTTGGCATCAACTTTCTGTTCCACCATTTTGAATACTTCTACAAACACAGCACTTTCAATTCCATATTTGTCGCCGTACATAATTTCTTCCAAAGTATAATTTGCCATTTGCGTCACCTCCTGTGACACAAACAATATCACGAAAGGGAGAGGAAGTCAACGAAGGAATTTTGAAAATTATTATTTAGTTGCATTATTTATCTTCTTTTGTTTTCCGCCACCTATATAACCGATAATTGTAAGCGGAAGTCCAATGAAAATGTATATGGGAAAACATATTGTTCCAATTAAATATAAAGTAGCTGAGAACTTTGCCAAGCCACTTTTCTTGGCTAAATAAGCACACCAGCCCAATAGTGTTCCTAGCGTAAAGGTACATATATGTACTAACAGTAAAATTACTATTGCATAAATTATATTTACAGATACAGAACTAAATCCCACTAAATCAAAAACTGCACCAAATGTTTGTTGACAGTACTCAATATAATCCATTCCTACGGAGGCAATTATTGCGCCGCCAAAGAACCAAAGTAGGTATCCAGCATATAATGTTGATAAAATATTTGAAATAAGTAAAGTTTTGCTTCTCATATATATTCTCCTTACTGTGCTACTTCAAGCAACTTCTTTGTAATTCTTCCTTGAACTTCGAGGTAATAAGCAGTTTCGGCAGCATTCATATCTTCGCTTTCCCATTTTTCAAAATCATCCATCATTTTTGTGTATTTACCCATATATTTGGTGTAATCTGAAAGTATGCTCATATCACTAGGATTATTTGCGTATTTTTTCATGATTGCAACATATTCATCAAAGAATTTTTCGTAACTATCCATTGCTGACTTGAAATCAGCTCTGATTCCACCATTATTTGTTTCCTTCTTTTCTGGCTCTTTAGTGGTTGTTTCAGAAGTGGTTTGTTTATCTTCAGCTGATGAAGCATCAGTATCATCACTGATGACATTATTAGATTCTGCATTATTTTTTTCGTTTCTGCTATATGTATCTTTCGCATAATAAATTACGATACTTTTGTCATTAGAAAACATTTGCTCATAATCAGAATAATTGTCATTCTTCTGTATATTGCCTATTCCGTTTTGTATATAATCATCAACTTTAAAAACTGACCCTTTTTCCAATGTATCTATTTTATAAGAAAGTTTATCCAAAATATCTTTTGCATCTGTTTCTATAGATTTCACTTCAAATCCATCTGCTTCTAAAACTTCTATAGCAGAACTGTAGTTTACACCAAATACATTAGGAATTTCATATTTTCCTGTATTTTTACTACCATCCTTACCACCTTCAGGGTTGAGCAACATTATAAGTACAACTACTACAATAGCTGAAACCCAAACAATTCTTTTCTTATACCATTTCTTTTCTACATTGTCTTTTTCTAAAAGCCAATCCAAGCCTTTTTGATACCATTTCTTATCCATTTTTAAAATCCTCCTATGTATTGTTTATTTTATTTTAACGGAGAGCCACAATATTCACATTCTCCCATGTCTCCTACAATTGTATTGTTTGCGCCACAGCATGGACAAGCAATTATCTTGGTTTCAACATTAACAGAAAATGTATTCGTCATATCTCCTGATTGGTCCTGAATAATGTTTGGTAAAACAATCTCTCTTGTACCTTCATTGATATAAGCGTTTTTCAGATAACCTTTGTTTATCAGCTTTTGAATATCTTTTTTAGCCACATCATAAGATTTGCCCATTGAAGAAGCTATAACATCAATTTGTCTTTCGTTTCCATTTACAATAACAGATAAATATTTTTTGACATCTTCAGCTTCTCTTTTGATTTTTTGAGAAACTTTCTGTAATGCAAAACCTGCAATACCGAAAAATAATATCATTCCAATATCATCCGAACCGAAACCATCACTCAAACAAGCAATAAATCCGATTCCGGCAATGCAATATGATGCTATACCAATACCGCCTATAAGTTTTCCTGCACCCATAGCGGTTTTCTTATCAACAGAAACACGCTTTATTATCAAAAATATACCTACCGGCCAAAAAATACATAATGCTAAGATTATTACCGGCCATGAATATAATCCGCTGATTTTACCTTTTTCGTTCACTTTAAATTACCTCCTGAATTTTAATAACTTCCTCTTTTAGTGCTTTTGATTTTTAAAGAACGCAGTTTTATAGCATTTTTGATATCTGATATTTTTTGCGGAATACTTTCATCATTATCAGATAATAACTTATGTAATTCCTCAAACAGCTCTGATATTACAATTTCATCACTGGATAATGTACTGTTATCTGAATATCTAAGTAATTCGCTTAGTTCATCTAAATCATTGCTGTAAGCACTTTCCTTGTATTCAATTGCCAAGCCTTTTGCAGTTGTGTATAAATTATCTACAACCGCTTGATTTTCGGATAATACCTTATTTTTACTTCCTATGTATTCGCCAAAATAAATAATGATTACATCAACCGCAAGCATAATACCTAACGCAAGTAGATTTAAAAGAATATATGTTTTTATCAGCAACGGAAAAATATTAACAAATATAATTGACATTACCAAAACAATACCTAAATGAAAAAGGCTGGCTATAATGTTTGCAACTCCAAATATAGATTTCTTTATGTACAAGGCTTTTATCGTTCCAATGCCTTCTACAAAAATCAAGAACATCAGGGAAATCCACCTCATTGGTATTGTAAAAATATTATCAAATGTCAATAAGTAAAATATTATTGTTGCGACTATTGAGGTAGCACCGCAAATCAAAGTAATAGCTTTAGAATTCTTCAACATATTTTCGCCCCCTTATTCTATCTTAGTCCCACATTCAGGGCAGAATTTTGTGTTATCTTTTATTACCTTTCCGCAGCCACTACATTTCTTTACTAAAGAATGACCGCATTCAGGACAAAACTTACTGTTTCCGCTTAACAGATTGCCGCAGTTCGGACATGGTGTAGGTACTTTTGCCCCACATACAGAACAAGAGGTAGCACCATCGGGCAAATCTGCCTTGCAACTGCTACACGGATTATATTTTTTACCGCACTCTGGACAGAATTTTGTATTTTCGGTTATATCCGCATTACATGATGAACATTTAATGATTTTATCTGTTGTTTTGTTATCTTCAATAGAAGCAGTAGTATCGAAACCGCAATGGTTACAGAATTTTTCATTTACACCAATTCGGGCTTTGCATTTTGGACATTCTTTTGTATCGTTAGTATTCAGTGTTTGCGTCAGCCCACCAAACTGCTGACCGATTGCTCCGCCAACACCAACACCCATTCCTAAGCCAATACCTGCACCCATTAAGCCGCCTTGCATGGAATTAGGATTTGTAGCTGCTCCTTCTAAAGTGTCAAACGAACGCTCTTGCTGATAGCTATAACCAACAATATCCATTTCAGCTCTTTTGGCAAGTGCTTTTTTGAGTTGTATAACTGCATCATCATCTTCCGGGACATTTATATCGTTAACAAAGAAAGAGACCAGTTTGATTCCATATTCATCAAATATTGGTGAAATCTTTTCTTGTAAATATGTAGATATTTCATCAAGGTATGCGTTGATTTCCAATATGCTGATATTTTTATGAACCAAATAAGAAGAGATAACATCTTTTGCTTTGGTCAGATATACTCCGCGGAAGAATTTTAATATGCTTCCTTTATCAAATTGCGGAAGAGTACCGACAAGCTTTAATAAAAACTTTTTAGATTCTTCAATCTGTATTCCAAATTGGCCAAAAGCTCTTACTGGCACAAATACCTTATATTTTGGATCCTGCAACTGGATGGGAGTAGAAGTACCCCATTTAACATCCAACGAAAAGACTTTATTGATATACCATACTTCCGCAGTGAACGGTGAACGACCACCAAAAGGAAGATTTATCAGTTTATTTAAAATCGGGATATTTGCAGTATCTAATGTATGTCTGCCTGCACCAAAAACATCGCAGACTTGCCCGCCTTTTACCAAGATTGCTTCCTGTGATTCGTTGACTATCAACTGTGTCCAGGTTCCCAATTCGCTGTTTGGATATTTCCAGGCAAACACATCTGGATTACCGTCATATTTTATGACATCAATAATTGCCATAGATAGATTCCTCCTTGTTAACAAAGCAAATACCACATAATCGTGATTATGTGGTATTCATAGGACAGACCATTCTTCATATAGAGATATTTTAACTTCTGTTATCAAGGATTTATAGACCGATGATTATTTTCAACTTCATCGGTCTTGAAAATATGCTATTTTTTATTTATTATGTAGAAATTAAGAATAAGTTTATACAAATCATTGACATAATTCGATTTTTTTAGTATAATATATTTGTAATTTTGCGATTGCACGACCACATAATCACGATTATGTGGTGTTTTTATTTTCAGCAGATTAATAGTCCAAGTCTTTGCAACTGCTTTCTGTGAATTTCGCCTGTTTCCATTGTGTATATTCGTGTAGTGTTCACACTTGAGTGACCAAGAATGTCGGCAAGCCTTACAACATCTTTCTGGAGAGAGTAGTAGGTGCGTGCAAACAGATGGCGAAGATTATGTGGGAATACTTTATCTTTTGACACTCCGGCAATTTCACAAAGCTTTTTCATATCAGACCATATATTGCTTCTATCAAGTGGTTTTCCGTTTTTGCTTACAAATACAGAGCCACTTTTTATATTGTTTTCTCTTATATAGTCTTTTAGCATTTTGCAAAGCTGCTTAGGTAAGATAACAATTCTCATTTTACCTTTACAGTTAATTGTTGCCTGTCCAGACTTGACAGCAGAAACCGTTATAGCTTTAAGTTCTGATACACGGATACCTGTTGCACATATAGTTTGCATAAGGTAATAAAGTCTTTGGTTTTTCTTTTGCTTTGCAGCAACTAACAATCTTTCATATTCAGCTTTTGTCAGTTCCTTATCCTTACTTGAAAATATCTGCCTTTGGATTTTAAGAGCCTTCACCTTCAGGTCATACCACTCGTTATATGCAAAGAAACTATTTAGTGATGATAGTATAGAATTTACACTTGCCGGAGCATATTTTTCTACTATATCTTTCTTGTATTCAAGCACAACACTTTTACTCAATTCTGTTTCTTTGCACCATTCCATGAATACTGCTATGTCACGGACATACTTATCCAAGGTAGAGGGGGACTTTTCCTCATCAATTAAATGGCCTTTAAACTTTTTTATTAGTTCGTTTGTGATTTTTCTCATTTTGAATCAACTCCTTTGGTTTTATTTTACCACCAACGATAAAATATATAAGAGTTGTCAATGATTTGCGTTTTACCTCCTTATTCAACCACAAACAATACCATAAAGAACACAAAAAGTCTATTCAGCAAACTACATTAAATTAATCTAATACATTGATAAATTTGATAAAATATGATATAATATTGCAAAGCAATCAAAAAGGAGGCACATGCCATGTATTCGAAATTTGATTTTAAATTAACTAATTCTTTTTATAATACAGAACTTAATAAATATTTGGAAGTGGGGAAAAAAGAATACGATGATTTTAATGCAAAAGTAAAACGCAGTTTAAAAAACTTTATTTATGATAATGGAAAAATTGACGGGACCTCTTTAAAAGAACATTGGTTTAATATAGTCGATGCCGATGTTTTTATATCTCATTCACATCAAGATATTGGTAAGGTAAAAGCTTTTGCGGGATGGCTAAAGTACAATTTCAATCTTACATGTTTTATTGATTCTTGTGTTTGGGGATATTGTGATGAGCTTTTAAAACAAATTGATGATGCAAAATGTAAGAATTCAAATTCTTCTACATATAGCTACGAATTAAGAAATTATACCACTAGTCATGTTCATATGATGTTATCAATAGCATTATCGGAGATGATTGACAATTCGGAATGTGTTATCTTTTTCAATACTCCTGAATCAGTATCCTTATCCGAAGATTTGGAATCATTAAAAAAATCTAAGCATTCTATAACATTATCACCATGGATTTATCATGAATTGGCTATGACCAGTATGATTAGACCTAGTCAGTTGAAAAGACAAGTAACTTTGCTTGAACATTCGGAAAAAAGAACACTGTTTGCATCTGAACAAAATTCGATTCATATTTCTCACGATGTTGATAAATATATTAATGAAATGATCGAATTAACAGGTGAAGATCTAAATAAATGGAAACAAACGTATAGAATACTTACACACCAAATTGATGGGTACGACATTCCGTTTATACGCGGATACGAGGATATTCATGCTTTAGATGTTTTGTATTCCCTCAAGGGAATTAATTAAAAAAGCAAGCAGCTCTTTAAACAAAAGGGTTGCTTGCTTAATTTTGGTTATATCCAATTTGTATAGGTGTTAATAAACATAAAAATAATCGTAAATAAAATGGGTAAGTATAGTGGCATTAATGTTTTAGTAAACATTACTCTAACTACTGAAGGAGCTTTTTTCTTCTTACCGTCATTGTCAGTTAACCACATTTCAGACTCATATGGATTCAAGTCATAGCAATGATTGTCATTTGTCAAACGATTTTTTATTATCCATTCATATTTCCAGCGATAAAGTTTCTCCGTTTTTAGAAAAAAAGCATCTAAATACCAAAAACAAAAACATATTAATGCGGAAATAATACATAATATTTTTATATTGAAAGTTTCCGGTAACAAAGCAAAGCCAACTGCTATCAAAGAGATAAGCCATCCTTTAACCAAGAAAGAATTATTAGCCATCCTGCTTATGCATGATTGAATAAGCTCGATTTCCTTTTCCAAAACATTTTGATTGTTCATAATGACACCTTCCTTAATAAAATTTTAAAATGGTTATTTTTATTCTATTGTAAGCTTTCGTATCTGTCTATAATAAGATTGACAAGCTCATCAATAGAATATTCCGTAGCGTCTATGTATCCATCTATTGTGTCGAATATGCCTTCAGCAGAGCCTGGTCCGCATTTAATGAGCATGACTCTTTCGGCGCTATCTTTGTTATTTATTAATTGACGAATGGCCCTCCATTCTACGCCACACCATGTTTTAGTGTTATAATCCGCACAATTAAACACTACAACAAGGTCAGACTCTTTAGAATACAGTGTCTGCAAATGCGTATCTAAATTAGGTCGTGCAAATTCTGAAGAATGAAATTTATCATATAATATTGCTTTTTTACCATGTATAGAAGACAATTCTTTTGCAATCTTGCTTACTAAATTTCTGTGTTCTCCTGGAAAAGAAAGGGCAATCTTGAAACGTCTAAAAGATTTACACTTAGACAGCTGCTCATTATCTGTTTGGTTTATATTTGTTTCATTTTGTTTGAGGGTAGTAGAATTATTATTTACCACTTTAAAGGCAGAAACATCCAATTTTTCGAGCATAGGTTTATATTTGTTGAATTCTTCAATTGGTACAATTTTTATTTTACCTTTTTCAAATTTTTCAATACCAAATTCTGAACATATAAATGGTTTTAAGTCTAAAGAGCGTTCCTTATTTGTACGTAATATTAAATATGCACCTTCAGGAATTGTTAAAAATCTTTCTTCTAAGTCGTTTGGCAGTTCATCAAAATCAACATGCTGTTTGAGTTGCAGAAAAACAGATTTTTCATTATGTGTTTCATTGTAATTCTTTTTTATAAAGTTATCCCAAATCCTGATATACTCCTCAACATCAAAGTCATCAATATCATTTCTTGCAGAAAATGCGAAAGAGTAGTATAAGCTTTTGTTGGTTTTGCACTCATAAAAGCTTCCTAGCTTATTTTTTGTGAAATAAGAAAATTTTTTATAGCTAAAATCATGTTTTTCAGATGTTGACATATCTTTTAAAAATGAAAAAGAATTAAACATAGCAATGTCTAACATAATATCTACAATGGCACAACGCATAAAATCGTTTGATATAATAATTTCGGCATCGTAATCAATAGGACTGATTTTTATATCTTTATATCCTTCGGCTATTATGAAATCTATACAATGTGACAGAGATGTTCCTATTAAAGATGATTGCGCTTCAATCTTTTCATCAAATTCATTTGAACCCCGTAATACAATTCTAGAGCGGGGATCTAAATTTGCATCAAATTGTGCAACCAAAGTTATATACGGAATTTGCCTTGTTGGTATCTTTATGTTAAGTGATTGTATTATTTTGTTTAAATCTTTATTAATACTCTTAAGTGTGGTTTGAAAGCTTGAGTTCAAGGTTTTAGAGCTTTCAACAATGATACAACGATGCTTAATTTTTGTTGTAAAGTTTTTGAGAAATTCATCTCTAATTTTATTTTTAACATTGGTAGACAATTCTTTTCCTCCTATCTTATTTAGTAAAATCTACAGTAATCATCATTAAAGTTTATTC
Organism: Clostridia bacterium; assembly: GCA_045656005.1. Classification (GTDB taxonomy): domain Bacteria; phylum Bacillota; class Clostridia; order UMGS1883; family UMGS1540; genus JAZNQN01. The sequence goes on from JAZOQG010000032.1 coordinate 66,603, forward strand.
TTCTAATTTTGCACGCTAAATTTATGCAGTCGCTTAATTGTTTTTCAAGTTCTGGTGATAGCCCGTCGATTACAATGCCATCTAAATATTCGATAAAATTATCGACAGCAATCTCACCTTGATGCAAATTATTAAAGACGACATACCTATATTCATGCTCATGTTTGCAGCAATCAAGTTTTTCAAAAAAATTGTATTTTATATAATGTTCATCATTTGTCATTAGGTTTTCAAGTGTCCAAAAATTATTATTAAAGTTAGAAATTTGTCTATATAGTTGAGCTAATTGTTCACGATTTATTTCATGATGTTGAAAAAAGTTGAAATATTTTACCTCTTCACCAAAGAATATAGGTGTTTTTAGTCGAAGATTCTCTTCGAATATTTTTTTATTAACTATAAAACAAACGCCATTGTTTGAAGAAGAAAACCTTGACCACATGCTAGGTAAAGCAAACCCCCTCCCTGTAACGTCAAAATATATGTCTTTATCTTCCGAAGTGTGAGCTGTAAGAAAATCATTAATTTCAGAATCACTAATAGAAATATCGGTAGAAAAACACAACATTTGTAAATTGTTCCAATTATTATGTAAGTACTTTTTTACCTGTATTTGTTGTTCTTTTTCTTTTTTATTCAGCCTTACTCCAGTTCTGCTGTTTGCACACACTATACCAACTTTTGTGCCAACATAGTTGTTATAGTTGTTTATTGGGTGAAATTTCAAGCAATTAGAAGACAATATATCGATTGCATTATTAACAGTAGTGTAATGGTATAAATATTTGTCATTGTCAAGATCTTTGGTAAATAAAGTTTTCCATACGTCATATTCCATAGACACTACCTCCATATATATAAGAGCACTTTTCCAATGGAAAAGTGCTCGGGATTGAAGAAATGTTCTTCACACTTATAAACTTTAATATTTCATAAAAATTATAACATTTTTTTCTTCATAAGTCAATATAAACCAATAAGTTTCTACTTTTTTTATAAAAATTCATTTTATTTTCTTGCAAGTTGTCAATTTTGTTGAATGTAAATGTAATTATATACTGAGAGTAACAAAAAAAGTACAGCCACTTAAACTGTACTTTTTGGTGGTGCGCCCTGGGAGACTTGAACTCCCAAGCCATTGCTGGCACATGGACCTGAACCATGCGCGTCTGCCAATTCCGCCAAGGGCGCATATATTAAATTTTAAGTTGTTAGCATTTACACAAGCCGTTTTATTTACTCCCTTAAAAAGGGTTCACGGACTTGAACCCCCACGATAAAATCACTAGATCCTAATGGTTATATAGCACATGTGAAAGAATTATATTTCTTTTGCATACGCTGTGTTTATTTAGTTAATATGCATAAAAAATAATATTTCCTAGAAAAACGACACAATATGTCGTTAATATGTGTTATAATAGTTCCATAAAGGATGTGAGTAGCAATTGAAAACTGATAAGATAACGAGAATACTTATTTTGTATTCAATGTTAGCAAAAGGAAATAAAGTTTATAAGTCCTTGTTTTCAATGGAGCATGGAATAAATGAAAGAAGCTTTGACAGAGACATTGAGGATATTAGACTTTTCTTAAGTGAGATATATTCACCGAACGAACTGGTTTTTGATAAAGCAGAAAATGCGTATTACATAACAGGACAGACCAGAAGTGAAATTGACTCAAGCGAAGCCTATGTATTAGCAAAGACCTTGTTAGGAAGTAAAGCGTTAAGAAAAGATGAGGTCGAAGGCATAGTTGAGGCATTAATTGGTGTTGTGAGTAACAAAGAGGCTCGAATGCTTAAAGCAAAATTAACAAATGATGTTATCTCATATGACGGAGGAAAACACAATAAGGCAATACTCAAATTTGTGAGAGATTTAAGTAACTGTATTTTTGAGAATAAGCATATCAAAATGAAGTATCATGTAATGAAAAACAATATTCAGGAAATTGAGATATATCCCAGGGATATACTCTGCGAGAGCTCTCAGTTTGTTTTGTTAGCAACAAAAACAGGAACAGACGATACAGAAAAATATTTAATAGATGAGATAGAGGAATTTGAAATCATAAGATAAAGGGGAACTATTATGGCAAAGGTTAAAATCCCACTTGAAGTGGCAAACGGTTTCATGGCAAGAAATATTGAGGAACTTAAAGAGAATTTTGATATTAAAAAAGTTGTAGGATATTTTCTTGATGGTAAATTACATAAATGGCTTGAAGATAGATATTATGACGCTGAATTAGAAGATACAGAAAAACTATCAGCAACAGATGAAAGCCTTGCTGACAAGCTATGCGAAATATTTGGTGTAGTACAGGATACCTCATCAATAGTTGTTGATGATATTTTAAGTGCGACTGATAAAAGAAAAACAATCGCAAAAATAACGGATAATGAGAATGTTATTGAACAATACGAAAAATTGGCAAGAGATCAGAATGAATTGAATGAGCTACTCTGTAAAGGAGAAAAGGAAATATATTTATGTGGTGGAAACTATAATATAGATTTAAATTATGACTATGTGAAATACATAGGATTAAATAATGCAAAAATATCTTTACGACCATCGGACATAAATAAAATTACTAATGTAACTTTTGAAAACATTACCTTTTCGAAAGAATGCAAAAGACATTTGAATAGAATGCTTTTCCAAAAGCCCGTGTACTGGCCATTTTATTCTGATGAAGATGGGAATCTAAACTATGATAAGGCCGATTTTATATACGATGGAACACCTTTAGAAGATATACCAAAAAATACAAAAGGAAAAATAGTTGACATTCACTGCTGTGGGTATGTGTATTCGGCTGCCGCTATAGATGAATTAGGGAATATCTATACTTGGGGAAGTGTATCGAAGAAAAGCACTGTTCCAAAAGATTTACCAAAATGTCTACAAATTGTTTGTGTGTATAATGGCTTTTTTGCACTTGGAGAAAATGGTGATATATACGGGTGGGGAGATACAACATTTCATAGTAGTTGGTACGAAAAAGAGGAGAAGGATGGCTATGTTAATAATCCCCTATGTAATAATATGCCGCCGTTGATGCAAATTATAGCTTTTGATAACATTGTTTTTGGATTGGACGAGAGTGGTAATGTTCACTATTGGACATCATTGCATGAAAAAAAGATAAATGTACTAACTCAATGCAATATAAAGAAATTAGGAATAGGACTATATATTGATAATAATGTCAGAGAAATTGTCGTGATAGGAGTAAACAGGCAGGGGAAAGTAAAAAGAATTTTAGGACATGAATCATTTTATATTGACGAAACATTGACAGACATAGTAGATATTGGGCAGATAGGAAATTTAACACCGGTTATTGATCAATATAATCGTATATTTTGGTGTGGAAACAAAGAGAAAGCAAAAAGTATAAACTCGATTGTATTAACTGAAAAAATGGATTATGAGCCTAAACGACTTGTAGTAGAGGATTCAATGTATGTGGATGACGCAATTTTTATTGATGAAGAGAACTGTGTTAATACAGTTACAGTAACATCAAGGGGAATAACTATGGAGAAGAAAACAGTGAAAGTATTGAGTAGTCAGGGGAGATGAGAGTATGAGAAAAAATGAAAAATTAAAAGAAGAGATAAGATTTATTTTGGATTGTTTGGGAACGGCAGAAGACACGTTGGTAAGATATCCAGAATTAGAAGAAAGGAATAAAACAGGAGCAATTAGCGATGACGATTTTTTGCAATTTAAGACAGCATGGATAGAAGATGTGCAAAAGAAAATAAGACATGCGAAGAATTCAGTTGAAAAGATTGAAGTTATTGTCGGGGAGGAGGATTAGTATGGCAAAAGTAAAATTCCCATTAGAGATGGCTGAATGTGTCTATGTGAGAACATTAGAAGAATTGAAACAGAACTTTGATGTCAAAAAGGTGATGTCATATTTTCTTGACGGTAGACTAAAGACATGGCTCGAAGATAGATATTACGATGATGAGGCAGAAAAAATCGGCAGGTTAAATAGTAATGATGAAGACGTGGTACGAAAGTTGTGTGAAGTGTTTGAACAAGATTTTTCACCAGAAAATGATATTAATATTGGACAGATACAGATAGAAAATGAAAGAATTGAAACATTAAAGCAATATACAGATGACGAAGAAATAATAAAAAATGTTAATTCTGTTGCCTTTAATCAAGAGGAACTTGAAGAGTTATACAAAGTAGGCAAAGAAGTAATATATTTATGTAACGGAATTTTCAAAATACCGGATGATAAGAAAAAGTTGAGTTATTATATGATCGGTAATGCAACGGCAGAAGGATTGATGTCTGAAGAGGACTATTTGTATGGAATAAAGATTACGAATGTTGGGGAGTCAAACTTAAAACTGATGGGAGTAGTTAGAAATATAACGAGTGTAGGATTAGCGGATGCCAAGGAGATTACTCAAGGAACTATCTGGACATTAAAAGATGGATTAAAGTATGATGAAGCACTTAAGATGAGAGAATTGCTGACTGAAAGTGGTGCGATGATTGAATTGGTAAAAATACAAGAAAATTCTGTGCCTGGTACAGCAGATGAAGTAGAAGAGGATCCTTATGGTATAAACGATAAGCTGAAAGAAATACACCGTATTGCCGTTCGCTTTCCTATGATAAATACTGGAGGAACAGAATTAATATCAAAAGAGGTTGAATCCTTCCCAGATGGTACAGCAAATACATTAATGAGGATTAACTATTCATATCGAGATTTGATTGATATGGGACTTATAACTAAGAAAAGTGAGGAATAGAAATGACACTTAAAGAAAATTTATCAAGATATCTAGATGCAGGTTTCCCGATATTGTACATAAATACATTTGAAGAAGCGAATGTAGAAGAAATAATAAAAGAAGTTGTAGATAAACACACTATTGCCACGTGGAGCAAAGCAAGAGGCTACGGCGAATATAGTTCAGAAACAAAAGAATGGATTGTTCCAACATCAAAGGATATGTTTCAGACACTAAATTCCGTGCTTAACAGTAAGGTATCAAATATTAAAGATATGAATTGTTCGTTGTTTGTTATAAAAGATGCACATGTTGAATTAGAGGATAGTGATACTATAGCTGCAATAAAAGAAATTGCAGTAAAAATCAGTTCAGGAATAGAAAGCTGTGTGATATTAATCTCTCCTGTTGTTAAAATTCCTGTAGAGCTTGAAAAGTATATAACAATTCTTGAACCTGATTATCTTGATTATAATGGAATATGCAAGATTATCAAGGATTTTTCAAAAGAATACAACATATCAATAATTGATAAGTTGATTGAAGACATGGCGATGGCATTCAAAGGATTGTCAGAATTTGAAATAAAGAATATACTTGCACTTGCATATACGGATGATGGTTCTCTTTCTAAAAAAGACTTAGGGTTAATTTTCGAACAGAAGAAACAGATGATTCTAAAATCTGGTATCCTTGAAATGATACCTCTTAAGGAAAGTATTGATGATATTGGTGGACTCGAGAATTTGAAAGACTGGCTCAAGAGAAAAGCAAAGGTAATTACAAATATAAACTCTGCTGAAAAATTTGGTGTTGATATGCCAAAAGGAGTACTTATTGCAGGTGTTCCGGGATGCGGCAAATCACTTTGTGCTAAAGCAGCGGCAAAACTATTTGAAGTTCCATTACTTAGACTTGATATGGGTAAGCTTATGGGTAAATATCTTGGTGAGAGCGAAGCAAACCTAAGAAAAGCCATTAACCTTGCAGAAGCAATTTCTCCTTGCGTGCTCTGGGTAGACGAACTTGAAAAGGCGTTTGCAGGAATTGGCAGTGACGGAGGTCATGAAGTTACGACAAGATTGTTCGGATCGTTCCTCACATGGATGCAGGAAAAGACAAGCGGCGCATTTGTTGTTGCGACTGCAAATGACATTACAAAACTGCCACCGGAACTTTTGAGAAAAGGTCGTTTTGACGAGATATTTTATGTAGGTCTTCCGAAAGATGATGAACGATCAACAATATTTAAAATCCATATTGTAAAAAGAAGAAAAGATGATTTGAACAACATCAAGATAGATGAGCTTGTTGCTAAAACAAAAGGATATAGTGGAGCGGATATTGAAGGAGTTGTAAGAGAAGCTGTTGAATATGCATTTGCCGAAGGAAAAGAACATCTTACAACCGATGACATATTAAATGCTATTAAAGATACAAACTCACTGTCAGTAATCATGAAAGAATCGCTTGATAAAATGGCTAAAGAATATGAAGCAAGAAAACTAAAGAATGCATCTAAATAAGGGAGGGTTGAAAATGTCCGAAGAAATTAAAAATGAACTATACGAAAACAGTGATATTCAACTTGAAGGATTAAGCGAAAAAGAAGCAAGAGAATTTAAACCACTATTTTCAAAGTTTATAAATGCCTATGCAAATAAAGACGATGGAGTATCAGATAAAGAATGGCTTGCGAAACAGTTTAGAGAAGAACTACCACATTTGACTGAAGAAGCTGCAGAGAAAATGGCATCAGAAACGGTTGATTCCATAAGAGAATATGATGAGAACCTTAAAGACTTAAACGACTCTTGCAAACAAGGAGAAACAAAAGAAAGTTGGTTTTCTGACAGAGTTGCAAAAGCATCTTCAGGTGTATCTGTTATCAACTATGGCAATTATCTTAACAGTATTGACAATGCAGTATCAATTGCTAATGAACAAATGCTTCGCACTATTACAACTAAAGCAGGCGATGTAAGTCGTTCAATGAATCTTGATGGATTTATGGCTGAACAGCATCATGTTAATACATTTAATATGAGAGCTGCACTCGAAAAGAGCGGATTCCACGCTGAAGTTTGTGTACCTGAACCAGGGCAGACATATGGACTTAACTCGTTTGATACTGTTATAAAGGATGTTTCAGGAAAGATCGTCCATCAATATCAGTTCAAGTATGGCGCTGATGCAAAAGCAACTATTAACCTTATCAAATCCGGAAACTATAATAACCAGAGATTAGTTGTCCCAGCTGAGCAACTAGAGGAAGTAAGAGCTGCATTCCCCGGTAAAACTGTAGAAGCATGTATTGGCGGTACAGACAAAGTTGCAATTCATAGTGATTCTCTTACAAAACAACAAGTTAAGGATATGCAGTTGAAGGCACAGGAAGGTTCCCTTCCTCCGTCAAACGATTGGAACGATTTCAATACAAAAGAACTTGCGAAGAATCTTGGGAAGAATGCAGGTGCTGCTGGGCTTCAAGCTGCTGCTATTGCGGCAGGTTTCACTCTTGTAGATAGAATTATTAGAGATGAGCCTATTGATGCAGAAGAAACAGTAGAGGTAGCTCTCAAAACAGGAACAGATGCAGGTGTTAAGGCTGCGGTGGCTGGCGCTTTAAAAGTAGGTTCAGAACGAGAAATAATCAAAGTGATTCCAAAGGGGACTCCTGTAGGAATAATCGCTAATGTCGCATGTGTGGCAATAGAAAATGTGAAAATTCTTGCTAAAGTGGCAAGTGGCAAATATACAATGTTCCAAGGTCTTGAACATATGGGAAGAACAACTTTATCTATGACGTATGGTATTGGCTGGGGTATGGGTGGTTCTGCAATTGGAGCTGCTGCATTAGGTTGGATACCTGTTGTTGGACCGTTCATTGGCGGTCTTATTGGCGGTATGGTTGCCTATGCTGCGGGTTCAAAATTCGGAGAAGCAGTATTCAGCGGATTAAAAATAGTAGGCAAAGGAGCTATTAATGCAGTAAAATCTGCATGGGCTGGAATAAAAAGCGCAGGGAGAAAAATTAAAGGCAAGTTGTTTGGATAAGGCAGTTTTGCACTTTGTAGCATAATAATATGAATGGACGGAATAAAAGAGTTTTGTCCAAAATACAAAAATTGAAAGGACTGATGAATATGCGAAAAAATATTATTTTGAATCTAAAATCTAAAACACATGTGCTTGGAGGAAGAACAAAATAATAAGTTTCTTTCTCTGATGCACAAGCATTAGCAGAAAGGAAAATGTATGATTAAAATTAATGGAAACTATGCAGAAGCAATGATCTATTCCAATGAACTCGACAGAGGTTCAGAAGGATTGATGAAAGCATTATGTAATAGCGTTATCGCTGAAAAAAGTAAGATCAGAGTAATGCCAGATGTGCATCCGGGAAAGGGATGTGCAGTAGGTATGACAATGACTCTGAATAAAAAAGTTGCTCCCGGACTTGTAGGAGTTGATATCGGTTGTGGAATGGGAGTGTTTAAGGTAAAGTCGAAGCGCCTGGAATTACAGCAGCTTGATAAAGTTGTTCAAAGTAAAATACCATCAGGTATGAACATCAGAACAACACCACATAGATTTGCTGAAATGACAGAACTTGACAAGCTCAAATGTGCAAAGCATATCCGCATCGATAAATCCTTATTGGGACTTGGAACACTTGGCGGAGGTAATCACTTCATTGAACTAGATAAGTCGGTAGATGGTTATTACCTTGTTATTCATAGCGGCAGCAGACATCTTGGCGTTGAGGTGGAAAGATACTATCATGAACTCGCATATGAAAGAACAAAAGATGTAGTTCCGTATGAGTTTGCGTTTCTTGAAGGTGATGGGTTTGAGAATTATCTTCATGATATGAACATTGTTCAAAAATTTGCAGAACTCAACAGACAGGCTATAGCGGATGATATCATTAAAAACCTTAAATTTGCCGAAATTGAGAGCTTTTCAACAATTCACAATTACATTGATGTTGAAAATAAAATCCTGCGTAAAGGTGCAATTTCAGCAGAAGAAGGCGAAAAGATAATTATTCCTCTTAATATGCGAGATGGATGCCTGATTTGTGTGGGGAAAGGTAATGAAGAATGGAACTGTTCAGCACCGCATGGAGCAGGAAGGGCATACAACAGAGCCGATACAACTAATACTTTCACTCTTTCACAGTATAAGAAGGAAATGAAAGGCATATATTCTACAAGTATAAGTAGAGATACTCTTGATGAATGTCCAATGGCATACAAAAATTCGCAGACTATTATTGATTTAATAGAACCAACTGCTAAAATCGTTGAAATACTAAAGCCTGTATATAATTACAAGGCAGGAACGAGATGAGGTGGTTGAAATGAAATATGAAATTAGTTCAGGTAATAGCCCTGCGGAATGTGAATTGGCTGTTACCAAGTTTGCGGAATATCTTATAAAAAATTATGGTGCTGTAATTGTAAGTTCATCTGAAGGATATAATAAAGGTACGCATCGAAGTGTTACCATCTCTGCAGATAAGGATTTATCAGAGTTTGTAGGCTCAGTTCTATGGATTTGTAAAAGCCCGTACAGGCTCGGACACAAGAGAAAAAATTGGTTTGTTGATTTCAAATTTAAGGGTGAAGTGGTAAAGATGGACTTTGATCCCGATTTATTTGTATTTTCCACATTTCATTCTGGCGGCAATGGTGGTCAAAATGTCAATAAGGCGGAAACAGGAGTCAGAGCAATCTATCCGCCGACAGGAGATATTACTGTATGTACCGATGAGAGAAGCCAACACGCAAACAAGAAAAAAGCACTTATCAGACTTGAAATTCTTATGGAAAATAGAAATATTGAAGATCAGATAAAAGGTGCTAATGATATGCGAATATCTAATGTGAACCTTGAACGAGGCAATGATGTTGCTAAATTTGAAGGCGAGAAATTCAAAAGAGTTTATTAAAACAGAAGAATTTTTCAACCCCATTATATGTCCATCTTCGTGTGTTATAATATCACCCCAAGAGCATATAATGGGAATTCTTTATTCAAGGGGGCAGTATGAAACTTACATATGTAAAAAAGGCAGTTAAAGTAAAGGGCATGACTTATACGATTATAATACCGGACAATATAGATGGATTCATTAACAATCAATATATGTTTGATGCTGACCGTGAAGGGCTTACTACAATTATGTTATCCACGCTAATGATGATCAAGGATAAAAATATTATCCTTTACTTTCCGGTGCAAAAGAACAAGCTACCGAAGTTCTGTTATCCTAATCGGGGTGGTTATACTGTTGGTGAAAAAATAATTTACGATGTTGTATTTGTGTCTCACTCTGTACAAATGTCAATATCAAGTTGGAAAGAAATAAGAAAAGGTTTGAAATATGCAAAAGCCGATAAAGGTGTATTTAAAGTAAATATTAGTACAGAATATGATATCTACACCAAAGAATTTGAAAAGTATAAAAAGACAACAATTTATTATCAATCAAAAGACGTCTTTTGTACATACAAAAGATTTCAAACCTACTTTTTTGTCGGAGGTCACTTTTCTTTTATGGATTTATTTATATCCTTAAAAGAAATGCTGGATTTGCCGTTAGAGGATAATTTCAAAAAAGGAGATTCGTTTGACTATACCTTTTTTTATGATAAAGAACGGGATTACCCCGAAATAGGCTTTTACGATGCGCGTTTTGAAAAACAACGCTATATAGAAAACAAAGTCCAAATATAATCAAATTACAGGAGACACAGCCATGGAAATTAATGCACAAAAAACAATTTACAAAGATGCTGAAAAAATAATATGGTATATATGTCCGGATGAATATACTACTTTCTTTTATGTGAAATATGATGACGAAAGCAAGGAACGAGAACTGGTGGAATGTCGTAATTCTTCTATCAACAACATACATGTTTATGGAGATTTTCTTTTTTACGTAAGAAATAAATACTTTTTCAGAATCAATATGAAAACGTTAAAAATTGATTTTATTGATGAAGAAATACAGACAAGCATAATTGATAAGGATGATATAAGTATAAAATATTTTGAAAATATTATAATTGGGGTTAAAAAAGTACCAACAACAGAAAACTCTTATGAATCAACACCTGTGTTTTTTAAGGTTTCCCCTTTTTCGTTTGAAAAAGAATTTCTAGTCCACGCAATTCAAGAGTCACAAAGTGGTAAAACAGAAGATTTTGCAGGGTTTTTAATAGACTTTAACTATCATAATGACAAATTAGTTTGGGTTGTTGAAAAAAAACATACATACGCTTTGCTTGTATATGATATGAAGTCAGATACGGTCAAGAAAATTGGCGGTTGGTCATTAATGAGAAATAAAGATTTCATACCTAAAAATGAAAAAGAAAAAGATTGTATTGACGCATGGATTATCGAGGAAATCAGCGTGAAATCGGATGACAAGTGGATATATGTTTTAAAATCCGAGACGGTACATCCATATACCAAATCTGTATATAAAATAAATTATGAAGGAACAGAAGAAGAGCTTATCGCAGAAGAGTCATTTTATAATAAAATTAATAACGGGGCTGATGTTTTATGATTAATAATATAACTGAAAAGAAATCATATGTTGCAACTGATGTCGAAAAAGAAGTTTGGGTAGAAAAAGATAGTTTCCAAACAAATTTTATTTGGGTGAAATATGCGGACGAGAACACCAAAAGAGAATTAAAAGAAGGGCGCCGAGCAAGTCAGCTTTCTGTGGATGGGGACTATCTATATTATATAAAAGATAACTATTTTTTTAGAATACATATGAAAACATTGGCTGTTGAATTTATTGATGAAAACATATGTGCTTTTAGAATTTTCAAAGATACAGCCATTGTCATTAAATATGAACATCAGGAAGGCTTAACAGAAACAAGAGCTATATTTCTCAAGATTTCACTACCGGACCTAAAAAAAGAGTTTGTATGTAATACTAAAGAACAGAGAAATGGTGAAGAATATAAAAATACTGAGAAAGATCGCTTACTTAGTAGCATTTTAAAATGTTGCTTTGATCGAGTGTGGAATTTTGAATTCAACGAGAAATATTTGGTATGGATATTAAGAACAAATTTTTCCCTAATAGTTGCTTCGTCGTATGCAGATGATTATTTAATGGTGACAGAATTGGCTGCTGGCATAACAAAAAAACTCGATGAATGGAGTGTTAAGGCTAGAATGTCTAAAAATGATTTTATCTATGGTCGTAGTCCCACATACGAAGGAAGTGTGATCAAATTAGATGAGGATTGGATTTATATAAAAAGAACCTGGGAAGGTTCTGATGTTGAGAACTTTAAAATCAGTTATGATGGCACTAAAAAAGAAATATTAAAGGAATTTTCAATCACCAAAAGATGCACAAAATAGTTCGTAGAATAAATTTAAAGTCAATGCGGATATGACAGCATCAAAACCGTATTTTAGCAAGAAAATTTCTACAAATTTTAAAAGTGTAAGCCAATAATGAATCCCTTATTGGCTTACTAGTATTTTTGTGTGTATTTAATAATAAATAACGAAATGAAATTTGTCATTATCATTTCCTAAAAATATAAAGTTATAGTTTTGAGATCTATTATTTATTAAATTAAGAGTACGTTCTCTATAAGCGTATACTTCGTAATTATATTCCAAATCTATTGTTCTTGTAGGCTCTTTAGTTCTTTTTAAAAATGGGAAATATAGCAACTTTCTTTCATCAACCAAAGGATATGCCCCACTTCCTTTTCCTAATTGAATTAGTTGTGAGAATGATTTTACACAATTAAACCATCCAATAACAAATGCTACTTTTCCTTTGTTTCCCTCATCGATTTCATCCATAAACCAATCAAAGTCCTGTTGAAAAACACTCCAAGTTTTTGTAGCGGTCCATGTGTTTGATGGAGTTTTCCAATTTTTTAAATATTTTATTTCGATTTTAAAATCCTTTTGCTCAATATACAAATCATGGTTAATTTTCTTCTCCTTTTTTGTTTTAGAACTTTCACCAACAGTGTAGTGGACTAACTGTTTAAATGGGTACCCCATTCTAACGGTAATATCCATTTCATTGAATTTTTCATCAGCTTCTTTTTTTAATTCTTCTTTTGTATATCCCTTGTAGGATATATTTAATTCGTCAATAATTAACAGACATGTCGAGACCAAATATTGATCTATAGTAGGTCTTCTCATTGATTTTCCTCCTTGTTTTATTAGAATAGCCATTCCATTACGACAGTAGTATGTGTAATTATAAAAAATTGTTTCGAGGTAAATAATTCCTTCGTTGACTTCCGTCTCTTCTTGTGGTACTGTTTGTGTCACAGGGAGGTGAAATCAAATGAAAGTGCTTGAAGAATTCTGGTATGGAAATATAAATCCAATGGAGAGACCATTCCAAAGACAAAGAAAGTTTGACAAGGTGTTCAGGCTATTAACCAAAAACGAAGAAGAATTGCTCAAAAACTTAAATGAGCAGGAAAAAGAATTGTTTGACAAAACCAAAGCCTGTTATGACGAAATGATACAAATAACAGAATGTCAAACTTTTATAAAAGGATTCAAATTAGGAGCAAGATTCTTTATAGAATGCTTTGAAAATGATACCGACATATTCGATGAATGAAATTCGAGTATGTCGGTATTTTTATGCCTAAAATGAAAGGAGCGTAACTTATGAAAAAGAGAATAATATGTACAGTACTTGCTACAACGATGTTGCTATCACAAACGGCATCGGCAGCACCTTGGTGGCTCAGTAAATACCGAGTGACCTTTGATAACGAACTTGGAATCTTAGGAAATGTAACCTTAACCTTCGCATCGGACGGCGGTAGCTTTATCAGACCAATAACCAAAAGATATGGCGAGAGCATAAGCCTTGGAAACTATGCCCCGACAAAATTCGGTTACACATTCAAAGGATGGTTTACTGATCCTCGAACAAAGCAGAATCAGGTGACAACATTCAAATTCACAAAGCCTGATGTCCTATATGCGAAATGGGAAAAGAATCTGGAAGAACCCGTAAATCCGAATGACGAAATTATGAGCAAGGATACCTGCTACCTCACAGACGAGGAAACAAAAATACGAAATGAAATCATAGAAGAAAAAAATAAGGCCTATGTAGAAGGCTTCGGCTATGTAGTACCAAGCAAAACAAAAACTATAATAGTAGACTCGGATGGAGACATAAATAAAATAGTCGGAACGATGGAATAGGATATTGGAACAGAAAAATCCCAGCCAACATTAATTTGGCGGGGATTTCGCTTTGTAGCCGTTTGTTTAGTTCCAATCGACCCGTACATCGTTTGTAAGATTTCTGTTAGATTGTACGGACTATGGGTGTAATATGCACAAATATCCTGGGGATTTTAAGAGTCTAAACCCACTTTTCGAGGTCTTTTTCTTCCAATAACCCATCTTTTTCTGTTGTTTTTGACGAAGATTTTTAGAGCATATTTTATAGCAGAAAATTTACTCCATAATAATGCCCTTGGATTTGCGTTTGCCCGGTTTATCGGGATACGGAATCGCCTTTATATCAGCTATGAATTTTTCGCCAAGCTTTTGCTTTCTGCTATATTTTTGCTTTGAGGTCAGATTGGGATTTTTACTGATAGTATCACGGGCATCAACATATTCTCTACGCAAATCCTGTGCTTCTTCACTCCACTCATCATATTGGCTAAATGTCATATCTTTTCCGCTTAGTTCTTTTTCATGCCAAGAATCTTTTACACGATAATATCGCTGATACATTTTCTCACTGATTTTATTATATTCCTTCAAAAATGGGTCATTAAGCGACTCCTTGTATTTTTCAATGGATGCAAGTTTTGCACAGGAATATCCGCTTTCATTTATGTTTTTACAGTACTGGACATCACGAGCCGTGATTACAAGGAAATACTTATTACACATACCGCATTTTTTGATTCGGTACCCGTTTTTCACAAGTTCTGAAAATTCATAAAACAATGCTTCATTAAGAGAGTGAATTTGAATTGCATACACGGGCTTAAAATCCGCAGAATCCTCATAAACCACGTCAGATTTCTCCATAACATCTATGTCTAAATCATTTATTCCCATTATATAATCCAAATCGAACTTGCCATCCGTGATGGGTGCCGATGTCAAAGTACGAGAAAGATTCGTTCTGCTTATGTCAGGAAACTCGTTATATGATTTCAAAATTGCTTTGTTTAAATCTTCAAAACGGTTTCGCTTTAAATTGAATATATAGTCAATGAATTTTCTGTATCGCTTATAAAGCCTGAGATATTCTTTGAGCCAATTATACCACTCCCTATATACTGTCTTAGGAACATGTATATGGGGATTTATTTCATATTCATATCCTAGATTTTCAATGGATGTAAAAACGGGTCTAACAACATAATTCGTAAATATAAAACCAAGCTTTTTTTCATAAAACATCATAAATTCCATAAACGGAATTGCTGGATACATGGGGTCGGCTATTTCCGTTTCAAAAACCACATCATATAAACGTTTTAATAATTCATCGTAGCCTTCTAAATCTGCATTCAGAAACTCAACAAGGAATTCTCCTATAGGTTTTATGTACTCATACTCATGAGAATCGGTTAAATTTGATACGAAATAATACTCTCTTTTCGGACATTCCATATAAATATAATTTATTTTTACATTACTAAAATTTGAAACAGACATTATAACACCTGACTTTCAAAGTAAATATAATAAATAAAACTTTTAATACTTTTATTTATTACAATAATGATACCATACTTTTCGCAAAAAGTCTATAATGAATTTGCCGGCAATGAAAAAGCGAAAGGTGGTGGTTACAAAAAATCATACAAATTTCAAAAGCCGATTTCTAAAAAATAATATATAGGAGGAATGAACTTTATGAAGACCCTAAAAACAGTAAACGGCGAAACTTTAATGAACACATACATACCTCCGGTAGAATTTGTGGTAGATGGGTTAATCTCACAAGGATTACATATTTTATCAGGAAAACCAAAGATAGGTAAATCTTGGTTGGCACTTCTGCTCTGCTTAAAGGTAGCAACAGGAGAAAAGTTTTGGGATTTTGAAACCAAACAAGGAACAACATTGTATCTCTGTTTGGAAGACAGTTTTGCAAGAATACAAAGCAGACTGTTTGTCCTTACAGATGATGCTCCGCCCGACATTCACTTCGCTACTATGGCAGAGAGTATTGGTTACGGAATTGAAGAACAGATTGAAAATTTCTGTAAAGAACATCCCAACACGAAATTAGTTGTC
The DNA here is from genome assembly GCA_045656005.1 of Clostridia bacterium. Classification (GTDB taxonomy): domain Bacteria; phylum Bacillota; class Clostridia; order UMGS1883; family UMGS1540; genus JAZNQN01. Next base: position 82,702 of record JAZOQG010000032.1, read on the forward strand.
ATAGATACCTTCCAGAAAATACGCACCATATCAAATGATAACGCATATGCAAGTGATTATCGTGACATAAGTTTTCTCAAAAGCATCGCTGACAAATTGAAAATTGCCATCGTGCTTATCCATCATTTAAGAAAACAAAAAGACGATGACCCGATGAATAGGGTGTCAGGAACTACAGGAATTACAGGAGGTGCTGACTCAAACTTTGTTCTCGATAAGCCAAAAAGAGAAGGTACAAGAGCAAAGTTTTTCTGTACCGGAAGAGACATTGAGGACAGAAGCATGGAATTGAATTTCAATCGCACGAGTAAGATATGGGATGTGATTGCTGACAGCTATGAAACTCCTGAAATACTTCTCGAAGATATTACTGCAACAGTGGTTAAATTTATGAAGGATGAAAAATGTTTTTCAGGAACACCTGCGGAGCTTGCGGAGAGGTTATCTACATACACAACAGAGGAAATCTCACCCATAGTTCTATCAAAAAGACTCAATCAAAACATCCCGGAACTCGAAGAGTTCGGGATTAGATATAAGTCGAAGCGGAGCAATGGTAAGCGATTGATATTTCTATCAGGGTTCCCACAAAATCCAGATGATTTTGTGGGAGGAGGAGAACACGCAGAGCAAGAGAGTTTGGTTGCTTGCAACGAAACGATTAAGCGGTGTGATGTTCGACGAAGTGCCGATAGTGACGGAAATCTTGGTATCCCAATAACCGACCCTACCGTCCCTGTAAGCGAAGGCTCTGACAAAGAAGTCGAGACTGAGCGAGGATTTTAATCCCCTCTTTTAAGAGGGGGCAAGCAGAGCGTCCGGCTATCCTGCCGCCCGTTTCGCCTCGCCGATGGCGTGCGAAAACTCGGGCGGTAGCCCGGACCCACTTAAAAATTAATTAGGAAGGATGATATTTATGAAAGTAAACAGAAGACGAAATGTAACTCTTACAATAAGACTTACTGAAGAAGAAAAAGCCCATATAGTTAATATGGCAAAGAAAGCTAACTTAAGTTTAACCGACTACATAGTAGAGCTTTCTCACCTGATACCGATAGTTGTTCCCGAGAATGTTCAACCACACCTTATAGAATTAAGAAGAATTGGTAACAACATAAATCAAATTGCAACAAGGGCAAATATGGACATCTATCAGCGAGAAAATTTCGAAGGTATCCGAAACGAACTCAAAATTATGAATGACAATTTATATGCGATTAGGAGGCGAAAGTAATGGCAACAGTAACTTATGTGAAAGTGAAAAAGCAGTCACCGGCTGCGATGTACGGAGTAATTAATTATTGCAAGAGAGAGGACAAGGTTCGGGATATACAATCTGGCAGAAGAATTGTTAGTGGAATCAACTGCAATGGTGAGAATGCCTTCCGTGAGTTTATGACTACCAAAGCGGCTTACGACAAAATGGAAGGTACATATTATTACCACTACGTGCAATCGTTCTCTTACAAGGAAGGAATTACACACGATAAGGCACATGAAATCGCAAGAGAATTTGCAGCAGAAGCTTGGCCCGGACATGAAATTTTAGTAGCAACACACCTTGATACAAAGAACCCTCACTCACACTTCGTTATAAACTCTGTAAGCTTTGAGACCGGATATAAGCTGAGGCAAGACACTCATACACTGGAGCATCTCAGGGAGAAAAGTGACAGGATTTGTATGAGTCACGGATACTCGATTATAAAAAACCCTCAAAAGCGTACAAGCTATATCTCTCGGGGAGAGTACAGAGCAGCACAACGAGGTAACAGTTGGAAGTTCGCACTGATGTGGAATATCGATCAAGCCATGAAGAAAAGCGGAACCCGTAAAGATTTCTTACAGGAAATGAAACGGCGTGGATACGATATGATTTGGACAGATGCAAGAAAATCAATCACATTTATTTGTCCCAACGGAATGAAGTGCAGAGACTTCAAATTACACGAAGAAAAATACTTGAAAGGAATGATAGAGAATGAATTCAAACTACGAGAACAATTATCAAAACACATCACCAACGGAACAGTTGAAAAGGCTGAATGGTCAGGCAATGAAGAAATTAGAAGAGACACCATATCAACCGATACTGTACGCTATACCCAAAGAGACGATGTTGGAGTTGAAGAAACTTTTGAAAGCGGCGGTAACATTTCAACCAACACTGTACGAGATGATAGATGGACTCTCTACGAGCCAAGACCTGGAGAGATTCGTAAAGAATCAAACCTCGATAGTGAAGAAAGGAATGGCAGATATGCTAACTCGGGCATTGCAACTGAATCAACAACAGATAGAGAATCTATCGGAGATAATGCAACAGGATGGGAAAAAGAGAGAGGAATTTATTTCGGAGATATCCCGGACGATGACTACGGAGATTCTGGACTACTCGAAAACGATGCACGAGAAGATATCGGATTTGGAGGATTTGAGAGACGAGCTGGAGAACCGCATGATGAAAATTATCATTACGGTGGGACTGACTTCGGTGGGATTGTCGACACTGCTCTTCATGGTGCTGCAGCGCTTGCTGACATGATAGACTCAGGCAGTGATGATGAGGAAGAACGAAAAAAGGAACAAGAAGCAAAAATGGCATTCGGAAATCTTGGCACAGCCATTGGAATAGCTGCCGGAATTGTATCTGCCCTCGTAAGTAAGGATGAGCCTGATGAAGAGCTGATCCGTGAGCAAGAAGAAATCGATGAAATGTTAGAAGACGAAATTGAAGATGAAGAATACATCGATTTCATGATGGGAATGTGAGGTGTGAG
>JAZOQG010000033.1:0-19205 GCA_045656005.1 Clostridia bacterium
GAAAAAGTTGAGAAAGTTTTGGGCATCAAGGTTGGAGAATGCACACCTGACGGTTTGTTCTCTATTACAGCAACCCGTTGCATAGGTGCATGCGGTCTCGCACCTGTTATGACTGTTGGTGATGATGTTTACGGAAAACTCACACCTGAAGAGGTTGAAGGTATTTTGAAAAAATACATGCAGTAAAAAAGAATTGGAGGAATAGTTATGAAAGACCTGAATGAAATTAAATCTATACGCGAAGATGGTTTGGCGAAAGTTTCTCTCCGTAAAGATGATCTTGAAAATAAAATTGTTGACAAGGTACGTGCTCACGTTCTTGTTTGCGGAGGTACAGGCTGTACATCATCGGGTTCGAAAAATATTATAAACGAATTAAATGAGCAGCTTGAAAAAGCAGGTATTGCGGATGAAATCCAGGTTGTGCAGACAGGTTGTTTTGGACTTTGTGCACTTGGACCGATTATGATTGTATATCCTGAAGGTTGTTTTTATAGTTGCGTAAAAGTAGAAGATATTAAAGAAATTGTAGAGGAGCACCTTAAAGGCGGTAATGTTGTTAAAAGACTTCTTTATGATGAAACAGTAGACGGTGACGAAATTAAAAGTCTTAACGAAGTACAGTTTTACAAAAAACAGATGCGTATTGCGCTTCGCAACTGTGGTGTTATAGACCCTGAAAATATTGATGAATACATAGCACTTGATGGTTACAAAGCACTCGAAAAAGCTTTGAAGGAAATGAAACCTGAGGAAGTTATCGCATGCGTTAAAGATTCCGGTCTTCGCGGAAGAGGCGGTGCAGGCTTCTCAACAGGTATGAAATGGCTCTTTACGGCAAATGCTCCGGGCGAAGAAAAGTATGTTGCATGTAATGCCGATGAGGGTGACCCGGGTGCATTTATGGACAGAAGCGTACTTGAAGGTGACCCGCACTGCTTAATCGAAGCTATGTCTATTGCGGCTTATGCAGTTGGCGCAAAACAAGGTTTTGTATATATCCGTGCGGAATATCCGATTGCGGTTAAACGTTTGCAGAAAGCTATTGACCAGGCTAACGAGTATGGCATTTTGGGCAAAAACATTTTTGGTACAGACTTCGAGTTTAACCTCGAACTTCGTCTTGGTGCAGGTGCGTTTGTTTGCGGTGAGGAAACAGCGCTTATGACTTCTATAGAAGGTCACCGCGGTGAGCCAAGACCACGTCCGCCGTTCCCTGCAATTAAAGGTCTCTGGCAGAAACCTACACTTCTTAATAACGTTGAAACTTATGCTAATATTCCTCACATCATTTTAAAAGGTGCCGAGTGGTTTAAAGGAATCGGTACTGAAAAGAGTGCGGGAACAAAGGTATTTGCTCTTGGCGGAAAAATTAACAACACAGGTCTTGTTGAAGTTCCTATGGGAACAACTCTTCGTGAAATTATCGAAGAAATCGGCGGCGGTATTCCAAACGGAAAGAAATTCAAAGCTGCACAGACAGGCGGACCTTCAGGCGGATGTATTCCTGCATCTCTTATTGATACTCCAATTGACTACGATTCACTCATGGCTATCGGCTCAATGATGGGTAGCGGTGGTCTTATCGTAATGGACGAAGACAACTGTATGGTTGATATTGCGAAATTCTTCCTTGAATTTACAGTTGACGAGAGCTGTGGTAAATGTGCTCCCTGCCGCATAGGTACAAAGAGACTTCTCGAAATTCTTACAAAAATCACAGAGGGTAAGGGTACAATGGAAGACCTCGACCGTCTCGAAGAACTTTGTGAAGCTATTAAAACATCTTCACTTTGCGGTCTCGGTCAGACGGCTCCAAACCCGGTACTCAGTACTCTCCGTTATTTCAGAGATGAATATATTGCACACGTTCGTGACAAGAAATGTCCTGCAGGCGTATGTAAAAAGCTTCTTAAGTTTGAGATTGACCCTGATAAATGTAAGGGCTGCTCACTTTGTGCCCGTAAATGTCCTGTTGGTGCAATCACAGGTGAAATCAAATCACCATTCACAATTGATACAAATAAATGTATTAAGTGTGGCGTATGTATTGAAAGCTGTAAATTCGGTGCAATAGAGAAGAAGTAAGAGAGGGGAGTAGAATAAAATGGAAAACGTAAATATTAAAATTAATGGAAAAAGCCTCAGCGTTCCTGCAAACTACACAGTTTTGGAAGCAGCTCGCTCGGCAAATATCGACATCCCTACTCTTTGCTATTTGAAGGATGTCAGCAAAACAGGTTCATGCCGTATGTGTGTGGTTGAGGTTTCGACCGCAAGAACTCTGCAGGCGGCTTGTGTTTACCCTGTGTCCGAAGGACTTGAGGTTGTAACAAACAGTGAAAAAGTAAGAAAAGCAAGAAAAATTACTTTAGAGCTTTTACTTTCTGCGCATGAGAAAAAATGTCTTACATGTGAAAGAAACAGAAACTGTGAACTCCAGACACTCGCAGAAGAGCTTGGTGTTCGTGACATAGCATTTGAAGGCGAAAGAAAAGAAAGTGCGATTGACGATTTGTCACCTTCTATCGTTCGTGACAACAACAAATGTATTCTTTGCCGCAGATGTGTAAACGTTTGTAAAAATATTCAGACAGTATCTGTTATTGATGCAGTAAACCGTGGCTTTAACACTTCGATTTCCTGTGCGTTTGAGAAATCTCTTGGCGAAGTTGCATGTGTAAACTGCGGTCAGTGTATCGCAGCATGTCCTGTTGGTGCTCTTTATGAAAAAGACAGTATCAAAGACGTTTGGGCAGCTTTGGCAGACCCTGATAAATATGTTATCGTTCAGACAGCTCCTGCTGTAAGAGCGGCACTCGGCGAAGAATTCGGAATGCCTATCGGCACACCCGTAACAGGCAAAATGGCAGCAGCCTTAAAAATGCTTGGATTTAACAAAGTGTTTGATACAAATACTGCCGCTGACCTTACAATTATGGAAGAGGGAACAGAGCTTCTTCACAGAATTAAAGAAGGTGGAGCACTTCCGCTTATCACATCATGCTCACCCGGTTGGGTAAAATTCTGTGAACACAACTTCCCTGAATTTATTCCAAATCTTTCAAGCTGTAAATCACCTCACGAAATGTTTGGTGCAGTTTTAAAATCATACTACGCAGAAAAAAATGGCATTGACCCTGAAAGCATCGTAGTAGTTTCCGTAATGCCATGTACTGCTAAAAAGTTTGAGGCAGGAAGAGAAGAACTTGCAGACAAATATCAGGATGTTGATTTTGTTTTGACAACACGCGAACTTGCAAGAATGATTAAAGAGCAGGGTATAAACTTTGCAGGTCTTAATGACGAGAAGTTTGACGACCCATTCGGTATGGATACAGGTGCAGGTGTTATCTTCGGTGCTACCGGCGGTGTTATGGAAGCGGCTCTTCGTACAGTTGCTGAAATTCTTGACGGAAAAGAACCTGCAAGCCTTGACTTTGAGGCTGTAAGAGGAACAGAAGGAATTAAAGAAGCTGCACTTACACTCGGCGGTCAGGAAGTAAAGGTTGCGATTGCACATGGTCTTGGCAATGCAAGAAAATTACTTGATGATATTAAAGCAGGAAAAGCTTCCTACCACTTCATTGAGATTATGGCATGTCCGGGCGGTTGCGTAACAGGTGGCGGTCAGCCGATTGTTCCTGCTAAGGTAAGAATGGGCATTGACCTTAAGGCTGAAAGAGCAAAAGCACTTTATCAGGAAGATAAAGCGGCAACAGTTCGCCAGAGTCATAAAAACCCTGATGTTGATATGCTTTATAAAGAGTTCTTTGGTGAGCCTGGTTCACATAAAGCACATGAACTTCTGCACACGCATTATGTAGAAAGACCTAAATATTAATAGAATTTTAAATGGACTGTAAAAACTCGTTTTTTACAGTCCATTTTTTCGAGGGAATTGGAAAAAATGTTTCAGAACGGACAAACTGAACCAAAGCGTAGGCTTTGGGTTACCCGAAGGCGTATATAGATACGCCGAGAGGTGAAGTTTGTTCGTAGCAAAAAGGCATAAAAAATATAGGGAAATCTCACTGCGTGAGATTTCCCTACTAAATGTAGTTAATATAAAATTTTTAAAAATACTATATTACTAAATATTCTTGCCTTTTTGCAGTCTGGACATTTTTAACATTCCCTATTTTTAGATGTTACCTTCGTTTTATTTCCCTCTTCATCAACTATATAAGTATTATCAAGTGTCTGCCTGAGGCCTGACTTAAATCTTTCGATATATTCTCTTCTCAAAGCGGCTTGTTCCTTTTTTTCTTCTTCCGAAAGCTCGCCGTTTTTTGCCTTATTGGCAAGATAGTTTATTTTTTTAACAAGTTCCTGCATAGTACTTCTCCTAAATTTCAGAAAATTTTATAATTAAATCGGTTATAAGTTTTTCAAAGTCTGCCCCTGCTTTTTCTGCCGCAACTTTAATTTCGGCATGGGTGAGGGGAGTTTTGCTTATTCCTGCGGCAAGGTTTGAAATGCATGATATGGCACAAATCTCCATTCCTGCATGATTTGCCGCCATAGCTTCACATGCGGTGCTCATTCCAACTGCGTCTGCACCGAGGGTTTTATACATTTTAATCTCTGCAGGAGTTTCGTAATTTGGTCCCGATGTCTGAACATATACACCTTCATGTAAAAGAACGCCAAGCTCTTTTGCACTTTCTCTGGCAATTTCCAAAAGGCGTGGACTATATACATGGCTCATATCAGGAAAACGAGTTCCTAATTCTTCTATATTCTCACCGATAAGGGGTGAAGGTACAAATGAAGAAATATGGTCTGATATAAGCATAAGCTCGCCTGCTGAAAACGAAGGGTTTATGCCGCCTGCCGCATTTGTTAAAATAAGTTTTTTTGCACCGAGCATTTTCATGACTCTTATGGGAAGAACTACGTTTCGCATATCATAGCCTTCATAATAGTGCACTCTGCCCTGCATAGCAATTACTTTTACTTTGCCCAGTGTTCCCATTATAAATCTTCCTTCATGCCCCGGGACTGTTGAAGTGGGAAAAGATGGGATATCTCCATAGTTTATTATTTTTTCTGCATCTATTTTTTCAGCAAAGCCACCTAGACCTGAGCCTAAAATAATTGCAATTTCGGGAGTAAAATCAGTAAGTGTTCTGATATGGGAAACCACATTACTTATTTTTTCATAATACTTTGTCATGATAATCTCCTTTAAAATTCACTTGAGAGAAGTGTGAGCGATTTTTGCCTTTGCTCACTAAAATCTGTCATATATCGCCTGAAAACCATCATATCCTCGTCGGTAAAAATGTTCCATGATGATTTTATCATATTTGCCGCCATATCGAGGTTTACCATTGCCCACCATATTTCCATTGAACTTTCTCTGAAAGCGGAAGGCTCGGTGTAATCTTTAAATTTTTCCATTTTCTCGGTGAGAGTGAGATGGGAAAGATTTAGTTTTTCCATTAGTGTTTTATTAAAGCTTTTATTCTTCGCCATTTCGTATCCTGCCTCGATATCACGTTCGAGAGTGGAAATTATATCAAGTATATCATAAAAGTAGCTTATATGCTCTTTTTCTTTGTCAGAGAGCTTTATATCTTTTGTAAAGAGCATGGCAGTTTTCTTCTTGTTGTCAAATTTAATAGTGTTTTTCGCATCTATACTGCGAAATGTTATGGCAGTTTTTCCGCCAATGTTATATGAAGTTACAAGTTTTCCTTCAAAATATGTTTTGATGTTCGTGTCATAAATATCAAATAAAATTTTACCAATGGGCTCACCATCTTCAGGAAGAGGTGGCATAGGAGTCCATTTTTTGTCAGGGTTTTTTGTGATGTCAACTCTTTCTTTTTCGGCATTCCACAAAACATCATATCCGTAATTTTCCAAATCCCTTGCAAAGATAACGGTTGTTCCTCCACAGTTATACGAGGGAATCTGAATATAGTTTTCATATGCCTTAATATCGGTTTTATAAATGTGTCCCACTTTGTCCGCAAAGGATAGGGTGTTTAAAAATAAAAGTGAGGCACAAAGGGTGGAGCATATTAATTTTAAAGTCAAGAAAACACCTCCTTAATATCCGAACCCGTTTTTTGGCGGATTTTTTCGTCACTGCTTAAAAAATAGGGGACAGAGGCAAAACGATGCCGCTGTCCCTCAAAGTTTAACTTTTAAAAAATTATTCTTCCTCTGCTGCGGGAACTTCTGCCTCTTCTGTTGAGTATGCAGGAGTACCTTCAGGAATTTCTTCTTCCTTTGCTTCTTCTACTGCAGGAGCAGGTGCTTCTTCTGGAAGAAGTGCTCTGATGCTGAGAGCTACTTTCTTAGCTTCCCAGTCAATATCTGTGATGAGAGCTTCAACCTCTTGTCCTACTGAAAGCTCAGAGGAAGGATGTTCGATTCTCTTGTTTGCAATCTGTGAAATGTGAACAAGTCCATCAATACCGGGGATAAGTTCAACAAATGCACCAAAGTTTGTAAGTCTTACAACTTTAACGGAAACAACATCATTTACACCAAATTTGCTCTTTGCAATTGTCCATGGGTTGTCTTCGTCACGTCTGTAGCCGAGTGAAATTTTGCCTGTTTCGCGGTTTGCGTCAAGGATTGTAACCTTTACTTTGTCACCTACTGACAAAACTTCAGATGGGTGCTTAATGTGATTCCATGAAAGCTGTGAAATATGGATAAGACCGTCTACTCCATCAAGGTCAACGAAAGCACCAAAGTTTGTAATAGTTTTAACTGTGCCGTCAAATTCCACTTGACCTGCATCAATTTTTTCCCAAAAAGCCTTTGTAAGTTTTTCTTTTTCTTCGAGCAATATATCTTTAATTGAACCTACAATTTTTCTTCTTGCACGGTTAATGTCACGAAGTCTTATTTTATATTCCTTACCTACGAGAGTGCTTAAATCAGATACATATCTGTCACTTGCAAGTGTTGCAGGAATAAAAATTCTGCTGCCGAGTGCTGTTGCGATAACACCGCCTGAAACAGCTTCAATAACTTTACCTACTAAATCCTGCTTTTCATCAAAAGCCTTCTGAATTTCTTCCCAGCCTTTTATTGATTTAAGTTTTTTCATTGAAAGGCCAACTGTACCTTCAACATCGCTTACACGATAAACAAAAGCTTCAATTGTGTCGCCGATTTTCACAATATCTTCCGGTTTAAGCGCGGGGTCTTCTGAAAGCTCGGACGCACTTATAACGCCGTCTGCTTTGTAACCAAGGTCAACATACACTTCTGTAGGTGTAATACCGATTACTGTGCCCGTAACCACATCTCCTGTATTTAAAGTAAGTAGCGATTTCTCTAATTCCTCAGCGAAGCTGAGCTCTGTTTTTGCCATGTTCTCTTCCATTGTTTTTAAAACCTCCTTAATTATCCAGTCCGGTGCGCTGGCGCCGGCTGTAATCCCAATACGGCCGGAAAAATCAAGTCCCGTAAGCGAGGCAGAATTTTCAATATGGTAAACATTTTTACAATGCTTCTCCGATACCTCTGCAAGCTTTAATGTATTGCGACTTTGCTTATCGCCGATGACAATCATTATATCACTTTCCTTTGAAAGAGATTCGGCTTCAGATTGTCTTCGCCGTGTAGCATTACATATTGTATCAAAAAACACCACGTCTTGGCAAGTGTTTTTGATAATTTTTATTAAATTTTTGTAATTTTTTTTATTTGCGGTAGTTTGAGCCACTACACAGAGGGGTGATTTGCCGCTTAATTTGGGAATTATTTCCTCTTCGTGGCTTATAACTATTGCCTCCCTCCGGCATCTTCCTGATATTCCACGAACCTCGGGATGATTTTCGTCACCGATAATTACTATTTCGTAACCCTTTAAACTGTGCTCATGCACAATATCGTGAATTCTTTTAACAAAGGGGCATGTGGCATCAAAAACCGTGGCACCGCTTTTTATCATTTCTTCTTCTTCGGCAGCCGAAGTGCCGTGGCTTCTTATTATAATTGTGTCATCTTTTGTAAGGAGAGAAAGGTCTTCGAGTATGGTAGCTCCCATTTTCCGAAGTCTTTCTGTTTCAAGTGCGTTATGAATTACGGGACCGTATGTATAAACCTTTGACTCGGCACACTTTTCCTCAACCATTGAAACTGCACGGGAAACGCCAAAGCAAAAGCCTGCACTTTCTGCAACTGTTATTTTCATACTGTTCACTTCGCTTTATAAAGAATAAATAGTGTCCATAAGATTTCTGGTTTCGCTCAAAAGCTCCGCTTCTGAGAGCTTTTCGCTGCTGCCGACATAAATCGGCTCGCCTATTACCATTTTTGCTTTTTTAAATAATATGTACTTTGTGTCAAGGTGAATGGGAACTATGGGAACGCCTGCCATCTGCGCCATTCTTACTGTTCCCTTTTTTGGGTTTGATTTCTTGCCTTTTCGGATTCTTGTGCCTTCGGGGAAAATGCCTAAAACATTTCCCTCTTTTAAAAGGTCAACAGTTCCAAGTACTGCCGAAGCATCTTTGGAGCCTCGGTTTACGGGCATTGCGCCGCATGCTTTTATAAGTGCGCCAAAGGGTTTAAAGCGAAAAAGCTCTGCTTTTGCCATAAAATAAATTTTTCTCTCTGTTAAAAATGCACCGACAAATATAGGGTCCCAGAAGGAAAGATGATTTGCGGCGAGAATGTAGCCGCCTTCCTTTGGAATATTTTCTTTTCCTTCAACCGAAGGGCGGAAAAGAATTGTCATAACAGCGCGGGCAATGGGAATTATAATTTTTCTTATCATGGTGTACTCCTAATTTATTTTTTCGATTACTGTGTTATAAACTTTTAAAATAGACTGCTCTAAGGTAAGGTGCGTGGTATCAATCAAAATCGCATCGGAGGCCTGCATAAGTGGAGCTATGGCACGTTTTGAATCGTTTTCATCGCGCTTTATCATGTCCTTTAAAACCTCGTCAAAGGTTACATTTTTACCTTTTTCCATAAGCTCCTGAAGCCTTCGGCGTGCTCTTATCTCGACTCCCGCTGTCAAAAATATTTTAACCTGTGCGTCAGGGAGAACATGAGTGCCTATATCTCTGCCGTCCATAAGTACATTTGCACCCATGGCGATTTTTCTCTGAAGCTCCAGAAGTTTCTGGCGAACGGGCAAAATTGTGCCTACATTTGATGCACCCATTGAAACCTCGGGTGTTCTTATTTTTCCCGAAACATCTTCTCCGTTTAAGAAAATCAGGTTTTCTCCGTCTTTCACCTTTATATCAATGTCAATATCGGGAAGAAAAGCGCTGACACTTTCTTCGCTTTTTGTATCCCCGCCATGCTCCAAAACATAAAGTGCAACTGCACGAAACATCGCTCCCGTGTCAATATAAGCATATCCGAGCTTCGAAGAAACTGCTTTTGAAATTGTGCTTTTGCCTGCACCCGCAGGTCCGTCAATTGCAATATTAATATAGTTCATAAATCCTCCTTAAACGGCTCTGTGTCCGATGGCTATAGCCATTTCGTTAAGATGCAAAAGTCCTATGCCGAAAAATACGCAAACACTTATGTGCTCTCCATATCTTGCAACGCCTATTTTCCCGCCGACATTAAGACCCAAAGCCTTGTTTACTATCTGTGAAACAGCCTCTTTTGCGGCGCCTGCAACTGCACCTTCTTCTGCATGGGTATTACCGATTATTCCTTCTCTTTTGGCTGCAACCACAGTTCTTTCAATTATTTTATTGACAGATGTGATAAATTCGCCGCCAAAATCTACTGCGGCAACAGATATGCCTATATCGGCAAATGATGCCTTTAATTTGTTTTCCGACTCTCTGTCCTCTGTAAGTGCAATTTTTATTGCACTTTTTGAAACTTCCCTGCTTCCGTACTTCTCGTTCATTTTAATCTCCTTATATACTGCCGCCTGCAACAAACCCCGTAGAATATGCAATCTGTAAATTATATCCTCCGGTGTATGCATCAACGTCAATTACTTCTCCTGCGAAATATAAATTTTTTATAAGTTTGCTTTCCATGGTTTTTGGATTAATCTCATCGGTTTTGATACCGCCTGATGTGACGATTGCCTCTGCAATAGGTCGAAATCCCGAAATGTTTACAGTAAAGTTTTTCAGTAAATCAAGAAAAACTGCTCGTTCCTTTTTGGTTATTTCATTGCATTTTTTTCTCTCGTCAATCCCCGAAAGTTTTATAATGGTCGCAATCAGCTTTTTGGGAAGGAGAGAGGAAAGCGAATTTATAAAATCACGGTTTGAAAACTCTGTAAGGTCACGGATAAGCCTTTTGTCAAGGGTATCGTAGTCAAGCGCAGGCTTTAAATCTATAATTGCCTTTATCCCTTTTGCCTTTTTAAGGTGACTGCTTCCGCTTAAAACCACAGGACCGCTTATGCCAAAATGAGTAAAAAGCATTTCGCCGAAATCCTCATATAAAATATTTTCGCCATCAGAAAGTTTAAAGCCTATGTTTTTAAGGCTTAAGCCTGAAAGCTCACGGCAAAATTCATCATCAGATGAGAGAGGCACCAAAGATGGCTTAAGTGGTGTTATGGTGTGACCGAGAAGTTTTGCCATGCGATGTCCGTCACCCGTTGAACCTGTCTGCGGATAAGAAACTCCGCCAGTTGCAAGCACCAAGGCATCGCAGGAAATCTTTTTCCCGCCTTCGGTTAAAGCGCCTGAAATTATGCCGTCTTTCTCATATATTCTTACAATCCTTGCTTTTATAACCGTAACTCCCAAAGATGTAAGGTGTTTTTTTAGTGCATTTACAACAGAAGGGGCACTGTCATTTTCGGGAAAGACACGAAAACCGCGCTCTACCTTTGTTTTAACTCCGATGCTTTCAAAAAAATCTATTGCATCGTAATTGGAAAAGCGTTTAAAAGCACCGTAAAGAAACCTAGGATTTGTTATAACATTCGGGATAAGCTCGTCACCCGCGTTTGTTATATTGCATCTGCCTTTTCCCGTGATGCGCATTTTTTTGCCCAAGTCATTGTTTTTCTCGAATAGATAAACGCTGTGTCCGTTTTTGGCCGCAGTAATTGCAGCCATCATTCCCGCAGGACCTGCTCCTATTACAAATACTTTCATATCTCACCTTTTTTCAGCACAAAGAAAATTCTTTCAGTTTCAGGAGAAGGGCTTTCAAACAAAAGGTCTCCAAAAACACCAAGGACACAAAGCCCCGCTTCTTTTGCCGTTTCTGAAATTTCCTCAGCAGTATATGCACGCTGAATTTGTTCTTCCTCAAAACGTTCGTAAAGATTGCCGCACTTTTTGAAAAATGTAAGTGTCATTTCCAAAATGTTGTTTTCAAAAAAGTTTTCCCATGTGTAAAATATATCATTATTTTCATATATATATGTATTGTTACCCAAAACTTCGGAAAGTTTATAGTAACTGCTGATGTCAAAAATGTAAATTCCACCCGGATTTAAGTAGTTATTGATAAGTTTAAAAAATTTTAAAAGCTGGCCATCTTCTATAAGATAATTTATAATGTCAAGAGAGCTATAGGCAGCATCAACAGTCCCGTAAAGCTCAAAATCTGTTATTTCCTGATTTAAAAAGAGGATATCGTCACTTTTCCCTTTTGCAACAGAAAGCATTTCAGCTGATGCGTCAATGCCAATCATGTCATATCCCGCATCGCGCATTAAAGCGGTTAAAGTACCTGTTCCGCATCCTAAATCTGCAACGAGAGTTGGGGTTATATTAAATTTTTTGAAAATTTCCTTATAATATGACAAAAACTTTTCATAGTCCGTGTCAATTAATGCGTCATAAACCTCCGAGAAGCGGTTATACATCGGAATCAAGCCTTTCAAGTACAGTTTTGTATCCGTTGGCGCCTTTTTTGTTAAGATAATTTGAAACCCTTGAAATTGTTGCACTGCTGGCAGATGTCTCTTTCTCAATTTCATTATATGCCGCTTTCTCCGTCAGCATCTTTGCAACGCGAAGGCGCTGCGCCATTGCAGAAAGCTCGCCCGGTGTGCAAAGGTCGAATAAAAAGCTTTCAACCTCACCTTCCGTTTTAAGGATGCTGAAAGCCTTGTATAAAGTATTCAGTTGCTTTGTTCTTTGTTCGTCTTTCATACTTTAAACACCAACCAATAAAAATATAAGTATATTATATAATTTTAACGAGCTAAAGTCAAGACTTTAAATTTTAGATTGCAAAAAGAAAATAAATATGATATCATATTAAATATAATAAATGAAAGGAAGTCTTAAAGATGAACTTGAAAAGATTTTTGGCAGCGGTGCTTTCGGCTTTTATGATGATGAGTGTAAGTGCAGGAGCAAAGACACTTGAATTTACAATAGGAAATGCAGATATGTATGTCAGCGATAACGGTATTACCAAGGCTGAGCTTGATGCAGCGGCTTACATTGAAAACGGAAGAACAATGGTGCCGATAAGGGTTATTTCCGAGAATTTCGGGGCAGAGGTTTTGTGGAACGGTGAGGAAAAATCCGTAACCATAAAAAATGGCTCTGCAGAAATTAAACTTGTAATAGATTCTGCCACTGCATTTGTAAACGGAGAAGAGAAAACACTCGATTCCTCCGCAGTAATTTCAAACGGCAGAACAATGGTTCCTCTTCGTTTTATATCCGAGGCACTCGGCAAGGAAGTAGAATACATAGCCCCCTCTTCTCAGATACTGATTACTGACGATAAGCCAATATGCGTTATAAACGGCGAAAAAATGATGGCAGAGGATTATAAATTCTTTAAGATTTATATAACAAACGAGGAAATTCCCGATAATGCACTCCCTCAGTTTGTTCCATATGCTAACAGCTTTGCGGAAGAAGTGGGAATAATGGCTGCTGCGGCAAAGAAAAGCGGAATCGTAGCGGCACCCCAGTCACTCAGTTCAATCGTTGAAAGTGTAATGGCAGACAAAGAAGCAATATATGCAGAAACACTTACTGCAAATGCAATAAAGGCTTTGACAAATTATCTTTATGCGACAGAATATGTAAGCACTTTAGAGTTTGATATAAGTGAAGAAGATATAGTTTCCGACTATGAGACAAATTATGTAAACGCAAAACACATTCTCATTATGACCAAGGACCAGAGTACCGGGCAGCCTTATTCAAAGGAACAGAGAAAGAACGCAAGGGAGACGGCTGAATATATTCTCAGAAGACTTGACAGAGGCGACAGCTTTGACGATTTGATAAAGGAATATGGAGAAGACCCCGGTATGGCACAGTATCCTGACGGATATGTGTTTACCTATGGCGAAATGGTAGAGCCTTTTGAAAAAGCAGTGTATTCCATGAAGGTTAATGAAGTGAGCGGAATTGTTGAAAGTGAATTTGGGTTCCATATAATAAAGAAAATTTCTCTTCCCGAGCTTTCAGATTATGAAATTTATTCACTGCTTCAGCAGTATAATCAGGAAGAATATACAAAACTTGTAAGTGAGCTTAAGAAGGATGCAGAAATTACTTATAACTATACAAATGATGAAATAGCAGAGAAGATAAAATAAAATACAAAAAGCGGCTGTTGCCGCTTTTTATATTTTTTGTATATATATTAAAATTTTTGACATACTGTAATGAAGAAATGGAACAAGGGAGATGTTTAGTATGAAGAAAATAACAGTAAAACAAATATCTGAGTACAGGTCATATTTGCATGAAATGGAAAAAGCGACAGCTACAATAGAAAAGTATGCAAGGGATGTTTCTGCTTTTATGGAATGGACAAAGGGGTGCGTAATAAATAAGGAAGTGGTTATGGAGTATAAAAGGTATTTGATTAAGAATTATTCTCCGTCAAGTGTCAATTCCTTTTTATCCTCTCTTAATAATTTTTTTGAATATAAAAAATGGTTCGATTTAAAAGTTAAAACGTTAAAAATACAAAGCAGGATGTTTTTATCAAATGATAAAGAACTTAGTGTTCAGGAGTATAAACGACTTCTTGCGGCTGCAAAGAAAAGGAAAAATGAGCAGCTTTATTATATATTGCAAACTATTTGTGCTACGGGAATAAGAGTGTCGGAGCTTAAGTTTATAACTTCAGAAAGCATAAAAGAAAAACATGCCACCGTGCTTTTGAAGGGAAAATTAAGAACAATAATTATACCATCGAAGCTATGCAAAATTCTTTCTGAATATGCGAAAAAGCAAAAAATATCAAGCGGAAGCATATTTGTTACCCGTAAAGGAAAACCCGTTGACAGAACATATATCTGGAAACTTATGAAATCACTTTGCATTGATGCAGGTGTAGACAGAAAGAAGGTTTTCCCCCATAATTTAAGACATCTTTTTGCACGAACATTTTATTCTGCCGAAAAAGATATAGTAAGGCTTGCAGATATATTGGGTCATTCAAGCGTGAACACTACAAGGATTTATACAATGGAAACAGGAGAAGTTCACCGCAGACAAATAGAAACTTTAAAAATTCTTCTTTGCTGAATAAAAAAACCACATAATCTAAATTATGTTGCAGTTTTACAATTCTCTATTAGTTTTAACTCAAATAATCACATCACCATTATAAAGTTTTGTTAAAAAAGACACGCACTACAGACCAATGGTTCAATAAATAACAACATTGGTCTGTTTGGCTGTGTCTTTTTTGTTGCAAATTAACTAAATTCATAAAATGGACGCTAAAAACATTGACAAAAGCCTGGTTCAATGCTATAATTTACTCGTATTTTTATGTATCTGCTAATATTTTTCCACATAATTTAGATTATGTTGCAGTTTTTAATATTTAACGAGGTATGACATGAGCGGTGATATGCATCAGAGTTTGGAACTTTATATTTGGTTAATGTTTTGTTTTATGATACTGGCAATAGTCCTGACAATAATTTATTTAAAAATAGTAATGCCTTTTTTGGAGGAAAGGAATTACATAAAAATGGAAATGAAACGAAGTTTTAATGAAGATGAATATATTTTCTGGAAAAAAATTCTTGTTAGTTTTTATTTAAAACATATACCAATTGTGAGAAGGTTTGGACGCAAAAAATAATAAGATACATACCTTCGCATAATAGTTTTGCAGTTCAATTTAATCATCTATGCGAAGAGTGTATAAATGTGGAACTGTTAAATTTTAACAGTTCCACAACATTTTTAAGGAGGAAAGTATAATGCTGATGTTTTTAATGGGGGGAGTTGTAGGAGGAACAGTTGTGTTAATTATTTTTGCTGCAATTAATGTAAGCGGCAGGTAATATGTAAATAGCTTTGATATTGGAAAGGAGTTTATTATGAAATTCAACAAAATTTTAACGGTAATTTTATCTGTAATTGTTTTAACAGGTTTACTAAATGTATCAGTACTTGCAGAGGGAGATGGTGGTATAGTTGCTGATGTAAGCTGGTACAATAGCGAAGATGTTCAAAATGAATACACAATTGGGACATCAGAAGAGTTGGCAGGCCTTGCTCAGCTTGTAAACGCAGGAAACAACTTCAGTGGAAAGACAATAAAACTTTCAGCAGATATTGACCTTGAAAATAAAGAGTGGACACCCATTGGAACAAAGGACAATACCTTTAATGGTATGTTTGATGGGACAGGAAAAACCATATCAAATCTTAAGGTAACATCAGGGGAAAGCAACGTGGGGCTTTTTGGTTTTACACAAAACGGATGGGTTAAAAACATAAGTGTGAGCAACGCAAAAATAGAGGGGTATCTCAATGTTGGTGTTATAGCAGGAACACCATACACATCAAGCTATGACAATATAAAAGTAACAGGACTTATAGAGGTTGACGGATATGCTTATGTGGGAGGCATGTTTGGCAAAAATGTTTACGCGAATGTAAGCAATCTTTTAATTGATGCTGAAGGCGAAAGTTATGTACGTGCTCAATCTGAAAACTATCGCACATACGTTGGCGGAGTTATGGGATTTATGGGCGAAGGCGGTCACAGTGTTAAAAATGTGAAATCAAACATAGATGTTTACGGCTCTACATGTGACATAGGCGGAATTACTGGTATAGCACATTACGGCAATACTTTTGAAAATTGTATTTGCACAGGAGATGTTTATGTTGATGGCTACCAAGATGACGGCGACCAGCTTGAAAGCGGTGGTATTGCAGGTGTTTGGCATAATCAGAGCGGATACACGGTAACAATTAAGGATTGTTGGTTTGAAGGAAAAATATCAGCAGTAAAAGCCGACGGCACAAAATATGAAGGTGAGTTTGAAAACGGCGGAGTAGTGGGAAAAGCGTATAGCACAACCGGCACCGGAGAACTTATATTGACTTTGCTTTCTGCAAAAATCGGGGACACATATTATAAAACACTCGCACAGGCAACTGATGCAGCCGAAGCTTTGATTGAAGATGGCGAGGAAAGTGTTACTGTAACACTGTTGAGAGATGTTGTGCTTTCAAATCGTGAGGCGGGAATTGAACCTGCAAAAAATGGAATTGTATATGACCTTAATGGCAAAAATCTTATTCTCGGTGGCGACCATGTTATAACCACTGATACCACATTTAAAAACGGTAATATTTTAATTACTGACGAAAACGTTGGTACAGGAGTATTCTGGCTTTGGAACAGCAGTAACACTGTAACGTTTGAAGAAGTAAACTTTGCAAACGCTGATGAAAATTTAAATGCATGCAGCATTTTCTTTGCAGCTCCCGATTCTGTGGGAGTAACTCCCGTAAGTGATTGCGGTGATTTTAAGTTTTTAAATTGTAAAATCAATTTAAAAAATAATATATTTAATCCTGATGCAGGTGCTAATCTTTTCTATTTTCAAAATGGCACTTCGGAAGTAGAAATTGACGGAGGAACGATAGATGTTAGCGGTTTCGCAAGAGGCTTGCAGTATGGTACATATGATATAAAAGATGCCGAAATCAAAATGAATAACATGTCAGGAAACTGTATAAGACGTGCTATGGGCACAATCGCAAATTCCAAACTTACATTTGATGGTTGCGAAAATGGAATAAAACTTGACAGTGAAACAACTTTAACAATTGACGGTGACAGTGTTGTTATAATTAAAAACGCTGCAGAAAAAGTTGAAGATATTAAAAATGGAGGAGAGCTTATAATCAAATCCGGAAAATATAGTTTTGACCCTGCTGACTATGTAGTTGATGATTTTAAGGCTATATTTGATGAAGAAGAACAGCTTTATCTAATAATTCCCGCAAAGGTAACCATAACCTTTAATACAAACGAAGGGGAAGAAATATCACCTGCTGTTGTTGACAGTAATGTTTTGGTAGATTTATCGGAGTATGTTCCCAAAAAATCAGGTTATACTTTCATGGGCTGGTATGCTGATGAAGAGCTTACAGAGGAAGTGGCAGAAATATCTTTGATTTCCGATAAAACTTTATATGCTGCATGGAAAAAGAAAAAGAGCAGCGGTGCATCTCTTACAGGTCCACTCCTTTCTGAAAACGAGAAAAAACCACAGGAAAAACCATCATCTTCAGCACCGGCACAGGAAGACTGCATAACCCTTCAAATTGGAAATAAAGAAGCTGATGTATTCGGCAATACACATGTAAATGATGTGGCACCGATAATAAGAAACGATAGAACAATGCTTCCTGCAAGATTTGTAGCAGAAGCGCTCGGAGCAAAGGTTTTATGGGATGCAGATAAAAGAGAAGTTTCAATTAAAACTGATGAAATAACAATTTTGATAACAATTGATTCGGACACCTCCCTTGTAAACGGTGAGGAAGTTAAACTGGACAGTGCCGCATTTATCGAAAATGACAGAACATATCTGCCGTTAAGATTTATTGCAGAATCACTTGGAGCAAATGTGGACTATATTGAAAATGAACAAAAAATTGTTATTGTAAAAAATAAATAATATCATGGGAGTGTAAAAAATTACACTCCCTATTTTTGTTTCCCGAAAAATTATTCACAAAATATTCACAATATATTGACAAAAATGGAAAAATATTATACAATATGTATGTTCTTGTTGAACAAAACAATAAATTTTTGGAGGTTTGGTACAGATGAAAAAGTTTTTCAAACTTGAGGAACATGGTACTACCGTAAGAACTGAAATCCTTGCAGGTATTACAACATTCCTCGCGATGGCGTATATTCTCGCCGTAAACCCAGGTTACCTCGGAGGAATTCCAGGTGCAACTCCTGCTGCTATTTTTATGGCAACAGCAATTTCTGCGGCAATCGCAACAATTTGTATGGCATTTTTCGCAAACTATCCTGTGGCTTTGGCTTCAGGTATGGGTCTTAATGCGTTTTTCGCATTCACAGTTTGCGGTGCTATGGGATGCAGCTATCAGGTGGCTTTAACAGCAGTTTTTGTTGAAGGTATCATCTTTATGATTATGTCCCTTTTCAAATTCAGAGAAGCGTTAGTTAACAAAATCCCGACAAACTTAAAGTTTGGTATCACCGCAGGTATCGGTTTGTTTATTACAATTATTGCACTTATCAATGCAAAAGTTATCGTTTCTGACCCTGCTACAACAGTAGCTCTCGGAGATTTAGCATCCGCTCCTGTTGCACTTTCGCTTATCGGTCTTTTGATAATCGGTCTGCTTCAGTACAAAAAAGTTCCCGGCGGAATTTTGCTTGGTATCTTAATCACATGGGCACTCGGCATGATTGCAGAAGTTTGCGGTTGGTACGTAGTTGATATTGAAAACGGTGTTTACTCAGTATTTCCAAGCCTTTCATGGGAAGGTATAAAAGCAAACTTTGCAGCTCCTGCACTTTTCGCTTTTGACTTTGGCTATGTTGTGAAAAATCTTGCATCATTTGCAATTATCGTATTTACTTTCCTTTACACAGATATTTTTGATACTGTTGGAACACTTATCGGTGTTACACAGAAAGCCGGTCTTATGAAAGAAGACGGCACACTTCCAAACGCAGGTGGTGCTTTGATGGCTGACGCAGTTGGTACTGTAGTTGGCGCATGCCTCGGTACATCAACTGTTACAAGCTATGTTGAATCAAGTGCAGGTGTAGCTGCAGGCGGTAAAACAGGTCTTTCAGCTCTTACAACAGGTATTATGTTCTTAATCGCCATTGTATTTGCTCCTATTTTCCTTGCAATTCCTTCATTTGCTACAACACCTGCTATGCTTTATGTTGGTATTTTGATGCTTTCAGCTATCAAAAACATGGACTTTGAAGGTGACGTTGCTGACGTTATCGGCGGATTTATGGCAGTTGTTATGATG
>JAZOQG010000034.1:0-3860 GCA_045656005.1 Clostridia bacterium
CGGAGCGCAAAGTATGCCGCTTTTTTTATAGTGTCTGCAACACTTCTGTGACTTTCGCCGCATCCCTCTTCAAAAGCATCACCCACCATGCCATAGGCTTCTACATGCACATGACAAAAGCACTTTTCGTTTTCATATTTAATTTCGCACTCCATTTTAACATCTCCCCCGTCAGGGAAATACAAAAGGAGAAGCTGTTGAGCTTCATAGAAAAAGCTCTCGTCATTTATTATAAGTTCCAATTTTTCTCTCCTGCATAAGGATTATTTTCGATTTCATAGCCTATTGTTGTTGCTGCTCCATGCCCCGGATACACAACCGTTTCCTTTGGAAGAAGCCAAAGTCTTTTAAGAGACGATGCCATATATTCCATGTTCTCATAATCAAATCTGCCTATAGTTCCTCTGAAAAGAACATCGCCCGATATCAGTATCCCATGCCCCATATAGCACATACTTCCGAGAGAATGTCCCGGTGTTTCCATGGCAGTAAATGTAACCGCACCAAAGGTTATTTTATCTCCCTCTGACACTTCTTTATCAAACTCTATGTTTTCATGCAAAAAGCCGTACATAGCGCCCGAGCTTTTTCGAGGGTCTGTAAGCATTTCGCTGTCACCCCTTGGTACCAAAAGCTCTGCCCCCGTGGCATTTTTTATCTCGTTTGCCTCCATTATGTGGTCAAAGTGCCCATGAGTAAGCAATATATATTTTATTTTTATTCCCTCTGCGGCATCCAAAATGCCGCGAGCATTGCCCCCTGGGTCAACTATTATTCCCTCACCGCCCGATGAAATAATGTATGAGTTTTCCTCAAGGGCATTTGTAATAACTTTTTTTATTTCCATTTTTGTCACCTGTTTGAACGAATTACATTGTAAACTCCCGGTACTGTGTAAAGTCTTTTTATAAGATTTTCGAGTTGGTCTGCATCATATACCTCAGTTGTAACATCAATTACAGCAAGATTATTTTTGCCTGTCCTGAGATTTAATGCAAGAATGGGCAGTTTATAATCATTTATACCAAGAGATACATCTGTTAAAAGACCTCTTCTTGTTGTAGCCTCAATCTGCAAATCGCACATGTATTTACCAACGGGCGCCTCACCCCATGTGCACTCAATAAGTCTTGCTTTTTCTTCAGGAGAAAGATTTTCGTCTTTAACATTTATGCAATCTGCTCTGTGAACGCTTACACCTCTGCCCTTTGTAATAAAGCCTACTATTTCGTCACCGGGTAGAGGAGTGCAGCATCTTGAAACACGCACTAAGCAGTTGTCAATTCCCTTAACTGTAATGTTTGTACCCGGTGCAGTTTTTGATGAGGAGCTCTCTGAAACCTCAATTTTATCGTCATCTTTCGTAGTATCTTTGGCGTATTCGCGAAGTTTTGCAACAATTTTACCTGCAGTAATCGTTCCATATCCCACAGCCGCGTACATATCATCTGTACTTCCAAAGCTGTAACGCTTTAAGCACTGCTCAAGGTATTCTTTTTTCATAAGTGTACTTTGAGAAAGCGCAAGCCTTTTTATCTCTCTTTCAATGGCCTCTTTTCCTTTTTCAATATTTTCTTCTCGCTTTTCTTTCTTAAACCATTGATTTATTTTACTCTTCGCCTGACTTGTTTTGCAAATAGTAAGCCAGTCACGGCTTGGTCCGTGAACAGACGAAGAAGTTAAGACCTCAACAATATCACCTGTCATAAGTTTATAATCAAGGGGAACAATTTTTGAATTTACCTTTGCCCCCATCATTTTGTTACCGACTGCGGAGTGAATTGCAAATGCAAAGTCAATAGGCGTTGCACCCTGAGGAAGATTTATAACGTCACCGTTTGGTGTGAACACAAAAACTTCATCAGCAAACAAATCTATTTTAAGAGTCTGCATAAAGTCCTCGGCATCATCAAGGTCTTTTTGTATTTCAAGAAGCTGTCTTACCCATGCGAGCTTTAAGTCAGCCGCATCTTCTTTTCGGTCTATACCTTCTTTGTATTTCCAGTGAGCCGCAATACCTTTTTCAGCTGTTTCGTGCATTTCATAAGTTCTTATCTGTATCTCACAGGGATGTCCCTCGGGACCTATAACGGTTGTATGAAGTGACTGATACATATTTGGCTTTGGCATTGCAATATAGTCTTTAAATCTTCCAGGCATCGGAATATAAAGTTCATGCACCATACCCAAAACCGCATAACATTCATTAATGGAGTCAACTATTACCCTTACTGCAAAAAGGTCATAAATTTCATCAATGGATTTGTTCTGGGCATACATTTTTCTAAAAATACTATATATGCTTTTAGGTCTTCCTGAAATTGTGCCATGAATTCCAAGCTCACGCATTTTATTTATAATAGTTTCGTTGATGTCGGCAATATACGCCTCTCTCTCCGATTTCTTTTTCTTTATGCTCTCTGCAATTTCGTAATATGCAACGCTGTCAAGATGGCGAAGTGACAAATCTTCAAGCTCGCTTTTAATCTGCGAAGTACCTAATCTGTGCGCAAGCGGTGCGTAAACCTCTAAAGTTTCTCTCGCCTTTATTCTCTGCTTTTCAGGAGCCATATTCTTAAGAGTACGCATATTATGAAGCCTGTCGGCAAGTTTTATAAGAATAACCCTTATATCCTTTGCCATTGCGAGAAACATTTTACGAAGAGATTCAATCTGCTGTTCCTCTTTGCTTGTAAACTGAATTTTATCAAGCTTTGTAACTCCTTCAACAAGCATTGCAACATCGTCGGAAAAAAGCTCTGCAACTTCCTTTCTTCCTGCCTTTGTGTCTTCTATAACATCATGCAAAAGTCCCGCAATAATTGCGTCGCGGTCAAGCTGCATATCAGCAAGAATATGAGCAACCTCAAGAGGGTGAACAATATATGGCTCACCCGATACTCTTTTTTGAGCTCCGTGCATATCCTTTGCAAAATTATATGCCTTGTCAATCAAATCTACGTCAATATTCGGATTATATTTTTTTATTTTTTCCTTAAGAGAGTCAAGTGTGTTCATTTTCTTCCCTCCACTCTTATGTCTATTATATGAAACTGGGGTGTAACATTTCCCATGTACTCATTTTTTTCAAGGTGTGCAGCCATCGATATTTTGTCTCCAAGTCGAATTTTGTCTGCCATATCGCCAAAACCGAAACCAATTGCTGAAAATTCTTTTCCTTTTTTCTGAAATTTCAGCATCATGTGTCGCTCATCACGGGTTTTTCTGACGCTTTTCACAATCGCATCACTTATTGCAAACACAGGTCTTTCATTGTCACATCCGAAAGGCTCAAGATGCGAAATTTCATCAATAAGCGAAAGGAGTGACCCCTCACATGAAAGACGGCAATCTATCGGAAGTGTCAAAACAATGTCACCTTCTATAACGCTGTCAGCATATTCGTTTATTTTTCTGTCAAATTCCTCTATTTTGTCAGACGAAAGGGATACACCTGCCGCCATGTCGTGACCGCCGAATTTCAAAAGCGTGTCCTCGCAATAGCAAAGCGCCTGATAAAGACTTATTCCTTCGACTCCCCTGCCTGAGCCTTTTGCATCTTCTCGGTTTTTTGTGAGGAGGAATACATTTTTCCCATAAGTGTCCGCAATTCTTGAAGCTATAATTCCTATTATCCCCCCGTGCCAGCCTTCCTTGGCTAAAACGATAACCTTTTTGTTTTCAAAGTCTCCATTTTCTATCATTTCGATAGCATCATCATATATTTCGTTTCCTATATCTTTACGCAGATTGTTATTTACGTTAAGCCTTTCTGCAATTTCCATGGAACTTTCTATATTATCCGCAAGCAAAAGCTTTAAAGCCTCATATGCCGTTCCCATTCTGCCTGCGGCATTAAG
>JAZOQG010000035.1:0-36810 GCA_045656005.1 Clostridia bacterium
GCTTCCCTGACCGCCTGCAAGCAACATTGCTATGCATTCTTTACTTTTACCGCGTATCATAAAGATACACCTCCCCAAATTTATTAATAAACTAATTCTTTTCGAAATAAAGCACCGAAAGCGGCGGTAATGTAACCTCAATGCATTGATTTAAGCCATGCATTGGTATTTTTTTGCTTTTTAAAGTATTGCATCTTGTACCGATGCCGCCATAAACTGATTTATCAGTAGAAAATACGCATTTGTAACTTCCCTCTTCAGGAACACCGATTTTATACTTTTGCCTCTTTACGGGACAGAAATTACAAATTGCTATAATTTCATTTCCGTTTTTGTCAACTCTTCTGAAGGAAATTACACTTTGCTCCGAGTCATCGCATGCAATCCACTTAAAACCGTCAAAGCTGCTCTCATTTTCCCAAAAGGGCTTGCTTTTTAAATAAAACTTATTTAAGTCCTTCATAAATTTCTGCATTTTCTTATGCATATCAAAATCAAGAAGCAACCAGTCAAGCTCCTTTTCAGGATTCCATTCTATAAACTGTGCAAACTCACTTCCCATAAATAAAAGTTTTTTACCGGGGTGTGCCATCATATATGCATAAAACGCACGCAACGACGCAAATTTATCGTTATATTCGCCCGGCATTTTTGAAATCATTGAACACTTTCCGTGAACTACCTCATCGTGAGAAATCGGAAGAATAAAATTCTCCGAAAACGCGTAGGTAAGAGAAAAAGTGAGATTATTATGCCTTCCTTTTCTGAATAGTGGGTCAGTTGAAATGTATGAAAGCATATCGTTCATCCAGCCCATATTCCATTTAAAAGTAAACCCAAGCCCGCCGTCATAAGGAGGCATTGTAACCGAAGGGAATGCCGTTGATTCTTCAGCAATCATTAAAACATTCGGGTCAGTTTTATATGCAGTAGAATTTAGTTTTTTCAAAAAGTCAATAGCTTCAAGATTGTAGTTTCCGCCAAACACATTCGCTCGCCACTGCCCGTCTTTCTTCCCGTAATCAAGATAAAGCATTGATGCAACTGCATCAACTCTGAATCCGTCAATATGATAAATTCTCTGCCAAAAAGAAATGTTTGAAACTAGAAATGAAATAACTTCGCCTCTTCCAAAATCAAAAATTCTTGTATTCCAGTCAGGATGTTCATTTTTCAGCGTGTCGGAATATTCATAACAATATCCGCCGTCAAAATCTGAAAGCGCAAACGCATCTTTTGGAAAATGTGCTCCGACCCAGTCAAGTATAATCCCGATTCCTGACTTATGGCACTCGTCCACAAAATAGGCAAAATCTTGCGGAGTACCAAATCGTGAAGTTGGTGCATAATATCCCGTAACCTGATAACCCCATGAGAGGTCATAAGGATGCTCATATACGGGCATAAGCTCAATATGAGTATAGCCCATATCCTTTACATATTTAACAATATCATTTGCACTTTCACGATAAGTAAAGAAACTACCGTCACTATGTCTGCGCCAAGAGCCTAAATGCAGTTCGTATATATTTATAGGGATTTCACAAGGATTTATTCCTCTTTTTTCTTTAAGAAACTTTTTGTCGTTCCATTTATAAGAGTTCACGTCATAAACCTTTGAAGCATTTTCAGGTCTTGTAGCGGTGTGAAAAGCATAGGGGTCAGCCTTGTAAATAAATTCACCGCTTGGTGTTTCGATGTAATATTTATAATTGTCAAAAACTTTTGCTAAAATAATCTCGCTTTCCCATACTCCGCCTTTTAAATGCTTCATTTTCGGGTAAGAAATGTCCCACGAGTTAAAATCACCCAAAACACGAACACTTTTAGCATGTGGTGCCCAAACTCTGAATATATAACCGTCTTTTGCTTTGTGACAGCCCAAAAAATCGTAACAATTATCACTTTCACCTTGTAAAAAACGCTCTATTTTTTCGTAAATATCATTTTTCATAAAATTCTCCAAATGTAACATCTTGTAGCACAATTGTTTCAAAAAATGAAACAATTGACAAATTGCATAATTGTATATAATATATTATACCACAATTTAGTTATGATTACCATATAAATATTTAACAAAATTTATGAATATTTTCATTAATTTCCAATAAATTCCAATGGGTTTTGTGGCATATTATCTTTTCTTATTTCAAAATGCAAATGCGGTCCTGTACTTTTCCCTGTACTGCCAACTTTTCCTATAATCTGCCCTTTTGAAACAAAATCTCCTTCAAAGGAAAGTCTTTCGCTCATGTGTGCATAATAGCTTTCAAATCCGTTTTCGTGCTCAATTATTATTAAATTGCCGAAACTCTCCTCAAAACCGCTGAAAACAACCTTGCCGTCACTTGATGCCAGTATATCATCGCCGTGGTTTGCCGCAAAATCAACACCTTTGTGTTCGCGACCCCACCTTTCCCCAAATGGTGAAGAAACGGGTGCCATGACAGGTGTGACAAACACTTTTTCTTCTGTTATTTCTTCGTATCCTAAAACTTTTAATTTCTTTTCTTCAAGTATATTATTTATTTTTTCAGAAGAAAGCCTTAAACTTTTTTCAAAAACACCATGTTCTATTTTTATATCATTTTCAAAGGAAGCGCTTATATTTCCATCAGTTTTGCTTTTCAAAACAGAATATAAATGAGCCAAAATTATCTGTTCGCTTTGAGCAGTAAATAGCGTTTCTCCGTCTATTTTAAGTGCAAAAGCCTTTTCGTGCAAATTATCGGAAAGAAGAATGTTTTCAAAAATTTCTTCGTTTTCCGATATGCCTCCAAAAGCCAGCGCAGGGAATATTTTTACGTTTTCAAAACCACTTGTTTCTTTGCTTTTTCCAACTAAAACTCCATTATGATAAACATTATAACAAGGCACAATAACCCCTTTGGAAATAAGTGCAAAAATCAAAGTTATTACAGCCAGCAAAAAAACAGTGGCTTTTTTTAAAACAAGGAATGCCGATGTTTTCTTCGTGAGTGACTTTAACAGTTCGAGTTCATCATCATATTTTACAAGTTTCTTCCGCCTTGATTTATAGTTTATCCCATCATGCAAATTATCACCTCCGCAGATAATTTTATAATATCTGTGAGGTAAAATTCCATCGAAACCTGCTCAAAAAACAACACCTATTTTGACATAAAAATCAAAACAGGTGTATAATTTGTCGTTAATTGCCGTTTATAAGGTCGTCCATCTGACTTTCGTATTTTTTAAGTGTTGCAACAGCTGATGCCTTAAGGGTGTTTATCTGCTCACGAAGTTTTTCAAGTTCTTCATTCGCAAGAGCAATTTCTGCCATTTTGTTAGCTTTTAAAGTTGCCATTTCTTCATTAGCATCTTCCATGACTTTTTTTGCTCTCTGTTCGGCAGAAATAACTGCCTTGGAAATATATTCCCTCTCAGCCTCAAGTTCACAAAGCTTTTTGAAATTTTCTGCATTCTCCTCTGTCAAAACAAGGTTTTGTTTCTTGAGAGCGGAATTCTCCTGATTTTTCTCAGAAATTTCTTTTTCATATTTTTCACAAAGCTCTGCAATATAAAGATTTACATATTTTTTCCGAAATCCAAAAAGACCCCTTTTGAGTTTTTGGTTTTTCACATTAATCACCTCTACGAAAGTTTTTCAATACCTTTCTTGATTCTTGCTATGCTTTCCTCCTTACCTAAAAGCGTAGCAATTTCTATACCGCCTCCCGGTGTAAATGCTTTACCAGAAAGTGCAACACGCATAGGCCAGAGAACAATTCCGTTCTTAACTTCCATTTGGGTAGCAAGAGAAATCATTTTATCGTGAATAGTTTCCGCATTCCAAGTGTCAATTCCTTCAAGAATAGGCAAAATAGCCTTAAGAGATACAAGTGAGTTTTCGGGATTTGTTTTCATTTTCTTATGAGTAAAAAGCTCTATATCATAATCCGGAAGCTCATCAATAAAATCAATCTGCTCTGGAATGTCTGAAAACTTCTCGCATCTGTCATGTAGACATTTTGATAAAATCATTGTGTCCACTTCTCTCTTAACAGCCTCTTTGTAGTAAGGCATAGCCGCCTCGTTAAATTCTTCCAAAGTCATTTTTCTGATGTATTCACCATTGAGCCAGTTGAGTTTGTTTATATCGAAAATTGCGGGGGATTTGCTTATTCCCTTAACGTTAAAGGCTTCAACCATTTCCTCGAGTGTTATAATCTCCCTGTCATCCCCTGGGCTCCAGCCTAAAAGCGCAATATAGTTTAAAACTGCTTCTTTAAGGTAACCCTTGCCCACAAAATCCTCAAATGATGCATCGCCTTCACGTTTTGAAAGTTTTTTCTGTGCGTCACGCATAACAGGTGAGCAGTGAACATATTTGGGGATTTCCCAACCAAAAGCCTTGTATAAGAGGTTATATTTAGGTGTTGAAGAAAGATATTCGCTGCCTCTTATAACGTGAGTAATGTTCATAAGGTGGTCATCAACAACGTTTGCAAAATTATATGTGGGAAGACCGTCACTTTTCAAAAGCACGTTATCGTCCAAAGTTTCGTTAGGAGCAGTAATTGTGCCGAAAACTTCATCATCAAAAGAAGTTGTACCCGTCTGCGGGATTTTCTGTCTTATAACATAAGGCACACCCGCGCGGAGCTTTTCTTCAATTTCTTCTTTTGAAAGATTTTTGCAATGTCCGTCATATTTTGGCGGAACTTTGGCTTTTTCCTGCTCTGCACGAACCTTGTCAAGGCGCTCTTTGTCGCAGAAACAGTAATAAGCCTCTCCCTTTTCAACAAGCTCGAGTGCATATTTTTTGTAAAGGTCTCTTCTCTCACTCTGAATGTAAGGACCGTATTCACCGCCAACATCGGGACCCTCATCATGTCGAAGTCCTGTATCTGCAAGTGCTTTGTATATAAGGTCTACCGCACCGTCAACATATCTTTCCTGGTCAGTATCCTCAATTCTCAAAATGAAATCACCGCCGTCGTGCTTTGCAAGAAGGTATGCATATAGTGCTGTTCTTAAATTTCCAACGTGCATATAGCCTGTGGGGCTTGGTGCAAATCTTGTTCTAATCTTCATAATATTCCTTCCTCTTATACATTAAAATCTTCGGGCTTTTCTCCATAGCCGAACATAAACAAAATAGCATCAACTGTTCTCTTTGAAGCCAGACCGTCACCATAAGGATTAACGGCTTTTGCCATCTTGTCATACTCTCCTTTGTCTGTAAGGAGTGTTTTTGTCATGTTATATATAACTTCTTCGTCAACACCCGCCAAAGCCGCAGTGCCTGCTTCTATTGCCTCTGGTCTTTCAGTTTCGTGACGAAGCACTAAAACTGGTTTTCCGAGTGACGGTGCCTCTTCCTGAAGTCCTCCTGAATCAGTAAGAATAATATCAACTCTTGCCATTGCATTATGCATGTCACCGGGTTCAAGAGGTTCAATCAAATGAATTTGGTCCATGCCGCCCATATTCTTTCTTGCAACTTCCCTTACTGCAGGATTTAAGTGCATTGGGTAAATAAGCTCAACATTAGGAAATTCCTCTACTATTCTTCTTGCCGCATTTGTAATATTTTCAAGTGGCTCACCTAAATTTTCACGACGGTGAGCAGTCATAAGAATTTTTGTTTTATCGCTCTTTAATATTTCACCTAGCTCTTTGTTATTAAATTCGTAATTATCTGTTACAGTGGTTTTAAGAGCATCAATAACAGTATTGCCGGTAATGAAGATTGTACTTTCATCAACACCTTCGCGCAGAAGATTTTCTCTGTTTCTTACAGTAGGTGAAAAATGAATATCAGTCATCGCACCGGTAAGTCTGCGATTCATTTCCTCAGGAAACGGTGACCACTTGTCAAATGTACGAAGTCCTGCTTCAACGTGACCTACTTTTGCACCGGCATAAAATGCTGCAAGAGCACCTGCAAATGTGGTAGTTGTATCACCATGCACCAAAACAATATCAGGCTTTACCTCTGACATTACTTCTCCAAGACCTTCCAAAACTCTTGTGGTAATTCCTGTAAGAGTTTGTCTTTCCTTCATAATGTCCAAATCGTAATCAGGTTTGATTTCAAAAAGCTCCAAAACCTGGTCAAGCATCTCACGGTGCTGAGCAGTAACACAAACTATTGACTCGATTTCTTCTCTTTTTTGAAGCTCAAGTACCAACGGAGCCATTTTTATTGCCTCGGGTCTTGTCCCGAAAACTGTCATAACTTTAATTTTCTTCATTTGTTTCCCCGCTTTCTTCAAGGTTTTCTTTATTTTCAAAACGAATAAAACGTTCTTCCTCGTCTTCTTTTTTAACTTCTGATTTGCTTATAATTGCGAAAGCCACTAGCATAGCTATTATAATTGCCGCTAAAAGCACAAGTGCACGAATGGCACCTCCGCCAATTAAAACAACTGCAGAAAGTCCTAAAACTGTACTGATAAGATAGAGAATACAAACAGTTTGTTTCTGCGAAAATCCCATATCAAGAAGCCTGTGATGAAGATGCCCCCTGTCAGCTTCCATAATTGGCTTGTGGTTTTTAATTCTTCTCAAAATTGCAAAACTCGTATCAAAGAGCGGAAGCCCCAAAACCACAAAAGGAACAACAAAACTTATAACTGCATAAGCCTTAAAAAGACCCATGATGGAAACAGTTGAAAGGATAAATCCCAAAAACATTGCTCCCGTATCTCCCATAAATATTTTTGCAGGATTAAAGTTATAAGGCAAAAAGCCAAAGCATGCGCCTGCAAGTGCCGCAGTAATAACTGCAATATTACCTTCACTTGCAATTAAAGCTATGCAAAAAAGTGTCATTGAAGCGATTGCGCTTACTCCTGATGCAAGTCCGTCAAGTCCGTCAATAAGATTTACTGCATTTGTAACACCAACTATCCATATAATAGTTATCGGTATCGAAAAAACACCTAGCTCCAAAACACCTGAGGGTGAAATAAATGTTGGCATGCTTATTCTCGTAATCACTACTCCGTGCAACACCACAACCAAAGCTGCTGCAAGTTGACACAAAAGTTTAAGTCTTGGTCTTATTGGATTAATATCATCAAAAATGCCGCAAATAACAATGATGATACTGCCTATAATCATTCCTCTTACACCTGCATCTATCTTGCAAAGACATAAAACACTTATAACAAAGCCATAAAATATTGCAAGTCCGCCAAGAAGCGGTGTGGCTTTTTTGTGCACCCTTCTCGCCTCTCCCGGTTTGTCAACAGCACCGATTTTTGCGGCAAGTGCTTTAACAAACGGGGTCGTTGCAAATGAAACTGCAAATGAAATAACAAACGAAAGCATAAGTCCGAAAGACATTTAATCTCTCCTCTCCGTTTCAGCGAAACTTACGGTCAACAAAACCAATTCTTCTGTGAACCTTCGAAAGAGTTTTTGAAGCTATTCTAGCGGCTTTTTCTGCTCCTTCTTTGTAAACCGATTCAATATAGTCACGATTTTTGATAAGGTCATCGTATTTTTCTCTTATCGGGCGAAGTGCCTCAACTACGGCCTCGCCAACTCTCATTTTCAAATCCCCGTATCCGAGACCTGCAAATTCCTCTGCGGCCTTTTCTGGAGTTATACCCATAATGGCACCATAAATAGATAAAAGATTGCATATACCGTCTTTGCCCTCACGATAAGCAATTTCACCGTCAGAATCGGTAACAGCTCTTTTAATTTTACGCATAATTGTATCAGGGTCATCCAATATCCATATATATCCGTTGGGATTCGGGTCACTTTTACTCATTTTGGAAGCAGGCTCCTGAAGCGACATGATTTTAGCACCAACAGGCGGAATATAGCCTTCGGGAACTTTAAACGTATCGCCGTAAACACCATTGAATCTGCCCGCAATATCCCTTGCAAGTTCAAGGTGTTGTTTCTGGTCGACACCCACGGGGACAACATCTGTCTGATAAAGCAGAATATCAGAAGCCATTAAAACAGGGTATGTAAAAAGACCTGCATTTATATTTTCCTCATGCTTTGCAGATTTGTCCTTAAACTGTGTCATTCTTGAAAGCTCGCCCATATATGTGTAGCAGTTTAAAATCCATGAAAGCTCAGCGTGAGCGGAAACATGTGACTGGAAAAACATAATTGATTTTTCGCTGTCAATTCCGCACGCAAGATACTGACAAAGAAACTGAATACATCTTTTGCGAAGCTCCTGAGGGTCCTGACGAACAGTTATAGAATGCATATCAACAACCGAAAAAAGGCAGTCGTATTCATCCTGTAATTTAAGCCAGTTCTGAACCGCCCCTATATAATTACCAAGGGTAATACAGCCCGTTGGCTGAATACCGCTGAAAACTCTTTTTTTCTGTTCCATTTTGCGTCACCTTTATTTATAGTTTTTAATAACCTCACCAAGTTTTTTGATACCCATGTCGATTTTTTCTTCATCAGGCAGTGAGAAGTTAAGTCTAAATTCATTAGATGGTGCAGACATATCAATTTCAGCAGTAGAACCTGAAACAAATGCCACTCCTTCATCTATTGCAGCTTTGAGCATTTTGTCGCAATCGTAACCCTTAGGCAGTGTGCACCATAGGAAAATACCACCCTCGGGTTTTGTGTGTTTAACAAAATCAGGGAAATATTTATCGATTGCAGTAAGCATAGCATCACATCTTTTTCCATACAAGTCGCAGGATTTTTTAATGTGTGCATCAAAATCATAGTTTTTGAAAAATTCGCTTGCCATCATCTGCGTAAGCACAGGTGTATGTACATCGGAAACCTGCTTGCAGATAACCATTTTTTCCATAATGTCTTCTCTCGCAACCGCAAAGCCAATTCTCATTCCTGCTGAAAGCACCTTTGAAAGTGAGCCTGCATAAATAACTCTTCCGCTCACATCCATAGATTTTACAGTGGGAACATTCTCCCCTTTAAAACGGAGTTCCCCGTAAGGATTATCTTCAAGAATATAAAAATCGTATTTTTCTGCAAGTTCCAAAATCTTTTTTCTTTTCTCAAGACACATAGTTATACCTGATGGATTTTGGAAAGTTGTGATAGTATATAAAAGTTTAATTTTCTTTTCTTTTGCAATTTCTTCGAGTTTATCAGTATCAAGTCCGTCATCCAAAACTTCAACACCATAAAGCTTTGCTCCGTAAGAACGCAGAGAATTAAGACCGCCAATAAATGATGGCTTTTCAACCGCAACAGCATCACCTTCGTTTATAAGTGTTTTAAAACAAAGGTCTAAAGCCTGCTGACCGCCAGATGTTATTAAAACCTTGTCATGAGAATGAACATTTCCCATATTTTTCATGCGAAGTGTTATATAGTCTAAAAGTGGTGCATACCCTTCCGTAACTCCGTACTGAAGTGCCACGGCTCCATTGTCTTTTATAATCTTTTCTGCAATCTCCGAAAGCTCCTGCGAAGGGAAAAGCATGGGTGAGGGTGCACCGCCTGCAAATGAAATGATTCCTGGTTTTGCAAGCAATTTAAACATTTCTCTTATAGCTGAGCCCTTAAGGGGCGCCACTCTGTCCGCAAATAACATTTTAAAAACATCTCCTAAAATTTTAACATTTATATAATTTTACCATATTCTTTATTAAATGTAAACAAAAAGTTTTAATTTGAATGAATTATTTAAGTTCCACAACCGTTACTCCGTCACCGCCTTCTGAAAGTGCTCCCATTCTGAAATTTTTAACGCTTCTGTTTCCTTTCAAAAACTCCGTTATTCCTGCCTTTAGAACACCTGTTCCTCTGCCATGAATTATCGTTACCACATTATGATGACTCATTACTGCATCATCAAGATACTTGTCAACTGCCAAAATGGCATCATCAAGAATCATTCCCCTTAAGTCAATCTCACTCTTTACTGCATTCCCTTTGTAAAAAGCCGCAGGAATTTTAACTTTAGGCTCTTTTTTCTTTGGTTTTTCGGGCATAAGTTCTATGGTGGAGAGCTTTGTTTTAATCTTCATGCCGCCGATAGAAACTTCAATATTTCCGCTCTTGTCAGGAAGAGTGAGCACTTCACCCTCCGCACTCATTGCAGGAAGAAAAACTTCCATCCCCATTTTTATTTCTTCGGGTTTGGGATTTTTGTGAGTTTTAAAAAGACCTCTTGTAAGTTTGTCGTCAATATCGCCGATGTTATGAGAAAGCTCACCCCTTGCCGACTGCATTACTCTTGCTTTGTCTTTGTAGCTCCCCTTTGCCGCTTTCTCGATTTCGCGCATTTTTTGCGTTATTTCTTCTTTTGCGTCTTCGAGCATTTTTTTAGCTTCACGTCTTGCATCGTCTAAAATTCTGTCACGCATTTTCTGCGACTTTTCATCCTGAGCTTTGAGCTTGTCTTTTATGCTTTGAGCCTGCTGCCGGTCGCGTTCCGCCTGCCTTGAAACATTCTCTGCCATAATCCTGTTTTTCTCAAGTTTTGAAACAATATCTTCAAATCTGGTGCTTTCGGCATCAATAAGGTTCTTTGCCTCATCAATTACTTTTCCGTCAATTCCAAGTCTTTTGGCAATGTCAAAAGCACAGCTTTTTCCAAGTGCACCTACATGAAGCCTATAAGTTGGTTTTAATGAGTTTACGTCAAATTCACAAGCCGCATTTTCAACTCCGGGAGTAGAAAGTGCATACATCTTTATTTCGCTGTAATGAGTGGTTGCCGCAGTAAGCGCTCCCAAATTTCTTACTCTTTTTAAAATTGCAGTTGCAAGTGCAGCACCTTCCGCAGGGTCAGTTCCTGCACCAAGTTCATCAAAGAGCACAAGCGAACCTTTTCCGCAGTTTTTTAAAATGTTTACAATATTTACCATGTGTGAAGAAAAAGTAGAAAGCGACTGCTCGATACTTTGTTCGTCACCAATGTCGGCAAATATTTCTTTGAACACGCAAAGTTCAGAGCTTTCCCTGCAAGGCGTGTGAAGTCCGCATTGTGCCATAAGGGAAAAAAGCCCCAAAGTTTTAAGCGAAACAGTTTTTCCGCCCGTATTAGGCCCCGTTATAACGAGAGTATCAAAATCCTCTCCAAGCCTTATATTAATCGGTACAACCTTTGATTTGTCAATAAGCGGATGTCTGCCATCTTTAATATTAATTATATTTTTATTATTTATGTTTGGTTTTGAGGCTGAAATACTGTCAGCATATGCCGCTTTCGCAAAAATAAAATCAATATCAGAAACAGTTTTATAATTTTCCAAAAGCATGTCGGAAATTTCCGCAAGACTTTCTGAAAGCTCTGCCAAAATGCGGTCAATTTCCTCTTTTTCTTCGGATGCAAGTTCTCTTATTTTGTTGTTTGTTTCAACAACCTTCATAGGCTCTACAAAAAGTGTTCCCCCACTTTGCGAAGTGTCATGCACAACACCTGAAAGCGATGATTTATATTCACTTTTTACGGGAACTACATATCTGTCTCCACGCATTGAAACAATAGGCTCCTGAAGTGCCTTTGCATAAGTTGGTGAATGAATAATTTCCTGCAAAATATCTTTCACTTTGTTTTGAAGTGACATTTTTTTACGCCTGATTTCAGAAAGAAGCACTGATGCATTATCATCAACCTCGTCTTCGCTTAAAATTGCAGAAAAAATTCTGTGCTCCCTTTCCTTGTCCTGATAAAGTATATTTTTATATATGTCAAGATAAGGAAACTGCTCAGAAAAACCGTCAACTCCAAAATATTTTATTATCGTTCTTGCACTTTTGAGAACATGCGCGCATGCCAAAAGCTCACCGCAGGAAAGCGATGCACCGATTTTAAGTCTTTTTACTGCGGTGCCAATATCAGATAGCGGAACAATTGGCGGACGTGAATGTTTAACCGTGAAAACTCTTCCCTCGTCAGTTTCTTCCAATAGCTTTTTAACCTCATCGTAAGATGCCGAAGGTAAAACTTTCAAAAGCGCTTCTTTTGTTCTATTCATTACTGCAAAATTCGAGAGCTTTTCTAAAATTTTATCAAGTTCAAGAATTTTTATAACTTTTTTGTTCATGGTATTCTCTCCGTCTAAAAATCAGGAATGTAAAAAAACTCTTTTTTTACATTCCCTTTCATTACTTTTCGGATTTATATAAAACTTTGCCTGAAAGGTCTGTGTAATAAGATGCACCTTCAAATTTTCTTAAGAAAATTCTGTTTTCATTTATGCAGATATTGCTTACATATCCCGTTTCAGTAAGTCCTACACTCTCTCCGTTTCTGATATTAAATTTATAAATTCCGTCAGCACCCGTAAAATAAAGGTACTTTCCGTGAAAATTTAGTTTTGAAACATCTGAAATTTTGTCGTGACCCTTGCAAGTGAAAATTTCATTTCTCCCGCCATTTTTTCGATTAATCGTAAAGACAGACATTTCCTTGTAATTTATGCAGTAGATATCATTACCTGAAACAAACACAGGTTTTTCAAAATCACTTATGTCACAAAGCTTTTCTCTCATGCCGTCAAAGAGCTTGATTTTGTAAACACTTTTATTTTCAAAAAGATATAAAATTCCACTTTTGATTACACCTTCTCCACTTGAAAGTTTTGAAATGGAGTTTGCTGTTGCATCAAAAAAGTAAATATCAGTTCCAATTTGAAAATACATTCCCGCTTTGTTTTTTCCTATAAGGGCAATACTTTTCTCAGAAGGGAGTTTCAAAATGTCAGTTTTTACACGTTTTTTAGGAGAAAACTTGCACAAAACATCATTCTTTACGTAAAAAAGTTCCCCAAAGTATTCATTTAATGCCCAAATCTGACCACCTTTATCAATGATTTCATGGTTTTTAAACTTTTTATCAGTTCCAAAAAGAGCACTTCCGTCGGAATAATAAAAGTCTCCCGAGATTTTCACGGAATACGAAAAATTTAATCCGTTCCCGTTTTCTTCTCCATCAGCAACAAAACCTGCTGCGTAGGAAATTGCAAAAATGAGTAATGCTGCTGCAAAAACTATGCCTGCAGACAAAATTATTCTTTTTCCTCTTTTTGAAAGTTTGCGTTTTGTCTTATTTTTAGGCGGTGTTTCAAAAACATCGCAATCCGGACAAAGTGTACTTCCTATAATCAGTTCCTTGCCACATTTCGGACAAGTCATATATATCAAACCTTTCTATTTTAAGGTAAGCATTTCTCTTTCTTGTTCTTCGTCAATTATCCATGGATTTAAAACTACGTTATAACTTTTTATTGTACGGCTTGCAAACATTTTCGCCTCATCATCAGTTATATCATATTCCGGCAAATTAAGAGAACTTATAAGTTTTTCAAAGCCGTCAAAGTCGCCGCAGCCAAGTGCTGAGAATATTTTTGTGCATTCCTCGGAAACTTCATCTTTTGCACGTCTTAAATAAGGCACTAAAAGTTTACCGTTTGCAAGTCCATGAGGCATGTCTTTAAAAAATGTAAGTGCATATCCCATGGAATGAACAACTATAGTACCTGTCTGTGCTATTGCCATGCCGCCAAGCATTGCCGCATGAAGAAGAGCATCACGGCTTTCATCAGGCATTGGGAAAAGATTTGTATCATTTAAATACTTTCCTATAATTTCAAGTGCACAGTATGAAATCGCCTTACTGTCATTCGTTGCTCTTTTACTCAATATACTTTCGATACAATGGCTCATTGCATCAAGCGCAGTATTTTTTGCAACGCTTTCGGGCAAATCTTTTGTATATCTGCTGTCAAGAAAAGCAAGACGCGGGAAAAGATAATCCCCTTTTGCGGTTACCTTTGTTTCTTTTTCAGGCACAGTTAAAACACTGTACTGTGTAACTTCGCTTCCCGTTCCCGCGGTTGTAGGAATTGCAACAAAAGGAAGTGGCATATTTTCAGGCTCATCATAGATTTCCATAGGAGCAATGTCATTTGCCCCATAAAGTGCAGCAGCTTTTCCTAAATCGAGAGGCGAACCACCGCCAATACCTATTACAAAATCAGCCTTAAACTCTTTTGCGAGCATTCCTGCTTCATAGGCATTTTCAACCGTAGGGTTATTTAAAACGTTATCATAAACCACATAGCATATGGAAAGGGAATCGAGAACATCCTGAACATCATAAAGTGCTCCGCTTTTTGCACCTGAAGTTTTTCCTGTTACTATAAGTGCTCTTTTTCCGAGTGCGCTCCATTCTCCGGGACAATCAAAAACGCAGCCTCTCCCCTCATAAACTTTTGTAGGCATAAAAAATCTTTCCATTTTTACTCCTCCGTAAACTTTAGTGGGAATGTTTCTCGAGCAAATCGTGTTTGATATCCCATAATTTCTGCGTCATATCAACATAGTATTTATGAGGATTTTCAAAACGCTGAACCTCATCCCAGATACGTGAAAGTTCTGTTTTGCAACGCTCTTTTATTTCTTTAAGAGTAGGTTCCTCGTAGCAAAGCTTACCCTTGTCAAAAATCTTTTTAAGAAGTTTTTCAACCTTGAAGTTTGTAATTTTCTTTTTCTTCCATGTGTGTTCAGGGTCGAAAAGAACAAATGGCTCATTCTCTGAAATTTCTTCATCGTGAAGAGCTAATACATCGGCAATTGCCATTCCGCTCTCTTTCTCAAAAAGTCTGTAAACCTGTTTAAAACATGGATTTGTTATCTTTTCAACGTTTTCAGAAACCTTAATTTTGGGTATCTGTTCTCCGTCTTTCCATACTGCTGCAAGTTTATAAACTCCACCAAAAACAGGCTCAGATTTCGATGTAATGAGTCTTTCGCCAACACCAAATGAATCTATGCAGGCACCCTGTGCAAGTGTTCCCCTGATAATATATTCATCAAGTGAATTTGAAACGCAGATTGATGTGTCTTCCATTCCTGCTTCATCCAAAGTTTTCCTGATTTTTTTGGTAAGATATGTTATATCACCGCTGTCAATTCTTACACCTTTAAGTTTTTTGCCCATAGGCTTTAAAATTTCATTATGAACCTTTATTGCATTTGGAAGACCTGATTTTAAAACATTATATGTGTCTATAAGCAAGGTACAATCATTAGGATAGGACTGAGCATAAGCACAAAACGCATCATATTCGCTGTCAAAAAGCTGAACCCAGCTATGAGCCATAGTACCGAGTGCAGGAAAATCAAAAAGTTTTTCCGAAATTGTGCAGGATGAACCTGCACATCCGCCAATAAATGCTGCACGGGAGCCGTTTATAGCACCGCTTGGTCCCTGAGCACGGCGTGCACCAAATTCCATAACGGGTCTGCCTCCAGCTGCACGAACAATTCTGCTCGCCTTCGTAGCTATGAGCGACTGATGATTTATTGATAAAAGGAGCATTGTTTCAACGAGCTGCGCCTGAACTGCAGGACCTACAACAGTTACAATCGGCTCACCCGGAAAAACGGGCATTCCTTCCTCGATTGCATAAACATCACATGAAAACTCAAAATTCTTAAGATAATTTAAAAACTTTTCCGAAAACATATTTTTATTTCTTAAATATTCAATGTCTTCTTCGGAAAAAGATAAATTTTCAAGGTACTCTATAAGCTGTGAAAGACCTGCTGAAATAGCATATCCGCCACCATCAGGTACTTTCCTGAAAAACATGTCAAAACATGTTATAACATCTTCCATACCCTTGTCAAAGTATCCGTTTGCCATTGTAAATTCATAAAAATCTGCAAGCATTGTGAGATTTTCTGCGCTTTTTACGTTCATTTTAAACCTTGCCTTTCTGTCCTTTGTTACTTAACGTATGACAAAGCATCCTCGAGCCAGTATTCTGCAATATCCATTGCCGCATACATACCTTCTCTTTCAGCTTTTTTAATCATTTTGCCGCTACCGTTGTTTTCCTGAAGTATAATTGAAATGTTTTTGGAAATCTCCAAATCCTTAACTTTTTCACTGGAGTTTACTACCAGCAAAATTATATACGGGTCTTCGGGATTTCCGTAGTAAATCATATTTCCTCTTCTTACAAGCGGTTTTTCCTTGTATTTTAATATTTCACTCATGATTTATCTCCTTTTCTCTAATTAAAACCTTTTTTAAGTACAAGCTCATATTTTTCATCTTCAATAATTTCAATACTGCTTATACCAATCTCTGCACTTTCACCATTTATCAGCAGGCACCACCATTCTTCTTTCGAAGAATCAGCCAAAATTCCTGCAACTTCTGTGATAAAAAGACCATATTGACCTTGTTCTCCTTTTATAAGTCCGTTTTCTAGAAGTGCATCGCCAAGATACTTAGAATCAGTTTCAAATGTATGTGTTTCACTGTAATTTCCAGCTGTTACCAACACTTCTATTTCAGCTTTTTCACTTAAAACTTCATCTTCCCCGCTAAAAAGGTACAAAAGTGCAAAACTTACTAAAATTATACAAAGTAAAACTGCACCGACACTCAAAATTTTCTTTTTCATGCCTTAAGCTCCTTTGTAAATTTAACTTTAAAATTCTCAAGACCTTTTTCTGAAAGTTCTTTTGAAATACTCATAATTTCAGCAATTTCATCATCTGTAAGACAGCTTATATTTTTAAGAAGGTCCGTAATTTCCATTCCCGTATCCTGCCCCGGGAATGAAAGAGCTGCCGCAATACCTACTTTTATGTAATCGCAGGACAAATCTTCGGCTTTACACATATTATACGCACCAATAAGTCTGTCACCCTTGGAAAGTTTTCTTTTGATATCATTGCCAACTCTCGCTACAGTATCTCCAAGCTGACGATTTCCGAATCTGCCAAGAAGGTCCAATACATGGTCATAAATTTCATCAGGTGCCACACCATGTCTTTTAGAAAGAGCCAATGCAGACTGTGTCATAGCTTTTGAAACCAGCAAATGTATGTACGGGTTTTCAATAGCCTGCCATATATACTCATATCCGCAAATACTTCCAAGGTATGCACACATTGCATGACCCATATTGTGAATATAAAGTTTTCTTTCAATATAATATTCAAAAGGTGTATGCCATACTGCGTTTTTAATCTGTGGCAATTCCCCCTTTACAGCCGCACTGTCAAGAGGAAGTTTATTGTAAGCTTCAACGCACACACGAAGAGGATTATCACCCTGCATCTCAGGCGTCTGAACAGGCACCATTCTTCCAATTGAAGCCTCAACAAAGCCTACAAGAGAATTAAGTTTTTCCTTTTCCTCATTATTAAGTTCATTTGCAATAAGACCTTTCAAGAAGGAATCTGCACCGATAAGATTTTCGCAAATAATGATGTTAAATGGATTGTTATTTCCCCTTTTCCACCTTTCACGAAGACCGCCTGCAATCGGCTGAGCAATAAACTTTAATACATTTACACCTACTGCCGTTGCCATAATATCAGCCTCGGCTATAGCGGAAGCTACTGCATCCGCATCTCTTCCGTTAATCCCATAAACATTTTCAACAATTTCCTCACGGCTATCTTCACCGAGCAAAACATTTACAGGATAACTTCTTTTTTCGTTAAGATAAGAAATTACACTTTCGTTTACATCTACAAATCCAACCTCATATCCTGAAAGAGCCAAAGTCTGACCTATAAAGCCCCTTCCGATATTTCCTGCTCCGTACATTATTGCTTTCATTTTTTTCTCGCCTTTCTACCCGTAATTTTTTCATGCCTGGGCAAGCACTATATTTCCATTATAATCGGCAAAATCATTGGTTTGCGTTTCGTCTCTTCATATATAAATTCTGACAAACGATTTCTCACATTACCTTTTAAATATGTCCAATCACCCGCATGTCTCTGTTTAACACTTTCAACTGCATCATACACGACATCACGGATTTCCTCCATAAGATTGCCTGATTCTTTTACATAAACAAAGCCTCTTGAAATTACTTCCGGACCTGAAATAATACTTCCAGAACCGTTAATACCTAAAACGACAACAATAATTCCGTCTTCTCCAAGATGCTTTCTGTCACGAAGTACAACATTACCAACATCGCCGACACCGTTTCCGTCAACCAAAACTCTGCCCGACTGAACCTTGTCGCCGATTCTTGCGTTTTTATCGTCAATTTCAATTGTATCACCAATGTCTGCAACAAAAATATTTTTAGGTTTTACTCCAACACTTTCTGCAAGACGTGCATGCTTTACAAGATGACGATGTTCGCCATGAACAGGAAGAAAATACTTCGGTTTAATAAGGCTTAACATTATTTTAAGTTCTTCACTGCAAGCATGACCTGAAACATGAACTTCAGAAAGTGATTCGTAGATAACATCAACTTCTTTTTTAAAAAGTTCATTGATGAGATTTGAAACCGACTTTTCATTGCCCGGTATGGGACTTGATGAAAAAATAACCAAATCTCCGCTTCCAAGCTCTATTTTCTTATGGTCAGAAAAAGCCATTCTCTTGAGCGCACTCATAGGTTCGCCCTGACTGCCGGTAGTGATAATTACAAGCTGTGATGGCTTATATCTGTTAATTGTGTCAAGATCTATAATTGTGTTTTCCGGTGCATGAAGATATCCTAGCTTTACCGCAACGTCAATTACGTTAAGCATACTTCTGCCCGAAACGGCAATTTTTCTTTTGTATTTCACAGCCGCATTTACAATCTGCTGAACTCTG
The DNA here is from genome assembly GCA_045656005.1 of Clostridia bacterium. Classification (GTDB taxonomy): domain Bacteria; phylum Bacillota; class Clostridia; order UMGS1883; family UMGS1540; genus JAZNQN01. The sequence continues at coordinate 18,542 of JAZOQG010000035.1, forward strand.
TGAATATTTGATGAAAATGTGGCAACAATTATCCTTTTATCTCTTGAATTGGCAAAAATCTCATCAAATCTTTCTCCAACGGTGCTTTCAGACATGGTAAATCCACGTCTTTCAACGTTTGTGCTGTCACTCATCAAAAGCAGTACCCCGCGTTTTCCTATTTCACCAAAGCGTGCGAGGTCTATCATTTCACTTTCAATGGGTGTTGTATCGATTTTAAAATCACCTGTGTGCACAATTGTTCCCGCAGGAGTGGTAATTGCAAGACCTACCGAGTCTGCAATCGAATGATTAACTCTTATAAACTCTACCTTAAAATTTGCACCGAGTTTAATCTGTGAACCTGCTTTAATGGTTTTGAGTGTTGACTCGGAAAGTATGCCGTGCTCCTTAAGCTTTAATTCTACAAGCCCCAGAGCAAGTCTTGTTCCGTAAACGGGAACCGATAAATGTTTTAAGACATACGGCAGTGCTCCAATGTGGTCCTCGTGACCATGAGTAAGCACAATGGCTCTGATTTTTTCAGCATTTTTGGTTAAATACGAAATATCGGGTATTACTATATCAACACCCAAAAGTTCCTCATCAGGGAAAGCCAGACCGCAATCAATTACAATCATCTCGTTTCCGTACTCGATAACCGTCATGTTTTTTCCAATCTCGTTAAGTCCGCCGAGTGGAATAATTTTTATTTTCTGTTTTTTTGGCACTAAAAATCCTCCTGAATATCTCAAGCCGTTTTTTGCCGCAAACGGCTTTTTATTTCTCGAACACAAATATTACAGATTATTATATCATTATTAGTTATGTTTGTCAAATATTAAAAATATATCCAAAAAATTTTTTTATGTATTGCAAAAAGATAAAAAGTAATGTATAGTATATATATCAAAAAATTTAGGAGATTATTATGACCGGAAAACAAAGAGCTTATTTGAGAGGACTTGCAAACACTATTGATGCCAAATATCAGATAGGGAAAGGCGGAATTGATGAGGAAACAATTAAGATGATTGACCAGGCACTTGAGGCAAAAGAACTTATCAAAATCCGCGTACTTGAAAACTCTCTCCTTGGTGTAAGAGAATGTTGTACAGAAATTTGCGAAAGACTTGACGCTCACCCAGTTCAGTGCATTGGAAGCAAGTTTGTAATTTACAGAGAATCAAAAAACAACAAAACAATCCAAATACCAAGAAAATAAGTGAGTTAAGCTATGTTTAAAATTGCAATACTCGGATGTGAAAATTCACATGAAAACACTTTTTTGAATTTTATTATCAAGGATAAAAAATATCCTGACATCGAAGTAGTTGGTGTTTATAGCGAGGATAAACAAGCCTCGCAGAAGCTACATGATACTTATGGTGTCTATGCAGCTTCATCTTTTGACGAATTTAAAGGGAATGTTGACGCAGTTATTATAACTGCACGACACGGCGACAGACATTATGAATTCGCAAAACCATATATTGCAGATAAAATACCAATGTTTATAGACAAACCAATTACTGTGACAGAGGAAGATGCCAAAGCATTTATGAAAGAACTTTCTGAAAACGGTATAAGAGTCTGCGGAGGTTCTGTATGCGCTTTTTCTGATTTGGTTTCAGAACTCAAAAACATTGTAGAGACCAAAAGTGAAGGTGAAATCTACGGCGGTTATCTCCGCACTCCTGTAGACCTTCAAAACCCTTACGGAAACTTTTTCTTTTATTCTCAGCATCTCGTTGAGGTTATGTGCGAAATTTTCGGATACTATCCCGAAAGCGTCATTGCATTTAAAAAGGGCAAAGCTATAAACTGCACAGTACGATATGAACAATACGACGTAAATCTTCTTTACGGTGAAGGAAGCCGTGTTTATTCTGCTAACGTAAGTTGCGAAAATAAACTTTGTGGCGGAGAATATCCCCTTGATGGTTTGTTTGAAAAAGAATTTAATTCATTTTATAATCTTTTAAAAGGCGGAAAACAAACAAAATCTTATAAAGATTTTTTCGCACCTGTATATATTTTAAATGCTATCAATCGCTCACTACAAAACGGCAGTGAAGAAAAAATTAATCGGTGATTTTATGAATTTGAAAAACTTTGAAACTGAAACATGTCCCCAATGCGAAAAAAAACACGTTTCAGAAATCAAGGAAATTATAATCGAAAAAAATGCAATCGAAAAAATCGGTTCATGTATAAACCTTCTGAAAATTAAAAAGCCCTTTATTCTTGCGGATAAAAACACCTTTTTGGCAGCAGGCAAAAAAGTTTGTGATGTGCTTTCGGAAAATGACATTCTCTTTAGCAAATTTGTTTTTATGTCTGATACTGTAGAGCCTGACGAATGGTCTGTCGGAAGCGCTGTAATGCACTATGACAAAAGTTGTGACGGAATAATTGCCATAGGTTCAGGTGTTATAAATGACATCGGCAAAATACTTTCTTCCACTTCAAATATTCCTTATATTATTGTTGCAACTGCACCATCTATGGACGGCTATGCATCCTCCACTTCTTCAATGGTACTTGACGGTTTAAAAGTAACCATTCCATCAAAATGTGCAGATATAATAATAGGAGATGCAGATGTTCTCAGAAATGCACCATTAAATATGCTTAAATCAGGTCTTGGCGACATGATTGCAAAATATATAAGCATATGTGAATGGAGAATTGCAAGCATTGTATGTGGTGAATATTATTGCGAAAAGATTGCAGACTTAGTCAGAACTTCACTTGAAAAATGTGTACAAAATGCAAAAAGTCTTTTAGCACGCGACGAAAATGCAGTAGTTTCAGTATTTGAGGGACTGATAATATGCGGAGTTGCAATGGCATATGCAGGTGTTTCGCGTCCCGCTTCAGGGGTTGAACACTATTTCTCACATGTGTGGGATATGCGAGCGCTCGAGTTTGGTACAAAAGTCGAAAGCCATGGTATACAATGTGCTTTAGGAACACTGCTTGCGCTGAAACTTTACAACAAATTTAAAGAAATGCCAATTGACAAAGAAAAAGCCATTTCACACGCTAAAAACTTTGATTTTGAGAAGTGGAGTCAGGAACTTTCATCATTTATAGGCAAAGGCGCAGCACAAATGATATTAGCAGAAAAAAATGATAAGAAATATGACATCAATAAGCATATTAAAAGGCTTAATATTATTATAAATAATTATGACAAGATTATTAGTATAATTGAAGAAGAACTGCCAAAAATTTCTGACATTGAAAATCTTTTTGATATTATAGCGTTTCCTACCGTAATGATTGAAGGAGAAAATAAGGACACTCTCCCCTTATCATTTAAAGCTACAAAAGATATAAGATTTAAGTATGTTTTATCGCACCTTTTGTGGGATTTAGGAATTATTAATGAAATCAGCGAAGAACTATTATATTAAAAAGTATCCGTTTATATTGATAAAAAAACATAATTAAGACCTCCAAAATGATATTATTATATATCACCCTGGAGGTCTTTTAAATACTTTTAATTATTACTCTTCTTCTTTTTCAGATTCTTCTGCAACGATTTCAGGAATTACTTTTGGAGCTTCTTCAGGAGTTTCAATTTTTTTCTCAACTTCAACTTTTTCCACACTGCCTTCAAAGAAGTTTTCATCATCTGCACTTATGAATGTTTCTGATGCTTCATCTTCGGATACTTCTCCTGTAACTTCACCTTTTATTATTTTCTGAAGCTGTTTTATTTTCTTTGCCATAAGCAAAACGGCTACCAAAAGTCCGATTATAAGTAAAATACCCAAAATCATAAGGTAATTTGGAACAAAAACGCTAAAATCAATTTCAACATTATCATTTTCAGTTGTAGTTACATATTCAAATGTTGGTTTTACGATGTTTTTATTACCTTTTGAAACAGTAAATGACAAAACGGGGAATTTAAACTTAAGTCTTATCTGAGATTTGTTCATCGCTTCTCTCTGCTGTGCATCAAGTTCGTTACCCTGTGTTATGTTAACTATACCATTCGCTTTATATGTTGTTCCGAAAAATCCTTTGCTTTCTTTAAACGCAATACCGGGCATTCCCTCAGCTGCATCATTTGCAGAAAGAGGTGCAGGTATCATATTGTAGCTGTTAAATACAGAGAAAAACTGTGAACCGTACATATCGCTGAGAGATGAAAAATATCCTGTGGCTTTAACACCTTTATATGTTTCGCCTTCAACGTCTACTGTAATCTCTTCGAGTTTTTCTTTTGATGTGTCAGTAATCATTTCCTGAAGCTGAGGAATAAGGCTTGCCTTAAGATCATCATACGTTGCACCGCCGGTAATTTCCAGGATACCATCGTCATTTCCTGCAAATGACATCTCTGCCTTAATCCCTCCAAAGGGATTTACCGATACTACTGTGTTTTGCTCATAGCAACCGCAAAGCATTGTGAGAATGCAAATCGCCAAAAGCGTAAGTTTTAATGTTTTTTTCACTTTTTTACCCTCCAATTTTTAAACTAATACATAGATTATAACAAGAATATTTAAAATTGGCAATAGAAAATTGTAAAATTCAAGAAAATTTCATATTTAGTTGCAATCTTTGGACAAAAAAACCCTATCTCTGAATATTTTTTGAAGAACCACAATCAGCTCCTGACTTTTTACATTTTCAGGATTATGAATTACAATTTTAGCGGGCGAAATAACTATCAGACAACTTAATAAAATATCATCAAAATTCATTTCAGAAAAACGTTTAAAATTTACAAATTCTTTGATGCATTTCTCCGTAATGTCAATATTATTATCGTTTTTAAGAATGTAACCCCCATGTTTTTGAGGGAAAATCTGAACCATGCTCTCAAGTTTGGGTCGGCTTTCAACATATATTTTCAGAAGGTATAAAAGGTCCTCAGTTTCTCTGGCAAACAAAAAACTGTCCTCATATTCCTCTATACACTTTTTAAAAAAGGATTTATATTTTCGTAATCTAAACTTTTTGAAACCTTCTATTGAAATAACATCATTACAAGACAAGAATTTTAAAAGTTCATCTTCGATTATTCTTTTACCTTCTTTTTTTCTTTCGTCCATCAAAAAAACTGCCTCATCAGGTAAAAAACCTTCGTTTTTAAGTACATAATCAATAAATTTATCATTGTACTTTTTTATAATAATTTCACTTATGATATTCGTAAGTGTTTCTTTTGTTTTTTTTATCGCTTCATAATCTTCTGATATGAATACAATTTTATTTTCAGTAACTTTCATCTTTATATCATCCGGCAATTTTAAATCTGCCAGAATATCCTCAGTATCACCTATTACTGAAATCTGATGCAAAAAAGCACCTCCGACTTAAATTTTATTATAAATCAGGCTATAATGAAAGAACCTACATCTCTTAAATCATCATCGTCCGTTTCGATTAACATCATATCTTGTTTTTCCAAAAAACTTTTGATTTTATCCCTTGAGGAATGATTTTTTAAACTTCCGCACACAAAAAACTCATTTTTTGAAATTCTGCCGCTGCATCCACCAAAGAAACCATATGAAAAACCAGGCAAAGAAACACCTTCCCAGTCGATAAGCAGACAGTCAAACCCGATTGCGTCCATTGCTTTTTTTATTGAAACATCAGCGGTAATCACGGCATTTTCAGAAATTGGTGCAACCGCACATTTTGTATATCCTTGACTTACATGAATTAGCTTTATATTATTTTTTTCAAAATAGTCTTTGGCAATCTTTGAAGTAAATTTTGTATTATGAAAGGCATAATTTCCCATCATCAGAATATTATATGCGCAGTCTTCCCCGTAGGTGCTGCCCACGTTTTTCTCTCCCCTCACAACTTCTGCACCAAGCGGCTCAAGATTTTCTCTGTAATAATCATAGGTTTCGGGTGCAGACAAAAAAACACCTTTTCCCATATGTAAAATCTGCAAATCAGTATGACATCTCATAGACTTTGGTAATACCGATATGCTTACTGTGGGTATAAAGTGTTTGAATTTTTCAGATAAGGGAACGGATTTATCACATATTAAAATCGTTCCCTTATCCGGAAGATTTGGTTTTTGAAAATTTCTCATTTAAAACACCGCTTTTTTTGTCAAACGTAAACAGTTATGCATAAGATAAATTATATAGTTAACTATTTTATATAGGCACGCGAGAGTTGAACCCCATGTGGTTTAAAAAGGAAAATTTCCAATAATACTGCAGAAAATCCTTCAAATATACGACAGTATTATTTTTGTATTTTCTTTGTCTTATTAAGAAAATTTTCTCTTTTAAAACTCTTCGACCTTAAACGCGGAAAAATTTAGTGCAATTTTAATGCGGAGGACGAAGATAGGCTATTGCCTTTCGAGGACAACAAATTAAAAGTGTGCAAATTTTTTAGTTTAAGGCACATGGGGTTTCAATTCCCGTGTGCCCAAGCCGCAGGGTTGCAACTGCATTCTGATTAAGCGGTGCAACCTTGCCTTTGATAAAATCATAGTATCCTGCACAGGAAATCATAGCACCGTTATCTGTACAAAAATTGGGAGGTGGAAGGAAAAATTCTATCCCTTCATTTTCAGCACGACTCATAAATGACTTTCGAAGTTCCTCATTTGCCGCAACACCGCCTGCTATGGCAATTTTTTTTGCGCCTTTTTCTTTTGCCGCGGAAAAGGTCACTCTTGTAAGAACATCTACAACTGCTTCCTGAAAAGATGCGGCAACGTCAGCCCTCGGTACTTCTCCTCCATTTTGTTCAATTTTGTGTACATAGTTTATTACCGCAGTTTTTACACCGCTGAAGCTAAAATCCATACCATGAATAGGTCTTGGAAAAGCTATTGAATTTTTGTCTCCTTCTTTTGCCAGAGCACTTAAAAGCGGTCCGCCAGGATATCCGAGACCCAATACTCTTGCTACTTTGTCAAAGGCTTCTCCTGCCGCATCATCAGTTGTAGCACCTAAAATTTCAAATTCACCATAGTCCTTAACATAAAGCACATGGCTGTGTCCTCCTGATGCCACAAGGCATACAAACGGAGGCTCAAGTTCAGGTGATGCAATATAGTTTGCACTTATATGCCCGTGAATATGATTTACAGGTACAAGCGGTTTTTTAGCCGCATATGCAAAACCTTTTGCCGCCGAAAGTCCTACAAGCAATGCACCTATAAGTCCCGGTCCGTATGTAACTGCGACTGCATCAAGGTCTCCTTTTGTTACGTTGGCTTTTAAAAGTGCTTCTTCAATTACATAGGATATAACTTCTACATGCTTTCTTGACGCAATTTCAGGAACAACACCGCCATAAATTTTATGAAGCTGTGCCTGTGAATATATAACATCGCTTAAAACCTTTCTGCCGCCCAAAGTTACAGATGCCGCAGTTTCATCACATGATGATTCAATTCCAAGTACCAGTTTCAAAGCCTTACTCCTTTATCTTAAGATTTTCTCTTTCCTTCTTTGAATATACGCATCCGCAATAATCCTGCCTGTACAAATCAAACTCCTTGGAAAGATAGCAGGAACGCTTATATCCGTCACCCTTTTTAAAATCAGAAAAAAGATGTTTTACCCCATATTTTTCTTCTAGTTCTACTCCGATTTTATTAAGTAATTCCGCATTTTTATAGGGGCTTATTGAAAGAGTTGTGGTGAAATAATCAAATCTATTTTCGTTTGCATAAAGGGCTGTTTTTTCAAGACGCAATCTAAAGCAATTCTCACATCTCTCTCCTCCTTCAGGAAGGGTTTCAAAGCCCTTTGCAATTTCAAAAAATTCTTCACCGTTATATTCTGGTGCAACAATTTTTATTTCATTTAATTTCATTTCTGCTAAAAGCCTTTTAAGCTCACGAAATCTGAATAAAAACTCGCTCTCAGGAAAAATGTTTGGATTATAAAAAAACAAGGTTATGTCAAACACTTCGCAAAGCAACTCCAGCACCGCGCTTGAACACGGGGCGCAACATGCATGCAAAAGGAGTTTCGGTCTTTCTCCTGATGCCTTTATTTTGTTGATTTCTTCGTCAAAAAGTTTTTTATAATTTACTTTCATAGAAAATTACCTTTAAATGCAAAAATTCACCTATAAAAGTATATCACTAAAGCTTGAAACAGTCAATAAATTTTTAAAAGCTGTGACAAAAATAAATTTGTCACAGCTTTTTTTAAAGATATTTTCTAATATCAACGGCAAGTTTCTCTTCGAGATTTATAAGTTTTTTTGTAATATCTTTTGAAACTTCATCTGCCGCCTCGTATTTATTAAGGTATTTATTAAGAGATTTAACACCCATATTGCATCCGTCAGTCATAAGGTCGGCAATGGTTTTATCCGAGTCATTAACCGCAAGCATTACATTTGTCTTAATCCACGACATTCCTTTTGCCATTGGAGCAGGGTCTTTTCCGTCATCCTTATATTTGTCAAGAAGCGCCCCTATCTCTTTGTCAAGTTTTTCATGCTCGTTTTTGCAGTCTGTCAAAATCTTTTCAAACTCTTTGTTTTTTACATTATCGAGTACATCTTCTATTGACGAAATTCCCATCTTAACACCTGCATCACACTCTCTCAAAAGCTTAATTGTATCCTGTTCTACCATCATAATCACTGCCTTTCATTTTTACAGTAATTATCTGCAAATCTGCCTTGATTTATGCATTTTTAGAATATATAAAGCATAATTTATATATGGGTGATGTATATGAAAGGTCTTAAATCTTACATAATCAGGGGAATAATATTTACTTCCATACTTGGAACGCTTTTTCATTTTGTTTATAAGTGGTCGGGAGGAAATTTTTTCGTAGGACTTTTTTCCCCTATTAACGAATCAATATGGGAACACACAAAACTTATCTTTTTCCCAATACTTATCTACTCATTGCTTCCAAATAAAGACATCAAAGAAAAATATCCCTGCATTGACTCAGCTATGGTTTCAGGGTCACTTATTGGTGTTTTGTCAATAATTGTTCTCTATTATACCTATTCAGGAATTATTGGCTTTAATGTTGCATTTGCAGATATTCTCATATTTTATTTAAGCGTTATATTATCTTTTTATGTTATATATAGTTTTACACTTTCCTGCAAAGCAGAAAAGTATTTTAAAATTTTACAAATCCTGCAAATAATAATGGTGTGCCTCTTTGTAGCCTTTACCCTGTATCCTCCCGACATTCCTTTATTCTTAAATCCGCTTTCCTAGATTATTCTGTAAGCATGATTTAAAGGTCCTCTGCCTCTTCCCAAATCAAGTTTATTTGCAATTGCCCCCGACACATACTCTTTTGCCATTTTAACGGAAACATCTAAATTATACCCTTTTGCAAGATTTGATGCAATAGCACTCGAAAGCGTACATCCTGTCCCATGGGTATTGGGATTAGCTATTCTTTTTCCCGAAAACCAGATGAGTGTGTCACCTTCACACAAAATGTCATCAGCATCACTTATGTTGTGCCCGCCTTTAAGCAAAACGTTGCATCCATACTTTTTTTTGATGAGTTTTGCAGATTTGACCATATCATCTTTATTATAAATTTTCAAATTTGATAAGACCTCCGCTTCAGGAATATTTGGAGTTACAAGTGCAGCAATAGGCAAAAGCTCCTCACTAAGTGTTTTTACAGCATCAGTTTTTATAAGAGATGCTCCGCTTGTTGCCAGCATCACGGGGTCTACAACAATGTTTTTGGCATTATAAAACTTAAGCCTTTCTGCAATTACCTTGACAAGCTGCACTGATGACACCATTCCGATTTTTACACTATCAGGAAAAATATCTTCAAAAACCGCATCAATCTGCTCCTTCAAAAAATCAGGAGTAACTTCTAAAATCCTTCGAACACCCATAGTGTTCTGAGCAGTCATCGTTGTAATTACACTCATCGCATAAACACCATTTGTTGTCATGGTTTTGATGTCTGCCTGAATGCCTGCGCCACCGCTCGAGTCACTTCCTGCAATAGACAATGCCGTTTTCATATTTTAAGCTCCTTTACTTTTTCTATTAACTCAATTGCCGCTTTTCGTGGATTTTCCGATTTCATAATGGCAGATACAACACAAATTCCGTCAATTGGTATTCCTTTCAGAATATCGATGTTATCTTTATTAAGTCCCCCTATTGCATTAACGGGAACTGAAACTGCAGCACATATTTGTTTCAATGTATCCGTTGAAGTCAAAACCGTTTTCACCTTTGTAGTTGTTGGATAAATTGCACCTACACCTAAATAATCCGCTCCCCCTAAAACTGCTTCTTTTGCCTGCGATATAGTTTTTGCTGTTGCACCAACAATTTTTTCTCCCATAAGTTTTCTCGCAATTGAAACGGGCATATCACTTTGTCCAACATGAACTCCCTCTGCTCCCATTGCAAGTGCTACATCAACTCTGTCATCAATAATAAGCGGAACATCATATTTTTTTGTCAGCTTATGTACCTTTTCGGCAATGGCAATATATTCTCTGGTCGTTTTTTCCTTTTCACGAAGTTGAAGTAAAGTTACACCGCCCGAAAGTGCACTTTCAACACGATATAAAAATTCTTCTTCGGAATAAGACGAGCTGTCAGTTATAAAGTATAACTTTGTATTCAGTTTTTTCATTTTATTTTTTCCTCCAGTTTTTTTGAACAAAAGCAACCATAACACAAATAATCATGGTTATAACTACAGTAAGCAATGTGCTCCCGATAACAACATCAGCATTCATTAAAAGTCTGTAAATAATAAACCCTATGAACCAAATAACAATATTTTTGATACAGAATTTTTGGTTTTCTTTGTTAATTTTTAATATATAGAAATCAGCAATCTGAATTGATACCATTGGTGCAAATACTGAACCTATAAAATATAAAAAGTCGGTAATGTCTGTTATGGGGAAAAACATTGCTCCGACAGTACCTATAACCGTAACTATGACAGCCAACCATTTACTGTTGACCTTTTTGGTTATAGTCTCCCCGGAAACACCGGCAGAATATGCATCAAGAAATGTTGTAGTAACTGTTGAAAAGACAATGATTATAAGCCCCATGACACCAAGACCTGCTTTCACCATGATCTGCGCTATGTCACTTTCCGAAGTAAATATTGCCGCTCCCATACCGATTATGTACATAAAAGAACTAACTACTCCATATGTGATTGCGCTGACTGCCGTAGCTTTCACAGGTTTTTCGGCTTCTCTTGTATAATCACTTATAAGCGGCAACCATGAAAGAGGCATTGCAACAGATAATTCAACCGCCGCCCCAAATGTTATAATGCTGCTGTCAAAATACTGCAAGGTTTCTTTCCCAAAGATAATAACTCCAAGTACAATAGTCAGCACAAACAACATAATCATCGCAACCGTGTTGACTTTTCCGAGGTTTTTAATACCAATCAAAAGCCACAAAACAATAAGCACTCCGATTATAACGCACCATATTTGACTACCTACACCAAAGATCGTGTTTGCAGCAAGCGAACCATCATAAATCATAATAGCAGTCCAGCCCACAAGCTGAATAATATTAACTGTCGCAAAAAACAACGCTCCTTTAAATCCAAAACTTGCTTTTACAGTTTCCATAGAACTTTGGCGTGTTTTTCCTCCGATAAGTCCGGCAAGGAAAAGCATCATAGAGCCTATAATATGCCCAAGCAATATCGCCAGTAAACCTCGCACAAAACCTAATGGTGCAAAACATGTTCCAGTCATAATTTCTGCAATAGAAACTGCTGCTCCAAACCAAATTAATCCATTCTCAAAAACCAAGGTTCGTTTTTCGTTCATTATTTTTCCTCCATATCAATATACTTTAGTATTTCTTCTCCGCGAATGGTTGAAATTTTATCCATTAAATTTACCATAAAACTTCCGTTACCACTTTCAGTTTCTGAAAGTTCTCCGCAAATGCCAAAATAACAACACGAAGTTATACATGCATCCATAGGGTCAAGCATTGTCATAAATGCAGTACATAAGGCTCCGAGCATACATCCTGTTCCCGTTACCTCTGCAAGCTGATGTGTGCCATTTTTAACATATATGGCTTTTTTTCCGTCCGTTATGATATCTGTTTTACCAGTTGCAAGAATAACTGTCTTGAATTTCAGCGAAAGCTCTTTTGCCGCTTTTGTGATATAACTTACACTAAGTACCTCATCTGCATCAACACCTTTGAAAAAATATTCCCAATCATGTAAAGCCAGAATTTCAGAATAGTTTCCTTTTATGACAGAAGGCATATCTTTTTTCAAAATCTCTAAAGCATACCTTCGCCGAAATTTTGAACATGCCACTCCGACAACATCTAACAAAACAGAAATTTTTCTTTCTTTTGCTCTTTCCAGCGAAAGTTTAATTGATTTAATTCTTGCATCTGTAATATTACCCATATTCAGCATCAGCGCATCCGCGGAATTGGTGATTTCCAAAACTTCTTTCGGATGCTCTGCCATTATTGGTCTTGCACCAACAGAAAGTATTGCATTTGCACATTGATTTATGGAAATCGGATTTGTTATGCAATGAACAAGAGGTTTATGTTTTGCGATTTCTTCACGAATACCGAAAAATTTATCAGTCATTCTTTTTTCACCTTCTTTAAAATATAATATATAATTGCTATAATAATGCACATTGAAAGAGAAGCATACGGCAGTACATCAAATATTGGTGATGTAAGACTGAATATACTTGTCGAAAGCCCTGTTACCACAAATAAAATTCCACCGAAGGCTGCAATGGTTAAAGTATTTGAAAGTAAGGTGCTCTTATCCTGATAGCTTTTTGAGGAAAGCATGTTTTGTATTCTTGCAAGCATTCCGTTATCAGCAAATTTCCTTAAAAACACATACGCTATGCTACCGCCTATAAGTGTTCCGCAAATAAATGACGGAACATAAAAAAGCCATGTGAGCCCTTCCTTCCCCCAGATGAAACTCATAACGGGATATGAAATTATTGCACCTATAATACCTGTTCCGATAATTTCGCCAAGCACCGCAAAAATAATTTTACCTTTTGACATACGATAAAAAACACCTGACAAAAATGCACCAAAGACCGCACCTGTCAAAGCAATGGGCGGTATAGCCATTGTAGCCATACGAATAATTCCTATAAGGGTTGCACATAAGAGCGAATACCATGGCCCCAGAAAAACAGAGCACACAATATTGATAAAATGCGCCATAGGACACATTCCCTCAACTCTGAGTATTGGTGATATTACCACACCAAGAGCAACAAGCATGGAAAGCACAATCATTTTAAGTAAGTTTTTTGATTTAGTCATTTTAAAATCCTCATTTCGTATTTTTTACGAAAACAAAATTTTGTTTTCGCACGGTCGAAACTCAATTGCTTCCTCTCACCCCGAAACACGGGTTCCCATCGCAAAATACAAGATACAAGGCGCTCCCCTTCTATCCGGTTTACACACTCAAACGCATCACCTCCAAAGCAATAAAAAAGGAAGCTACCGATTTGGTAACTTCCAATTTACACTTCGTTATTCCCGAAACTTTTTTCAGGCATCCCTACGTTGGCATTATCCAAATCAGGTTCTCGGTCGAAGGTTATACCTTCCTCTCAGCCTGTACTACAAGCTCCCGCTTCTTATTTTTTTAATATTATATCACAATAATTTACTATTTTCAATAGTTAAAAGGAAATTTCAACAAAAAATGAATAACTTAGCTTAAATTGTTAAAAATAACAAAAACTTTATCTGGAGGTAAAATAAAATGTTTAAACACGAAAAGATACTTTTTCATCCCGTAGAGGTCGAAAGAGCAAATCCGCAATATGCCGCCCTGCTTCAAGAACAACTCGGTGGCGGAAACGGTGAACTTAAAGCAGCTATGCAGTATATGTCGCAGAGCTTTCGTATCAAAGACCCTGACATAAAAGATTTGTTTCTTGATATAGCCGCAGAAGAACTCGGACACATGGAAATGATTGCACAAACCATTAATTTACTAAACGGTCATGACGTAGATGCTGGAAAAGTGCAGGCAGGAGAAATTCAATCTCACGTTATTTTAGGCTTAAATCCTGGACTTATAAATGCTTCAGGCTATTCGTGGACTGCAGATTATGTAACAGTAACCGGAGATTTATGTGCCGACCTTTTGAGTAACATTGCATCCGAACAACGTGCAAAAGTGGTTTATGAATATTTGTATCGCCAGATTGATGACAAGAAGGTAAAAGAAACCATTGACTTTCTTTTAAACCGTGAAGAAGCTCACAATCAAATGTTCCGTGATGCATTTAACAAAGTTCAAAACACAGGCTCAAACAGAGATTTCGGAACAACAAAAGCGGCAAGAATGTATTTTTCGATGTCAGATCCCGGACCTAACGTATTCGCAAATAACGAAACAAATGCTCCTTCATTTACCAATTAAAAATAAAATACACACTCATAGAGTGTGTATTTTATTTTGTCTTGTCATTTGTTGCAGGGTTATTTATAAGTTCTCCACTTTCATCAAATCTTGAGCCGTGGCACGGACAATCCCAGGAATGTTCCTCTTTATTATATTTTAGTGCACAACCCATATGAGGGCATCTGGGAACAGTTGGTGTAACAAGTCCCTTCACAGATTCAAACATATTTATTGCAAGTTGCGGATGAAGAATTGTCCTTGATGGAGAATAAACCTTTTCGTACTTGTTTTTCCTTCCGCATATCATATCAGTTAAAATCATGGCCGAAACCATTGAAGAAGTCATCCCCCACTTATTAAACCCCGTTGCTACATATAAATCGGGTGTTAATTTTGAATAATTACCAATGTACGGGATTGAATCTAGTGTCATGCAATCCTGCGTTGCCCATCTCGTGACCTCTTCTGCATCAGGATAGTATTTTTTTGCAACTTTTTCAAGTTCATCCCAGTTTCCGCCCTTACTGCCTGTGCGATGACTTCCCCCTCCAAGAAGAATCAAATCACCATAACTCCTGAAAGACAAACCCTTTTTTTCCTCGTCAACATACATATCCTTCATTTTGGGCACATTTTTAAGTGCAAGCACATAAGACCTGTGCTGATACATTTTAAGAAAATATGCCCCGTGCTTATTTATAAATGGAAAATGTGTTGCTACAATGATTTTTTTTACAGAAATTTTTCCGTTATTTGTAATAGCAGTATTACCATCTATTTTAAGAACTTTTGTGTTTTCATATATTTTCAGTTCTTTCGCTATCGAATACGCAAACTTCAACGGGTGGAATTTTGCCTGATTTTCTATCTTAACTGCCCCTGCAACCATGAATGGAAGTTCAGTATCAACACAAAACTCGGCATTACATCCGATTTTGTTTAATGCCTCAACTTCTTTTTCAATTATATTTCTGTCATTTAAAGAGTACACAAAAGAATTACATGTTTCTAAATTACCTTCCTTTAATGCAAGCTTGTTTAAAATTTCAAATGCATTCTTTTGACTTTCGTAATAAAGTTTTGCATTTTCAATGCCATATTTTTTGATTATTTTGTTATATATAAGACCATGCTGAAATGTAATCTTTGCTGTAGTGTCATTTGTTATACCTCTGCATATTTTATCAGCCTCAACCAAAACACATTCAACACCTGCACTTTTGAGCATATATGCACATAAAAGCCCACATAAACCTCCGCCAATAAGCAAAACATCGGTTTTGATATCACCCTGAAGTTTGCTAAATTCTGTCTTTTGAATATCGTTCCATATAGATTTCATATATTCACCTCTACTTATAGTATCTCAATTATAAATAGAAGAATACCAAAAAAACCACCTTACAGGTGGTCATTTTGTTTGGAAGAGCCGAATGGTTTAGATACCAATCAAAAAATTTCAAAATTAAAATTATTGTTTTGCGTAAGCAAAACTACCACAATTATTAATTATTTATCAGCGTAACGGCTTCATCATTCATTATTCATTAAAAAATCCTGTCAATTTAATGAATGATGAATATTGAATAATGAAAAATGAATAATACAAAACAAAAAATCCTATCTTTCGACAGGATTTTTGTTTTGGAAGAACCGAATGGTTTAGATGCCGTATTAAACATATAAAACATATTTGTACGAATAAGGTTTGCTTATTTTCCATTCAGGATGTTTTCTTTCTATTTCATTCCAAACCAATCGGTTAAAATGTGCCCATGACCCTGTATACGAAAACTTCCCCGTGTACGTTATATGTAACACTTTATCTTCCGTATCCTCATATATTTCCCATGAGCCAATAATATTATCAACTAATGCTTCTATACCTACTCTGCACATAGTATCAAAACCATAAAATTCAATAGTCCATCCTTCTCCAACGTCGCCATGTTGCCACATTGTTATTTGATTGCAGTCCAATATTCCATAATTTTCCTTTACAAACTTTGCGGCAATTTCAATAAACATAGCAGCTTGACTTACAGAAGGTTGTTCTTTATAGTTTCCGCCACCATCATCGAAAAGCATCCAAACAAATAAAAAAATTATCCCTATAACACAAAACACTATAAATGCTACCATGATTTCTCCTTTCCCACACTAGACAACTGTATATGACATTTGTAATTTTTCTTTCGCATCCACCAAATACATTTCCATTTGATTATCACTCTCACAAAGATTAATAACACCAATAAGAATATTTGCAAGACAACTGTTTTCTTTTAAAATATCTCTTGCGTAAATGATATCTTGCATTGACAAAGTATCATTATGCAAATGTGAATGAACAAACCCTACAAATTCTATATTTTGTTTTGTCCATTTTTCATTTATTACTTGATTTAGGAAATCTACATTTGGACAGTAGTCAAACGGGTTTAAACTTTGAGTTTCATCAAACTGAAAAGCGAATATTACTCCCTCTTTGTTGACACCTATAATTCCTCCCGTTTCATAATTATACTGTTTTATTGATAAAAATATTTTATCCAGTATGTCTTTTTGAATATATATCGTGTTATCTTTCCCAATCTGAACAGCCATAATCTTTATCAAAACATCTGTATGTTCTATGTAATTTACAGTAAGCAGCCTCACCATCTTTTGTAACATCTCTGCGGTCCAAATGACGACAATCCCCACAATAATACATTGTGCTAAACTTCCCTTTTGGTAATTTGATCTCTGTTTTCTTTTTCATAGTGCAATCCTCCAATAATTTTAATTCCAAATTAGAATTTAATTATATTATAATTCTAATTTGGAATTATGTCAATTCTTTTTAGTAATATAATAAAGAAAATATTCTAAAAAGGAATTAAGTTTTTATGAAAATACGAAAACAAACATACGGTGATAAAAATTTAGTCGGTAAAAATATAGAACGATTAAGGAAAGAAAAAGGTATAAAACAAAAAGACTTTATTGCACAAATTCAAATTATGGGTTGTGATATGAATCCAACTAGTTATTCCAAACTTGAAGGTCAAATACGCAGTGCAACTGATAAGGAGATTTTTGCCATCGCAAAAATCCTTGGTGTTCCTATAGAAGAATTGTTTAACGACTTAAAATAGTTCAACTCTAATTCAATACAATTTGACCTCTAACTTTTTCAATTCAAGCATAAAAATTGTCATCATCTTCTATATCTATATGGATACCATAGAAATAATTTCATTGTTTAAGCAAACGACAACCTCTCTCAAAAATATAGTCGCACTGTGCACTACCGTTTCATTGCTCCTTATTTTTTCCGAACTCACATTCCCTTCATCTGCCACTGGCAGCGGTCATGTTCGTTCCAGTTAACAGCCTCGCTCGGCTGTTAACCTTGAAAATGACGAAACAATTCTAAATGGAGAAACTAAACAAAAAAACCACCTTATAGGTGGTTTCTTTGTTTGGCTCCCCCAGTTGGACTTGAACCAACGACAACTCGGTTAACAGCCGAGTGCTCTACCGACTGAGCTATGGAGGAATATCTAAACTCTCTCTTCCCTCACAGGAAGAACTTTCGTATTTCCTCTACCAAGTGTAGGGATATTTCAGAACAGTTCCGGCGGCGACCTATCTTCCCGGGCAGTCACCCACCAAGTATTTTCAGCGTAACAGAGCTTAACTTCCGTGTTCGGGATGGGAACGGGTGTGACCTCTGCACCATTGCCACCGGATCTATTCACTTCTGAGGTGTACCCTCAAAACTAAACAATGCCTAGAAACTCATACAATTTGTTTTGTTGAACCAATCTTCTTGGTTAAGCCCTCGGTCTATTAGTATCGCTCAGCTACATGCATCTCTGCACTTCCACCTGCGACCTATCA
>JAZOQG010000036.1:0-2248 GCA_045656005.1 Clostridia bacterium
AATTAAAAAAATTGAAAAAAAGGGTTGCAAAATGAGTGCAAATGGTTTATAATGTAATTAAAGTGGTTGAAAGTGGAGTAAAAAGGATGAAAGGAGGCCGCTAAAAATGTTTTTTGGTGAATACCAGCACACGCTTGATGCGAAGGGCAGAATATTCGTACCCGCTAAGTTTCGTGACGAGCTTGGAGAAAAGTTTATAGTTACTATCGGCCTCGACAGATGCCTTTTTGTTTTCCCGATGGATGCCTTTATGGTTTACAAGGAAAAGCTCGACGCTATCTCCCTTGCCAACCGTGATGCAAGAGAATTTACACGTTTCTTCTTTGCAGGTGCAGGAGAATGCGAAATTGACAAGCAGGGAAGAATAATACTTCCCGCAAAACTTCGTCAGTATGCAGGACTCACCAAAGATGTAACAGTAGTCGGTGTTTCAGGTCGTGTTGAAATCTGGGACAAGGCAAGTTGGGAATCAACTCACAGTATTGAAAACTTCAGCCCTGATGAATTTTCAGAGAAAATGGAACTTTTAGGCTTCTAAAACGGAGGATAATATGGAATTTCATCACATTTCGGTTCTTCTTAATGAAGCGGTGGATGCGCTTAATATAAATCCTTCGGGCATATATGTTGACGGTACTATGGGCGGTGGCGGCCACAGCAGAGAAATACTTAAGTCAATTGATGACGGAAAGCTCATTGGTTTTGACCGTGACATGACTGCGATAAACGTTTGCAAAGAAAGACTTGGCTGTTTTGGTGAACGTGTAGAATTTGTAAACAGAAACTTTTTTGAAATAAAAGAGGTACTCAGAGAGTTAGGTATAGAAAGTATTAATGGTGCAGTGCTCGACTTAGGAGTTTCTTCGTATCAGTTAGATACAGCAGAACGTGGATTTTCTTATCAGCACGATGCTGCCCTAGATATGAGAATGAATGAAAGCGATCCCATATCAGCTTGTGATATAGTAAATACATACTCAGAAGAACAGTTAGCAGATATCATCTGGCGATACGGCGAAGACAGATGGGCAAAGCGTATCGCACAGTTTATTGTTAAAGAACGCGAAAACGAAAAAATACTCACAACGGGAAAGCTTGTCGACGTTATTAAAAAAGCAGTCCCTAAAGGTGCAAGGCAGGATGGCCCGCATCCTGCCAAAAGAACTTTCCAGGCTATAAGAATCGAAGTAAATTCAGAGCTTGCAGGTTTGGAACAGGCAGTTCGTGACTTTATAGATGCGTTAGCCCCGAAGGGAAGACTTTCAATAATCACCTTCCATTCTTTAGAAGACAGAATTGTTAAAAATGTATTTGCCGAAATGGCTCGTGGTTGCACTTGCCCCCCTGAAATTCCCGTATGTATATGTGGTAAAAAATCAGCAGGTAAAGTGATAACTAAAAAAGCGATAGTCGCAAGTGATGAAGAATTAGAAAAAAACCCAAGAGCAAGAAGTGCTCATTTAAGGGTGTTTGAAAAAAGATAAGTTTAAGGAGGACGAAAAATGAGCGAGAACAGTCTTGCGTATAAAAATGAATATAAAGATATACCCGACAGTCCTTTACTTAAAAATATGACAAATCAACGTACAGCAGGTGGAGTTATGATAAAGGTAGGAAAAAACAAAAAAATAAAAGTTAATAATCCTGCCGGAAGTGCCCGCTCAACCGTTGCAAAGGCAAGAAGAAACACAGTTCTTTCTGTAGTTGTGTTGGCTGCAATGGCATTTTTAGTATTGTTTCGCGGTCTTATGATTACATCGGGATACGAAAAGTTAGAAGCTAAAAACGCTCAGCTTGAACAGATAATTTCTGAAAACCAGAAAATTCAGTTTAAAATCGATCAGATGCTCGACCTCAAAAACATAGAAAATATTGCAAAGAATACATATAATATGGGCGAACCTACAAAAGCTCAGACAATATACATTAACCTAGACCAGGCAGAAGAAGTAAAAAAGGTCCGTGAAAGCAGCGGAATATTAGATGCTATAAAAGACTTTTTCGGCGGAATTGTGGAATATTTTGCATAGGTCAAAAATAATCATTTATAGAGAAAATCCAAGTAGTGTGAGAGTGTTACTTTCACACTTACTTTTGTAAAAAGAGTATTTTTTCAGTCATGGAAAGGAGAGAGAAACGTGGCTATAAGCACCCCGAAGAGCAGCTTACGAAAGAGAATTTCGTATGTCTATGTCTTATTTTTACTGTGTTTTTGTATACTTGGCTTGTGGATAGCAAAAATTAATAT
>JAZOQG010000037.1:0-34688 GCA_045656005.1 Clostridia bacterium
GCTTAGAAGGCAGTTGCTCTATCCTGCTGAGCTACAGGCGCATCTATTGGAGCGGGTGATGGGAATCGAACCCACGCAATCAGCTTGGAAGGCTGATGTTCTACCATTGAACTACACCCGCACAACCGACTTTTAAAATTATAGCAGATTATAGAAGATTTGTCAACTATTTTTTTAAAATTTTTTAAAAAAATTTTTTATGCTCTTATATTATCCCTTATACCCTCGTTTTTTATTCTTTTTTTTGGTTAAATTCCTGCATCATTTTTGAAATTTCAGAATCCATATTTTTAAGCTCTTTTAAAAACGTATCTGCCGAAATACGAAGTGCTCCGCTGCCCAATATAATTATCTGTTCAAGATTGTCAGATGATGCAACCTCCACCCTGTGATTTTTCGAAAGCTCGTGAGTTGTCTTTTCAATGTATGCGTCTGCGGTTTCTGCTTCCTTTGTGTAAACTATGTGTATATCGTTTACCTCTTCCACCTCTCTGTGCTTTCCCGAAACTTTGTAAGCATCAAAAACCACAATCACCTCGCACCCATTTAATGCTTTGTAATTGCACATTTTTGAAATAAGCTCGCTTCTTGCACTATCAAGGTTTTCGCCTGCAACTCTTTTAAGGTGTTCATCGGCAAAAATTATGTTGTATCCGTCAACAAGCAAATATGTTTTATCATACTTTCTGGGTTTTGTTGTGCCTTTGTAAACGGGCTCTATTGGTTTTTTCTCCGTTTTCATTTTATTTGGTATTCTGCGCTCTGTAATTTTGCCGTAGGTACGCTCATAAATTGCAATAAGCTCATCCTCGCTGACCTCATCATTGTTTTTTCTTTGTCTTGGTGCAAAAACAAAAGTTTCTTCTTTTTCTGCACCTAAAACAAATGGAAGATGCATATAATTTTCAACTTCATTCCACTTAACCAGAAAACCTGCTCCTTTTGCACAGAAAACGGAATCAGCGCTGTTTTCCGTGTCGCTTTCAGGGTTATAGCCTGTGCTTTCAATTACCTCTTGAGGGTTTTCGCAAGGTTCATAACTTGATATTTTGCAGAAAATATGACCTTTTCCTTTTGTATATACTGTAATATCCTTGTGGTAATCACGCATTTTTATAACAGGTGCTCTACCGCACAGACGCGCAGTTTCTCCGCTATTTTCAGGAATAAGTATCTCACCGCCCATGTTCTGCACATCTGTCATGGCTCTGCCGAGGTGTTCACTGGGAAGTTCTATTTCAAATTCGTACCATGGCTCCAAAAGCACATTTTCAGCACGCATCAGGGCATGACGCACGGCACGATATGTTGCCTGACGAAAATCTCCCCCATCCGTATGCTTTTGATGTGCTCTGCCTGAAACTAATGTTATTTTAACATCAGTAAGCGGTGCACCGCAAAGTACACCAACATGATTTTTTTCCGCAAGGTGTGTAAGAATAAGACGTTGCCAGTTTTTTGAAAGCAAATCTTCACTGCAGTCAGATGTAATTTCAATTCCAGTTCCTCTCTCACCGGGTTCTATTACGAGATGAACTTCCGAATAGTGGCGAAGCGGCTCATAGTGCCCCACTCCTTCAACTGCCTCTTTTACGGTTTCTTTGTATAAAATCGAGCCTTGCGCAAAATCAATGTCGATATTAAATCTTTCCCTCACTATGCGCTTTAATATCTCGCATTGAATTTCACCCATTATGCGAAGATGTATTTCAGAAAGCTGACTGTTCCAGTAAACATTAAGCTGCGGCTCTTCCTCTTCAAGCTGACGAAGTTTTGAAAGCAAAACCATAGGGTCAGTTCCGTCATTTATCTCAACTTTGTAGGAAAATACACTTTCAAGCGAAAACGAAGAAATACTTTTCTCAGCACCAATTCCCTCTCCTGCATAAGTTTTTGTAAGCCCTAAAAGAGCGCAAACCATACCTTGCTCCGCCACATCGCACCCTTTGAACTTACTGCCCGAATAAACTCTTATGGAATTTACCTTTTCGCTCCATTCATTTCCGCTTTTGTCAGTACCTGAGATTAAATCTTTTACCTTGATTTCTCCGCCAAGCACCTTAAGATGGGTTAATCTGTTACCCTGTTCATCCTGCGTAATTTTAAAAACTTTTGCCGCAAAATCACTTTTTCTTTCTGCAGGGATTGTATATTTATCAAAAAGCTTAAGAAATTCGTCAACCCCATCTTCTTTAAGCGCAGAGCCAAAAAAGCAAGGGAACATCTTTCTCTCTTTTATAAGATTTTTAATTGTTTCTTCTTCTACTTTGCCTGTGTCCAGAAATTCTGTCATGGCATCTTCGTCGCAAAGTGCAATGTTTTCATAAAAACTTTCATCATTCTTTCCGCTGAAGTTTACCATATTTTCCGAAAGCTTTTCTCGGAGATTTTTCAAAAGAGTGTCAGCGCTATAAGATGCAATATCCATTTTGTTTACAAAAATAAATGTAGGGATATTATTATTTTTAATGATGTACCATAAAGTTTCAGTATGGCTTTGAACACCGTCACATCCGTTGATTACTAAAACTGCATAATCAAGCACCGACAAAACCCTTTCGGTTTCTGCCGAAAAATCAACGTGTCCCGGTGTGTCTAGAAGTGTTATTTCGCCCATTTCTGTTTTTAAAACAGCTTGCTTTGAAAAAATTGTGATACCACGTTCTTTTTCCATCTGGTCAGTATCAAGAAATGTGTTTCCGTGGTCAACTCTTCCTCTCTTTCTTATTTCCCCTGCTGAATATAAAAGTCCTTCGGAAAGAGTTGTTTTACCGCTGTCAACGTGAGCTAAAATTCCAACTGTTATCCTTTTCATACATTGTATCCCCTAAAAGTAGGGAGTGTTAAAAAATCAATTTTAAACACTCCCGTTTTAATTAGTTTAAGTTAGGTATCTGCCAGTCAATTGGCGACTTAACCTGCTTTATAAGCCATTCATTAACTTTTTTAAAATGACCGCAGCCAAAAAATCCATTATATGCGGAAAGCGGGCTTGGATGTGCCGCAGTAAGACAAAGATGACGTTTCCTATCAATAAGCTCCATTTTTTCTTTTGCATTTGCACCCCAGAGAAGAAATGCCACAGGCTCATCTCTTTTGTTAAGTTCTTCTATAACCCTCGTTGTAAACTGCTCCCAACCTTTTTTTCTATGGGAATTAGGCTCGCCGCCTCTCACAGTTAAAACGCTGTTTAAAAGAAGCACACCCTGTTTTGCCCAGGGCATTAAAAAGCCGTTATCAGGCACAAATCCACCAAGCTCATCTACTATTTCCTTATACATATTTTTAAGGGATGGCGGAATATCAATTCCGGGTTTTACCGAGAAACTCATTCCATGCGCCTGCCCAACACCATGATATGGGTCTTGTCCTATTATTACCACCTTTGTATCTGAATATGATGTCACTTTCAAAGCTGAAAAAATGTCATACATATCAGGATAAACAGTATGGTGTTTGTATTCTTCTTTAAGGAAAGCACGCAAAGCCGCATAATACGGTTTCTCGAATTCATCACCTATATATCTGTCCCAGTCATTTCCAAGTTTAACCAAGTTTTTTCACTCCAATTAAGCGAGAATACCTTTGATGTATGCCGCGATTTCATCATCCTTGCAGTTAGCAAAGAAGAGTTCGGAAAATTTCTCACCGCTTACAGTTTCTTTAAGGAAATCCTGATCGATTTCTTTAAGAATTGTCATCATATCTTTATGAGTAACCTTCTTAACTTCATTTAAAATTTTAGCATTTCTCTGTTCGGGAACTGCTCTTTCCTTAGGATAGCCGCCACCCCATTCTTCAACAAAGAGTTTTTCAAAAACGTACTGAAGGTTGAGTTCACATCCCCAGCCCCAGCCTTTAGCAAAAGGAAGTGCAATTGCATTACCGTTATTTACCTGTGTAAACTGGTATGCATCTGTGGGGTCTACAACGTGACCGCAAAGTACACCTGGGAAAGAGTTTGCAGCGAGCATTGCGCCTTCGCCTGTTCCGCAACCTGTGATTACAAGGTCAACTGCTTTTGAATTTAACAAAATAGCAGAAAGTAAACCAATCTGAACATATGTAAGCTGATTTTTATCTTCTGCGCTGTACATACCAAAATTTAAAACTTCATGACCCATTGGCTCTACAACTTTTTTAAGCGTATTGCAAATAAGTTCATTTTTAGCCGCCTGGCTGTTTTCATTAATAAGTGCGATTTTCATTGTTTATTTCTCCTTAAAATAGATTTTAACTATATTATAATACAAACCCCGAAATAAATCAAGAACTTTTGTTCAAATACGAAATAATTCCCTTAGCAATTGCCCTACCCATTTTTCGGCAATATTCCTCACTTTTCAAAAGCTTTTCCTCCTCTTCATTTGAGAGAAATCCGCACTCTACAAGTACCATTGGGATTTTTGCATGGCTTAAAAGGTATATTCCGCCTTCAACCTCCTTAAGTTCTCTGTTGCAGTGGGCACCTATGTCGCTCATAATTGAGTTTTTAATAAGCTTTGCAGCATATTCCGAGTCTTCGCTTCCTGCGGGATAAAAAACCTGTGGTCCGCTATATTTTGGTATTCCAAAATAGTTCATGTGAATACTTACTGCTATCTTTCCGCCGCTTTCATTTATGATTTTTTCCCTTTGACGCATATCATCTCTCTTTTTTTCCCGTACTGTCATATTTTCATTTGAGTACAAGGCGTTTTCGTCATTTCTTGTCATCAAAACATTTATGCCGTTAGATGTTAGTTCCTTTTCTATAGCCTTCGATACAAAAAGATTTATTTCGCTTTCCTTTTTTCCGCTCTTACCTACAGCACCTCCGTCGGGCAGACCATGCCCCGCATCAATTACAACATCTATCTTTCCTTCTCCCGCGGTTTCTACCGCCCTGTCTCCTGATGCAAAATGCGAACAGACAATTACTACCAAAGCACAAAAAATCATTTCCCACAGTTTAAAATTCTTTCTCATAAGCCACTCCCGAAAACGTATTTATATATTCTATGATTAATTTTCAGGCGCAATTACAAAAACGAGGGTGTAAAAAATGATTTTTTCTACACCCCCAATTTTATATTATTCTGCTTTTCGATTGTCCACCGCTCTGTGAATTACCTTAATTATCTCAACTACAGGTATAATGAGAATTGCAAGACCGAATGCAATCCCGTATTCCATAAGGTCAAGATGAGCAAGTTGGAATGCTTTTGCAAGGAAATCCACTTCGATAACGACAGTTGTAAGCACGAGCGATAAAACACCTGCACCCCATAGCCATAAATTCTGATTTTTCATTTTGAAAATCGAGCCGTGAAGCGACCTCATATTAAACGCATGGCATATTTCACAAAGGGAAAGTGTGAGAAAAGCCATAGATGTTCCAAGCATTTCTGCGGAATATGTTCCTGCTAAAATCGCCTCGGCATGATGAAGGTCAGCAAGCCAATATCTACCCAAAATGTATGAAATCATAGTAATAATTGTTACCAAAACCCCCTGATATGCAACTGCAAAACCAAGACCGCCTGCAAAAATCCCTTCTTTGCTGTCACGCGGTTTACGGTTCATAATGCTTTTTTCGGGTTTTTCCATACCAAGTGCAAGTGCCGGAAAACAGTCTGTAATAAGGTTTATCCAAAGCAAATGAACAGGTGCGAAAATTGTAAATCCAAAGAGTGTAGCAAAAAATATTGTCAGTACTTCTGAAAGATTGGAAGCAAGAAGGAACTGAATTGCTTTCCTGATATTGTCATATATTCTTCGTCCCTCGCCAACGGCTGAAACTATGGTTGCAAAGTTATCATCAGCCAAAATCATGTCAGCCACATTTTTAGTAACATCTGTACCTGTAATACCCATGCCGACACCTATATCTGCATTTTTAATAGAAGGAGCATCATTAACACCGTCTCCCGTCATGGCAGTAACCATGCCACGTTTTCGCCATGCGTTGACAATTCTCGTTTTGTGTTCAGGCTGAACACGAGCATAAACTGAATACTTTGTAACGACGCTGTCAAATTCCTCATCTGATATTTCATCAAGCTGGGAACCTGTAATAGCTTCAGATGCATCTGCGATAATTCCAAGTTGCGTTGCTATTGCAACTGCGGTATCCTTATGGTCACCTGTAATCATTATAGGACGAATACCTGCACCACGGCACTCGTCAATTGCATCCTTAACTTCGGGGCGCACAGGGTCAATCATCCCAACAAGTCCTATAAATACAAGGTCGCATTCAACGCTTTCCGAGTCATACACCGAAGGCTCTGCAGAAATCTCTTTTTTTGCGGACGCAAGAACACGCAGTGCCCTGTCTGCCATTTTTTTGTTGACAGTAAGTATATCCTCGCGGACTTCAGCTGTCATTTCTATGGTCTTTCCATTAATTAATGCTTTTGTGCATCTCTTTAAAAGCTCGTCGGGAGCACCTTTGGTAAACTGAATAAGCACACCGTCAGCAGTTTTATGAATGGTTGACATCATCTTTCTGCCTGAATCAAACGGAACTTCGCCAATTCTTACAAATACATTTTTTTGAACATTTTTGGAAACACCGAGCGTTTCGGCATAATTTACCAGTGCGCATTCAGTTGGCTCTCCTACAGCGGCACCCAAATCTTTATCAAACTCTGCATCGGAGCAAAGCGACATTGCATTTGCAAGCAAAGCCTCGTCATCGCCATAATGCTCTATAACCGTCATTTTGTTCTGTGTAAGTGTTCCTGTTTTATCAGAACAAATAATCTGTGTGCAACCAAGAGTTTCAACAGCGGTAAGTTTTCTGATAATGGCATTTCGCTTTGACATATTGGTGACACCGATAGAAAGCACGATAGTAACCACCGTAGCAAGTCCCTCAGGAATTGCCGCAACCGCAAGAGAAATTGCAATCATAAATGAGTTTAAAACTGTTTCAAAACCTATGCCGTCACGAATTAACTGCACTCCGAAAATAACAACACAAATACCTATAACAAGATAGGTTAAAATTTTAGAAAGACCTGAAAGCTTAATCTGAAGAGGCGTTTTGCCTTCCTCGGCCTTGGCAAGAGCATCTGCAATTTTGCCCATTTCAGTATCCATTCCTGTAGCGGTTACAACTGCCTTGCCGCGTCCGTAAACAACAGTTGAACCCATAAACACCATGTTCTTTCTGTCACCTAATGTAACATCGCCGTTTTCTCCGGTTGTGAGAGCTTCAATTCTTTTATCAACGGGTACGGACTCACCTGTAAGCGCGGCTTCTTCAATTTTCATAGAGGCGCACTCTATAATTCTCGCATCTGCCGGAACTGAATCACCCGCTTCAAGCACAATAATATCGCCGACAACAAGTTCTTCACTTGGAATAAAAATCTGCTTTCCGTCACGAATAACCTTGCTCTGTGCCTTTGACATTTCCTGCAAAGCCTCAATGGCTTTTTCCGCCTTGCTTTCCTGAAAAACACCCAATATGGCATTGATAAGGACAACAGCAAGGATTATTACGACATCCGAAGGAAATCCCATATGTCCCGAGTGAATTCCTTCGTAAATTTCAACGCCCGCAGAAATCACTGCAGCAACCAAGAGAATAATTGTCATAGGTTCGCAAAGCTGCTTAAAAAAGCGGTGAAGAATTGATTCCTTCTTGGCTTCGATAAGCTTGTTTTTGCCATTTTCCATGAGTCTTTTTTCTGCCTCTGAAGAACTCAAACCATTTACGCTACTGCCTGTAGCCTCAATTACATCATTGGCATCATTTAAATAATGTTTCATTTTTTTCCTCCTTTTAAATTATTATGAAGTGCATTCAATATAATATACAAAAAAAGACTTTTGCGGCATTATGCCACAAAAGTCTTGCTATCAAATAGATCCAAATAACCGGACAAAAAGTCGAGTTGACGATTACCTGGAAATGCAAAGCATTCAGCTACTCCCTTTTGCAATATCAGTGCTTTATTATTTTGCTTTTTTAATTCCGCGAATAACTGTCCACATAGGTGTTGCGATACAGATTGAAGAATAAGTACCAACTATAACACCGACGATAATCGGAAGTGCAAATTCACGGATTGAATCAACACCGAGAACGTAAAGTGCCAAAATTGTGAAAAGAGTTGTAAAAGAAGTGTTAAGTGTTCTTGTAAGAGTTTCGTTAAGACTTCTGTTTGCAATTTCACCAAATTTACTTCTTCTGTCAAGTTTCGCATTTTCACGGATTTTGTCAAACACAACTATGGTATCATTGATTGAGTAACCAACTATTGTCAAAATAGCTGCAATAAATGATGTGTTTACGGGAATGCGGAAAATAGCATATACCGAAAGCATTACCAAAATGTTGTGAATAAGACCGATAACCGCTGAAATACCTGAACGGAAGTTAAATCTTATTGTGATATAGATAAGCATAAAGAGTACTGCCCAACCAATTGCCTTAAATGCATCAGCGATAAGCTTTGTGCTTGCAGATGCCGAAACGTTTGTAGCTTCAAGCACAGCGCTCTGCTCAAGAGAATATTTCTCTTTGATTTTATCTATAATCTGGTCACGTTTTTCAGTTTCCACTTCAAGTGTTGTAATATCAACCTCGGTTTTGTCTGCACCTGACTTTTGAATCTGAACTGTCTGGTCGCCCAAAACTTCCGAAACTATTGCTTTGATATCTTCATCAGCAAATTCTTTGCCGATGTTTATACGAATGGATGTACCACCCTTAAAGTCAAGGTCAAGATTAAGACCGCCAAAAGCGATAAACGCTACAAGTCCTGCAATAATTACAATAGCAGAAGCGATAAAGAATATGTTTTTCTTACCGATAAAATTAATCATTCTTTACCTCCTCCTTTCTAACGCCGTACATCACGGGGTTTGTAACTCCAAGACCAAGCATAAGCTTAAGCAGGAATTTTGTGATAAATACTGCTGTAATCATGCTGACTACGATACCGATACCAAGTGTGAGCGCAAAGCCCTGAATAGCACCTGTACCAAATTTCCAGAGAACAACTGCAGCAATAATTGTTGTGATATTAGCATCAACAATGGCGCTTGTTGCACGTTTAAAGCCTGATTCAACTGCAGCACCTACGCTCTTTCCTGTGCGAAGCTCTTCTTTAATTCTTTCAAAAATAATAACGTTAGCGTCAACCGCCATACCAATTGAAAGAACTATACCTGCAATACCGGGAAGTGTAAGTGTAGCTGTGAAATCTCCCGGCATAAAGTAGCCTGCCATAATGAGTGCTACAAGTGCGATATAGCAAAGCAGTGCAATATCCGCAATAAGACCCGGAAGTCTGTAAATTACGAGCATGAACAAAAGTACAACTACAATACCGATTAAAGCTGCAAAAAGGCTTGTCTCAAGCGCTTTACTACCAAGTGTCGGACCTACTGCACGAAGCTCACTTTCTTTAAGTGAGAACGGAAGCTGACCGCTCTGAATCTGGTCTGCAAGAATTTTTGCACTTTCCTCTGTAAAGTTACCTGTTATAATACATGTTTTACTGTCAATTTTTTCAGAAACACGGGGAGCGGAAATTTCTGTGTCATCAAGCATAATCTTAATGATATTCTCGCCCTCTGTCTTTGTAGCTGCAACCGCAGTTGCATCTGCAAACTTTTTCTGACCTTCAGCTGTTAATGTAAGCTGAACGTAGTGACCTGTGTCACCTGCGTCATTAAGTTGTCCGTAAGCGCTCTGTGCTTTTTCAACACCGCTTCCGCCTTCCATAATAACCTCGCCTGCAGCATCGGTAAATTTAAGTACCGCGTCAGCTTTCAAAAGCTGAACTGCAGACTCAGGGTCATCAATATCAGGAATTTCAACTCTTATAAATTTTTCAGCCTGTCTTGAAACTACTGCGTCAAAGTAACCCTGACTGTCGAGACGGTTACGGAGAACCTGTTCTGCTGCATCAAGGTCTGTTGCGCTGGGATTTTCAACGTCGGCTTCAAAAGTAATAATTGAACCTCCAACCAAGTCGAGACCTCTTTTTATACCATCGCTCTCATCAAGCACCTTTGGAAACTTATACTCTGTACCTGTCAAAGGATTTGTAAGAGTAAAACCAAAGGCAGCGGTATAGATAAGGCCGGCAATAATCAGAATGCTGATTATAAGCCCTACAATACTTTTTACCTTCATTTGTCTGAATCCTCCTTTGTTATTACATAACGTTAATATTATATATCCTAATGACGTTATAGTCAAGCATTTTTTGTAAAAATTACTCGCTGTCCCTTAAAATTGATTCAATTTTAAGTGCTATTGCACATTCAACTCTTTTCTTTTCAAGTTCGCATGCAATTTTATATGGCTTGTCCATTCCGCCTGCATAATTCGCCGAGGTTGCAAGACAACCGCCGCTGCAGTAGAACTTCGCCCAGCACTTGCCGCACTCTTCTTTGGTGTAAACATTGATTTTTGCGTATTCACGGCTTTTTTCCATGTCAATGCTGCCGTCAAGCACGCTTCCCATTTTATACTCTTCCTGACCTACAAACTGATGGCAAGGATAAATATCACCCTCGGGAGTTACTGCAACATACTCATGCCCCGCACCGCAGCCTGACATTCTCTTAATTGCACAAGGTCCTCCTTCAAGATCAATCATAAAGTGGAAGAAATTAAAACCTTCCCCTTTTTCTTCTCTTTTAAGCATTTCCTCTGCGAGTATGTCATACTGCTCCATTAAAACAGGAAGGTCACTTTCGGAAATTGCATAATCAGTAGTATCGGGTGCTACCACAGGCTCTACCGAAATCTGCTTAAAGCCTTCATCTGCAAGATGAAGAACATCTGCCGCAAAATCAAGATTATGCTTTGTGTAAGTGCCCCTTACATAGTAGTTGTCCTGATTTCGGCTTTCAGCAGTTTCTTTAAATTTCGGCATAATCAAATCATAACTTCCCTTGCCGTTTACGGAGGGGCGCATATTGTCATTGACTTCTTTTCTGCCGTCAATACTAAGCACTATGTTTGACATGTTTTTGTTGATGTAGTCAAGTTTTTCCCTATCAAGCAAAATGCCGTTTGTGGTTATTGTAAAGCGGAAATTTTTTCCGTTTTTCTTTCCCTCTTCCTCGGCATACTCCAAAATCTTACAGGTTGTATCAAAATTCATAAGCGGCTCGCCGCCAAAAAAGTCTATTTCGATATTTTTGCGTTTTCCTGATGATTTTATAACAAAATCTATGGCTTTTTTGCCCACTTCAAGGCTCATAAGTCCTTTTGGTCCTGTGTAATCACCCTTATTGGCAAAGCAGTATTTACAGCTTAAATTACAGTCGTGGGCCACATGAAGACACATCGCCTTTATAACAGAGTCTTTGTGATAGTTCTCTGCCATCTCCTGGTGCCAGTCTTTTGAAAAAAGCTGACCGCCCTCAATCAGCAAATTTATTTCTTCAAGGCTTTCCCCGATTTTTTCTTTTGAATATTCTTTTATAAGTGCTTCTGCCTTTTCTTCGCAAAATCTGCCTTCTTCAAAGCAGTCAAGCAATTTATAAGATATTTCATCCATCACATGCACACTTCCGCTATTTGTATCAAGCACAATGTACATGCCGAACTTTTCATATTTATGTATCATATTTTCACCTATTTAAAAATAAGGATGCAGCACTACTGCACCCTTATTACAGTTTTTGTCTTTTTATTTATTCTCACATTTCTGGTTTGCTACTGTGCAACTTGTTTTGCAAGCTGACTGGCAAGATGTCTGACATTCGCCGCAGCCACCTGTTTTTACTGTGTTTTTAAGACAATTTGAAGCTATTGTTTTAATGTGTTTCATAATAAATTCTCCTTCTTTTAATATGTTAAGGCACAAAGCCTTACTTTCGTTTCTTTCTGAAATTCACTCCGAAAATCCCGCCCACTACGCTTCCCAGAACGGAAAGCAAAAACATCTTCAATGTGTCCCACGATATTCCGAAATCGCCGAAAATTATAAACCCCAGGAAAAGCATAAAAAGAACATACATTCCTCCTGCCAAAAGCCCTGAAAGCCAACCGCTTCGGCTTCTTTTTCTGCCGCACATAAAGCCTGCCGAAAACACGCTTATAAACGTTGCCGCAGTAATACATGAAGATATAACCTCATCTGAAACATTTCCGTAAGACACAAAAAGTGTAAGGAGCATAAGTGCCGCTGCAGTTACAAGCATTGCACGCACTACAACTGCAAACGCCACAGTAAAAATATTTCCCCCGCCTGACAAAACAGCTTGATTTTTCATAAGCCCTCCAAATAGTATTTTTATAAAATACTATTCTGCGGAGGAAATTTTTATTACTTATTCGTCTATTTTTTTGGACTCTTCTTTCTTTGTAACCTCTCTGATAGCCGAGCGTGAAAGCTTTATATAGCTTTTCTCGTTTATAGAACCGGTTTCAAGAACGAGAGTGTCTTCTTTAAGCTGAGTGATTTTTCCGTAAATTCCTCCGATGGTGACTATCTTATCGCCTACTGCCAAAGATTCAATCATCATTCTGTTTTCTTTCTCTCTCTTTTTCTGGGGACGGATTAAAAGAAAATAGAAAATTGCAACCATAGCAACAAGGTAGATAACCATTGTGAGCATTGACTGTGTTTCGCTGCCGTTCATAAAGACATCTCCTTTCATATACATTACATATAATTATACTATTATTTTACATTATTGGCAAGAGTTTTTTGAATTTTTTTATCCTATTGATAAAATCACAAGCAAATTACCCTTTGAAAAGGAAACTCCTGCATTTTCTTCTATAATTTCATTGCTTACGCAAAGGGAAGAATCGGCAGGAAGGAAAAAGTTTGAAAGGGGGTATTTCACACCGCTTAAATTCAAATTTTCAACATCCCCGAAAAGAGGGAACAAAGAAAGGT
This sequence comes from Clostridia bacterium, assembly GCA_045656005.1. Classification (GTDB taxonomy): domain Bacteria; phylum Bacillota; class Clostridia; order UMGS1883; family UMGS1540; genus JAZNQN01. The sequence continues at coordinate 12,867 of JAZOQG010000037.1, forward strand.
ATTTAAAAGTGCCTTTCTGAATTTTTGAGCTTTCTGTCAGGACAAAAAAGAAGTTTGTGCCGTCATACATTTTGATGTCAATTCCTTTTTTCGCAGTTCTTGCAAGAAGAAGAATATTTGCAAAACTATGGTCAGCCCTTCCTCCCGTGCCTCCTAAAATCAAAATACTGTCGGCACCTCTTTTTATTGCTTCATCTACTGCTATCTCCGTGTCGGTAACATCTTTTTCTGCATTAAACTTTAGTATTTCGCCTTCAAAAGATGGTGCACAACTGTCAAAATCCCCGACATAAAGATGCGGTTTTATTCCGACTTTTTTCGCATTTTCAATACCCTTGTCCGCGCATATTACAATTTCATAATCTTCGTATATAAAATTATCAGGCGGCAAAAAATTACCGCCTGTGAATATCAGCGCCTTCATATTTTTGTGTTATGAAGCTCGGCTATTGCTGCTGCAGGGTCTTCGGCATAAAATACTGATGCGCCTGCAACAAGGGTGTTAGCACCTGCACTAATTACCTGTGCCGCATTTTTAGGACCTATTCCGCCGTCAACCTCAAGGTATGTACCTTCAGGAAGCATAGCTGAAACCTTTTTAATCTTCGGAACCATGCCTTCAATAAATTTCTGTGCTGTAAAGCCTGGGTTTACTGTCATTACAAGCGCCAAATCTATCATGTCTGCAAGTTCCTCATAAACTACTGCAGGTGTTCCGGGATTTATTGCTACACCCGCTTTTATTCCGCAGCTTTTTATGTACTGAACGAGGCGGTGAATATGGTTTGTTGCCTCATAGTGAACTGTGATAAGGTCAGCACCTGCGTCGATATAAGCATCGACATATTTTTCAGGATTGTCAATCATAAGATGAACATCAAAGAAAAGCTTTGAGTCCTCACGAAGTTTTTTAACCATTCCAGGTCCGAAGGAAATGTTCGGAACATAGTGCCCGTCCATAACATCTATATGGAGCATGTCCGCTTTTCCTTCCTCAACTGTTTTAATCTGGTTACGAAGGTCGCCGAAATCTGCGGCGAGAATTGATGGTGATACATAAATCATTTTTAATTTTCCTTTCTTTCCCAGGGTTTTATCTCCCTTAATTTTTCGTAAAATTCCACATAACTTTCATATCTCGATATACTTATTTCCTTATTTTCGAGTGCTTCTCTTACGGCGCATCCTTTTTCTTTCGTATGAGAACAACCAGTAAATTTACATTGTCCCCTGTAGGGCTCAAATTCTTTGAAATAATTCTCAAGATATTTGGCTTCTATTACCGGAAGGTCTATTTTGCCGAAACCTGGTGTGTCAAGAACATATCCCCCAAAGGATAATGGCAAAAGTTCCACGTGCCTTGTGGTGTGCTTACCTCTCTGGATTTTCTCGCTTACATTCCCTGTTTCAAGAGAAAAACTGCCGTCAATTAAATTTAAAAGACTGCTTTTTCCAACACCCGAATTTCCTGCGAATGCGGAAATATTGTCTTTTAAAAGTGATGAGAGCGCTTCGCCGCCTTCGCCTTTTTCGGCACTGGTGACGATAGCTTGGTAGCCTGCACTTTGATATATTTTTTTTATTTTTTCTATATTTTCGGGGTCATCTAAGTCACTTTTGTTAATGCAAACGGCTCCTTTTATCCCTTTTTCTTCAATATAAAGGAGCATGGTGTCAACGAGCCTTAAGTCAACCTTTGGCGAAACCGTGCTGAAAACAACTATCATCTGCGTGACATTTGAAACGGGAGGTCTTATAAATTCACAACTGCGTGGCAGAATTTCCACAACACTTCCCAAACTTTCGTCAAGGACTACCCTGTCACCCACCAAGGGTGTTATTTTTTCCTTGCGAAATCTTCCGCAACCTCTTGTTTCCAGTATATTTCCGTCATCACAGCGGACATAGTAAAATCCGCCTATACCTTTAATTATTATGCCTTCCATATATCCTCCGGATTATTCACCTTCATCTGGATTTTCTGCCGGTGCTTTGGTACTTTCCGGCTCTTTTGTAGGCTCAGGTGCTTTTGTGCTCTCCGGTGTAGGTTCGGGTGTCTTTTTTCCTCGGCTTAAAACAAGGTCTACACCTTCACCATCCTCAATATTTGCTCCTGATACGGGGGACTGCTGAATAACAGTATCCTTTGGCTGGTCGCTGTCAATATAAGTGATTTCTCCAACCTCAAGTCCTCTGTTATGAAGAAGAATTCTCGCATTTTCAACTGTATTTCCAATGAGGTTAGGTGCAACCGTTTCCTTCTTTTCGGGGCCTTTGCTTACATAAACTGTTACCATAGTACTATCGGAAATTTTTGATTTTGCCTTCGGGTCAGTCTTTACAACTCTTCCTTCTTCTACTTCCTCATCAAAAATTTCTACGATTTCGTAGTCAATTTTCAAAGATTTAAGGTCAGCCTTAACGTCATCAGCCATATCGTTTTTGTAATTTGACAAAACCATATGCTCCGTTCCTCGGCTTACAATGACTTCAATCTTGCCATCTTTCTTTATTTTTTCACCGCTTTCAGGCTCCTGTGAAATTATTTTGTCAACATCTACTTCTTCATTATACTCTCTTCCCTTAACAGATACATCAAGAGAATATTCCTCCGCCAGTTTTTCCGCTTCTTCAAGGGTAAGACCTGCAAAGCTTGGAACTTCAACTTTCGAAGATGTAAACTTAAATCCCAAAATATTTAAAAGAACTACCCCTAAAACAGCCACAATAACCACAGAAGTTGCAATTGCGGCAATAATTGCAATTGTGTCTTCTTTTTTGCGTTTTTTAATATCCCTTGTATTTTCTTCTTTTTTAAGGTCCCTTCTTACCACCTTAACTTCTTCATGCACTTCCTTGGAAATTCTTTCTTCTTCCTTGCTGATTTCTTCCGCAGTAGGCATTCTCTTTGTTACACACTTGTCGTCTTCTTCATCGCTGTTATTTTTAACAACATTTCCGCCTTCAAGCACACTGCGAAGTGCCGCTGTGACCTCTGTGACACTCTGAAATCTCTTTGAAGGTTCTTTTTCCATACATTTTAATATTATGTTTTCAAGAGACTGCGGTACATCAGGCGCAATGGCAGAAGGTGGTGTAGGCTCTTTCTGCAAGTGCTTTATAGCTACTGCAACAGGAGTTTCTCCGTCAAAAGGGACTCTGCCCGTAGTCATTTCGTACATGCTTACACCGAGTGAATAAATATCGCTCTTCTCATCGGTAAATCCGCCTCTTGCCTGTTCGGGAGACGCATAGTGTACAGAACCTATGGCACCCACTCCCGCAATAGTGGTAGATGCCGACACCGCTCTTGCAAGACCGAAATCAGTAACCTTCAAAAGTCCTTCCTCGGTAATCATTATATTGTGGGGCTTTATATCATGGTGAATAATCTTTTTCGCATGAGCATGCTCAAGTGCCGATGCAATCTGTGTGCCAAAATCGACTATTTTCTCAATCGGCAACGGTCCATTATTCACAAGATATTCTTTTAAAGTTATACCCTCAACAAACTCCATCACTATGTAATGAAGTTTATTATGAATTCCAACATCATAAACTGATACAATATTCGGATGCGAAAGGCTTGCAGCAGCCTGCGCCTCTGTTTCAAATCTCTTTAAAAATTCAGCATCCTCATTAAATTCTGCTCTGAGCATTTTTATCGCAACGTATCTGTTAAGCAGTCTGCACCGAGCCTTGTAAACAATTGCCATTCCGCCGGAGCCTATTTTTTCCAAAAGCTCATATCGGTTTCCAACAACACTTCCGCTCATGCCATTTCCTCCTCATTTTTCGTATATCTTAATACTATTACTGTAATATTGTCAAGTCCGCCGTTTTCATTTGCTTTTTCTATAAGTCTTTTTGCCATATTGTCAAGGTTTCCTCCAGGCAATAAAACTTTTTTAATCGCAGTATCCGAAAGCATATTTGTAAGCCCGTCGCTGCACATTAAAATCATGTCACCATCAGAAAGCTTTAAAATGTCGAAATCCGACTCTATTCTCTCTTCCGTTCCAACGGCTCTTGTAATCATGTGCTTTCCCGGATGGTTTTCAATTTCGCTTTTTGTTATGCTCCCATTTTTTAAAAGCTCTTCCATAAGAGTATGGTCAGTTGTAAGCTGGGTGAGATTATTGTCCCTGTAAAGATAAATTCTGCTGTCACCCACATGGCAGGTATAAAGCGTATCAAAATCTATAAAGCAGATATCGCAGGTTGTGCCCATGTCGCTATATTTGGGCATTACCTTTGCCCTTTTATATACAATTTTATTTGCATATACTATAGCCTCCTGCAAAAGAGCACGGGCCTTTTTGTCATCATTATCAAGACTAAAGTTTAGTTTTATGTACTTTTCAATACTGTTTGCGGCACTGCTGCTTGCAATGTCACCGCCTTCGTGTCCGCCCATTCCGTCACACAAAACGAAAAAGGTTGGCACATCAGGATTTACAGAGAAAAAATCCTGATTATTCTTTCTTACCTGACCCTTGTCTGTAAAAGCAGAAAATTCTATCAACCGAGCACACCTCCTCTCTGCCCATTAAAATTTAATTGTTTTTTGAAGTATATTCATTTCGGAGTTGACCGCAAGCGGCTGAAATATCAGCTCCCATTTCTCTGCGTACTGTTGCATTAATTCCATTTTTCAAAAGAATATCACGAAAAGCCTCAACATTACGGCTTTTCTTTGCTTTTCTTTCTGCAACATAGTTTACGGGAATTAAATTGACATGCTCGCTCCCGCCCCTTAAAAGAGTGCAAAGCTCATGAGCACAAGAGTCGCTGTCATTAACTCCGTCAATTAATGCGTATTCATAAGTTATTCTTCTTTTTGTTTTTTCAAAATATTCTCTGCACGCACCAATAAGAGTGTGAATATCATATTTTTTCGCAACAGGCATTATTTCTTTTCTTATCTCGTCATTTGGTGCATGAAGCGAAAGCGATAAATTAATGGGAATATTTTCATCGGCAAGTTTTAAAATACCAGGTACAAGACCGCATGTTGAAAGCGTTATATGCCTTGCTCCTATACATAAAGCATCCTCATGATTTGCAATTTTTATAAATTTTATTACATTATCATAATTATCAAAAGGCTCACCGCTGCCCATAAGTACAATATTCGATATTCTTTGCCCTAAATCCTTTTTTGCAGCCATAATTTGTCCCGAAATTTCACTGGGAGATAAATTACGCTTCTTTCCTTTTAAGGTTGATGCGCAAAATGTGCATCCCATACTGCAGCCTACCTGCGTGGAAACGCACATGGAAAACCCGTGCTTATAGCTCATTACAACGCCTTCCACAACCTCGCCGTCACACATTTTGAAAAGGTATTTAACAGTGCCGTCAATCTGCGACACCCATTTTTCCGCAATAAGCGGAAGATATGTGTCAAAATCCTCTGAAAGTTTCGCTCTTAAGTTTTTTGAAATATCAGTCATTTCAGAAAATGGTACACCTTCATAAACGTGTTTGAAAACCTGTTTGGCACGAAATGCCTTTTCTCCCGCATTTTCAAAATAACTTTTAAGTTCTTCTATTGTAAGGTCAAAAATATTCATTTTAGTTCCTCTTAAGTCTTGAAATAAAAAATCCGTCTGCACCGTCTTTCGGGAAAACATTTATATATTCCCCGTCCTTTGAAAAATCAGGATGTTTTTCTAGAAAAGCATCAACTATTTTTTCGTTTTCCTCTTCGTTTATAGTACAGGTACTGTAAAGGAGAGTGCCTCCGCTTTTAACATATAAAGCCGCACACTCTATAAGTTCTTTTTGTTCCTTTATAATTTCTTTTATGTCTTCATTCGTTCTCTCCCACTTGATTTCAGGCTTTTTCTTAATTATTCCAAGTCCCGAACAAGGGGCATCAAGAAGCACCTTGTCAAATTTTCCGAATAAACTTTCGTCTTTTTCTTTTCCGTTATGCACGTAAGTCTTTATATTTGAAAGTGAAAGTCTTTTTGCATTTTCCTCAATGAGTCTGATTTTGTGCTCATAAATATCCCATGCCACAACTTCTTTTGCCCGCTCTGCCATATGAGTTGTTTTTCCGCCGGGGGCTGCACACATGTCAAGGCAGATGTCCCCCTCTTTTATGTCCATTTCCAAAACCGCAAGCTGGGCCGCTCCGTCCTGAACTATGAAATGCCCCTCTGAAAAACCTTCTATCTTCGAAACACTTCCCATAGGAGGAAGTATAACAGATGATGGGCAAATTCCTTCTCTGCCGCCGCATTTTCCCATAAACTCTTCTCGGGTTGTTTTTTTACTGTTTATGCGAACTGTCATTGCAGGAGGCATATTAAGAGAAGATAAAAGCTTTTCGCATTTTTCCCTCCCAAACCTTGAAAGCCACATTGAAACCATGTATTCCTGAAAAGAATATTTTACAGACAAGTATTTTATTTCGTCTTTTTCTAAAGGGAGCTTTTCCCCTTCTCGAAGGTATGTACGAAGGAGGGCATTTACAAATCCCGCTGAGCGGTTTGCTTTCTTCTTCGCAAGCTTTACCCCTTCGTTTACTGCCGCACTTTCGGGCACTTTATCCATAAATTTAATCTGGTATATGGAAATGCGCAAAATATTTAAAACCTGTGTCGAAATCTTTTTAAGAGGGTTTTTCGAATAGCTTTCAATCTGAAAATCAAGATATTTAAGGTTTGTCAGAACACCGTAAACAATATTTGTCACAAAGGCTTTGTCCCTGCCATCAAAATCGCTTTCGGAAAGAAAGGTATCAAGTGCATGGCTCGAATATGCCTTATCTTCAAAAATCTTTTTTAAAACGGCGTATGCCTTTCCCCTTGTATCAGCCAAATTAATCTCTCCTTCTGCCGGAAATGCCAATAAGTCTTATAAGCTGAAGTGCCGCCATTGCCGCAGACGCAACATAAGTCATGGCAGCGGCTGACAAAACTCTTTTAGCTCCCCCTATTTCTTCCTCCGACAAAATGTCCGCCTCTCTTATCATTTTTATAGCGCGGCGGCTTGCGTTAAACTCAACGGGAAGTGTTACTATCTGAAATAAAACTGCAGCCGAAAAAAGAATTATTCCTACATCTACCAAAGGACCGATAGAGAGCAAAAGTCCTAAAAAGAAAAGCGGCATTGCGGCAGATGACGATATTTGAGCCAATGGCAAAATAAGATTGCGAAGTTTAATCCCTGCATATCCATTGGCATGCTGAATTGCGTGTCCTGCCTCATGTGCGGCAATTCCGACTGCGGCAATACTGCCCTGCCCGTAAACCCCGTCGGATAAATTTAAGTTTTTGTTTCGTGGGTTAAAGTTGTCTGTGAGATTTCCACCAATGTGATTTACCGAAACTGCAGAAACCCCTGCCACATTTAAAATTTTTCTTGCGGCATCTGCCCCTGTTATATGGCGCATATTTGGTATCTGCGAATATTTCTGAAATGCCGAATTTACTTTCCATTGTGCCCAAAGGCTTAATATAAGTGCCGGTAAAAGCAAAATATCATACTGTGAAAAAAACATATCTTATTCTCCTATAACGTCTCCGACTTTGAAAAGTTCAGAATTACCTCTGGCGAAATCGCAAAATTTCATTCTTTTTTTGTTTTCGGGCTGAAGTTCAAAAATTCTGATGCTTCCCTCACCGCATCCGACTAAAAGACTCTCTCCTGCCTCAAGAATTTCTCCTGCGCTTCCACACTTCTCTTCTTTTTTCGAGGTGTATATTTTAAATCTTTTCCCCTTTGCAAAAGAATATGCACAAGGCCACGGGTCAAACCCTCTTATAAGGTTTATTATATTATCTGCACTTTCATTCCAGTTTATGTTACCCATTTCTTTTGTAAGCTGGGTAGTATAGGTTGCCTCTTCTTCGTTTTGAACTTCTCTTTTTGCGGTTCCTTCAGAAATCGCATCAAGAGTTTCAAGTAAAAGCGATGCACCAAGGCTTGCGAGCTTATCGTGAAGTGTTCCTGCGTTGTCACTTTCTTCTATTGGAATGCTTTTTTTCAAAATCATGTCACCCGTGTCCATTCCCTTTGCCATATACATTGAGGTTACACCCGTCACCTTTTCGCCTTTTAAAATACTAAACTGAATTGGTGCCGCACCGCGATATTTTGGAAGAAGCGAACCATGAATATTAATGCATCCGTATTTAGGGAAATTTAAAACATATTCAGGAAGCAGTTTTCCGTAAGCCACAACTATTATTATATCAGGATTTATCTCTTTTAAAAGTCCTTCTATAACACCATTTTTAAGTGTTTCAGGATGATAGCATGGTATATTTTCATCCTCTGCAACCTGTGCCACAGGAGTATTAACCACCTTCATTCCGCGGTTTTTCGGCTTGTTCGGCTGAGAGATTACAGCCGCAACATCTCTTTTGTCATTTATAAGCGCTTTAAGGCTCTCCGCTGCAAAATCGGGAGTTCCCATAAAAAGAATTTTCATAATATCAATAATACCTTCCTCTTATTCTTCATACTTACTTCGGAGGTTCTCTGCCCTGTCAACAAATATAATTCCGTCAAGATGGTCTATCTCGTGGCAGATAGCTTTTGCAAAATAATCGTGTGCTTCGAGCAAAAATTCTTCGCCCTTGCGGTTATATGCACGTACCTTTACAAAAGTAGGTCTTGTAACATCACCTATTTTGTCAGGAACACTTAAGCATCCTTCAACCATAGTGTTCGCACCGCTTTGTTCTATGATTTCAGGATTTATAAATTCAAAAAGTCCGTCACCGATATCTACTATCACAACTCTTCTGAGTATCCCTACCTGCGGTGCGGCAAGTCCCACTCCGTCACGGCTTCGCATGGTTTCCTCCATGTCATCGAGAAGCTGAAGTATCCTGTCATCAATTACCTCTACCTTTCTCGATTTCTTTCTTAAAAGGTCATCTCCTAAAACTCTGATATTTCTAAGTGACATAGTTTTCTCCTTTAAATGTAATTTGGATTTATTTCCGTTATTATTGACGGATTGTTTTCTTTTTCAAGTATATTTCTTATTTTGTCCGATATTTTATCATCATATCGGCATTTAAACCAGAAATGCCATCTGTATTTGTTTTTAATCTTGTCAACCATGCACGGGACGGGAGAATAAAAACAAATTCCCAAAAAATCTGAAAGCTCACTTTCAAACTTTTTGTAAAGCTCTGTGGTTTTATCACGAACCCACGCCTGCTCGTCACCAAACACCACGATATTTATTATATCACAAAACGGCGGATAGTTAAGTATTTTTCGCATTTTTATTTCGTCTTCATAAAAGCCGGTATAATCATGCTTTGAGGCATACTTTATGGCCCAATTGTCAGGAGAGTAGGTCTGAATTACTGTTCTTCCCTTTTTCTCCCCCCTGCCGCCTCTGCCTGAAACCTGTGTTATAAGGTCAAACGTTTTTTCCGCCGCACGATAGTCTCCCATATTAAGAAGCTGGTCTGCCGCAAGCACACCCACTAAGGTTACATTTTCAAAGTCAAGCCCTTTTGCAACCATCTGTGTGCCGAGTAGTATATCAACCCCGTCATGTCGGAAGGAGTCGAGTATTTTCTCATGTGCACCTTTTTTTCCTGTGGTGTCAACATCCATTCGAAGGACTGTTGCGCCTCCGAATTCCTCTTCAATCTTTTCTTCGATTTTTTGTGTGCCCGTTCCAAAACCTTTTATGTTCTTGCTTCCGCAAACAGGACAAACCGTAGGAAGCGATTCTTTGTGTCCGCAGTAGTGACACATAAGGCTTTCGCCAAAGCTATGATATGTGAGAGAAATATTGCATGAGGGACAGCCTATCGCCTCACCGCAGTCACGGCAGGATATGAAGGTTGAATATCCCCTTCTGTTTAAGAAAAGAATTGTTTGTTCGTCTTTTGAAAGATTTTTTAAAAGCTCTTCTCTCAAAATTGATGATATGGGACTACGATTTCCCGCTTTAAGCTCCTCACGCATATCGGCTATAATCGATACGGGCAATGAGGCACCGTTAAATCTCTCGGTAATTTCAAGGAGATTATAAATCCCCTGCTTTCCTTTATAGTAATCCGAAATGCGTGGTGTTGCCGATGCGAAAAGCACCTTTGCCCCCGTACTTTTTGCACGAAGAATTGCTACTTCTCTCGCATCATAACGTACACCGCTTTCGGATTTATACGTATCTTCATGCTCCTCGTCAACAATAATTATTCCAATGTTGTCACTCGGAGCGAAAATGGCAGAACGTGCGCCTATTATAACAGAAGCCTCGCCTCTTTTTATTGTCATCCACTCATCAAAACGTTCTCCGTCTGAAAGTTTACTGTGCATAAGTGCTACTCTTTCGCCGAAAACCTTAATAAATCTTCCCACCATCTGATGAGTGAGCGAAATCTCAGGTACCAGTAAAAGCGCCGTTTTTCCGCTTTTTAAAACATTTTCAATAACATTTATATAAATTTGTGTTTTTCCGCTTCCTGTAACTCCGCGAAGAAGATATGGCTTTTCAGCATTTCCCGAAATTATTTTGTCAGCAATTTCCTTCTGCTTTTTGGAAAGAGTGTCCATATTGCTTTTTTCACACGAAACTTCGTAAGGAGCTCTTTTTTTCTCCAGAATTTTTTTTCCTACAATCCCCTTATTCATAAGGCACTTCACAGTTTGGCTGCTGCAACCTGCAAACATACATAAATCTGGCATTGAAAGATATTCAGTTTCGTTTAAAACTTTAATGGCTCGCCTTTGCGCCGCAGCATTTTTGGGGATTTTTGATAAATCCACATCTTTTTTTTCCAGAAAATAAACGGCGGAAAACTTTATTTCTTCTTTATCGTGCCACTTAAATTCAGCGTTTATAACTCCTGCCCTTTCAAGTTCTTTTAAATGAGTTCTTATGTTTCCGCCAAAGTTTTCTTTCAAAACTTCGTATTTAATTTTTCCTGATTCTTTTATTTTTTCATATATTTTTCTGCACATTTGATTTGGAAAATCATTACTATCTTCCAAAACTTCATAAACCTCGTCAATATCAGTTTTTGCACCGACGGGCAAAAAGAGCCTTATTGCCTCCATAAACGAGCAGAAATATCTGTTTTTTATGCGAAATGCCTCAACCATTCTTTGTCTTGATAAAAGCGGCTCGCTGTCTAGTACATCGCATATTTCCTTTAATTTTTCTATTTTATATTCCGAATTTTCCGACACAGACAAAATAAACCCAATGCGCCTTTTATCTCCGTTTCCGAATGGCACCGAGCATCTCACTCCTGCCTGTGCCTTTTTTTCAAGACGCGGCGGTATAATATATTCAAATATTCTGTCAACAATTGAAGTTTTTGTGTCAACTGCAACTTTTGCTATCATAATATATCACCCAAAACGGGGTGCAAAAAACTTAATTTTTTACACCCCATATTTTCTAATACTATAATTTAGGGATAGGAAAAAATGTTCGTAACAAAAAGGGTTTAAATTTAAGAAAAATCAATTTTGATTTTTCAACATAACAATCCCTCAGTCACTTCGTGACAGCTTCCTTTACACAAGAGAGCCTTTAATATTTGCCTTTTTGTGTTCTGGGCATTTTTAACATCCCTTAGCATTATTCTTCACTAGCTGCTTCAAGTATATTCATAAATTCACTGTAATCTATTTCGCCGTCTTCCTCGCTTTTGGGCACTTCGCTTGCAGGGATTACATGCACTTTGCCTGCCGCAATTTCATGTACTGCAGCTCTTACTGTCTTGTCAAGTGCCGGCTGCTCTGCTGAAAGCTCTCTCGCTCTTTTTGCTGCCGCAACAACAAGTGTATATCTGCTGTCAAAATTTTCTTTTTTCATAAGTTCGTTAATGCTTGGTTCAATAATCATATTCTTTCTCCTCCCTAAAACTTAAAAAGTATTTTATCAACAATTTCTTTGCATCTGAAGGATTTGGATTTTTCTGCCTCTATAACGGCATTTATTTTCTCCGTTGCCTTCATTACTTCATCATTTACAATTATGTAATCGTATTCGCCTACCTTTGTAAGCTCCCACTTTGCCTGACTAAGTCTTTTTTCAATAACCTCTTTTTCCTCTGTTGCTCTTTCATAAAGTCTTCTTGAAAGCTCGGAAATTGACGGAGGTGCAACATATAAAAACACACCGTCAGGATATTTTCCCTTAACCTGCAAAGCACCCTGTACTTCAATTTCGAGTATAACAGTTATCCCTTTTTCAAGATAAGGAAAAACCTCGCTTTTTAAAGTTCCGTAACAGTTGTCGCAAAACTCTGCGCTCTCTAAAAAACCATCTTCTGTCTGGAGCTTTTTAAATGCATCTTTTGAAATGAAGTGATAGTGCACTCCATCCTCTTCCCCTACTCTGGGATTTCTCGTTGTTGCGGAAATGGAAAAACGAATGTCGTCTCTTTTTTTGAAAAGCTCACGCATAACTGTTCCTTTTCCTACTCCTGAAGGACCTGATACCACGAGCAAAACTCCTTTGTTACTCATCAAAATCCTCCTCACTCTGCGGCGGTACATACTTACTGTCAAGTCTTGATGCAACAGTTTCCGACTGAAGTGCGGATAAAATAACATGGTCGCTGTCACACACAAGCACCGCTCTCGTTTTTCTTCCATAGGTGGCATCAATAAGCCTGCCTGCCTCTCTCGCCTCCACAATCATTCTCTTTATGGGTGCGGAATCGGGGCTTACAACTGCCACAAGCCTTTCGACAGAAACCATACTGCCGTAGCCAATATTTATAAGTTTCATTGAACTATCTCCAATTATTCCACATTTTGTACTTGCTCTCTGAGCTTTTCTATACAGGACTTCATCTCTATTACTGTCCTGAGCGCCTCAAGGTCACTTGATTTTGAACCCATGGTGTTTGCTTCCCTGTTCATTTCCTGAATTACAAAGTCGAGCTTTTTGCCAACAGGAATATCGCTTTTTATAAGCTCCGACATTTGCGAAATGTGGCTTTTCATTCTCACAAGCTCTTCGTTTATGTCAACTTTGTCAGAGAAAACTGCAACCTCGTTTAATAGTCTCCCTTCATCGACAGGATAATTTCCTAAAATGTCGTGCATTTTTTCACGTAGCTTTTCGGAATACTCGCGAACAATCTGGGGAGAACGTTCTTTTATATTGTCAACATGCTTTGATAAAAGACTAAGACCCGATGACAAATCGTCATAGAGCTTTTCGCCCTCTGTTTCTCTCATTTTATTAAAAGCCTTCCCTGCACTTTCTGTAATTGAAAGCACAGCCTCGCTTATTGCATCAGCATCCTCTTCCGCCTTTACGACATTGAAAATATCCTGAAATCTTGTAAGGTTTTCAATTTTTATATCGTCTTTTAAAGAGAACTGCTCTTTAAGACTTAATAAAGCATCATAGTAGCTTTTTGCAAGAGCGCTGTTTACACTTACATCTCCGCTTGCGCCTTCAATATTTTCAACCGAAAGATAAACATCGCACTTGCCTCGCGTTATGTATTTTGCTACGCATTTTTTAATAGGCTCTTCCAAAAATGTGTAGCTTCTGGGAACTTTTACGTTTATGTCACTGTAACGGTGATTTACGCTTTTTATCTCAACCGTAAATCTTTTTGAAAGCACAGTTTCCTCGGCACATCCGTACCCTGTCATGCTTTTTATCATAAGTGGCACCTCCCAAGTTTATTTTACAACAATGTTTACAAGTTTTCCTGGTACTGCAATAACCTTTACAACTGTCTTATCTCCGATTGCCGCTTTTCCTTCTTCGCACTCAAGTACAAATGAAGAAAGCTCATCTCTTGAAAGTGTTGCTGGCACCATAAGTTTTCCTTTTATTTTGCCATTTATCTGAATAACAATTTCAACGGTGTCATCTACTGTCTTATCTTCGTCATATGAAACCCATCCTCCCTTTGACAACACACTGCCAAAAAGACTTTCGTGAATTTCCTCTGCGATATGAGGTGCAAAAGGATAAAGAAGTGTTATAAATGTTTTGTATTCTGCACGGTTGATGCTTCCCACTTCATAAAATTTATTGAGAAGTGTCATAAGTGCTGCAAGAGCCGTGTTAAACTTCATGCCCTCAATGTCAAGGGATACCTTTTTAATTGTTTTGTGCATGCTTGTCATAAGCTCTTCTCTATACTGGTCACCGTCAACAAGCTTTGACTGAAGGTCCCATACTCTGTCTAAAAATCTCTTACAACCCTTCATACTGCTCTCACTCCATGGCGCCGCCTGTTCATAGTCACCCATAAAGAGAACATAAGCTCTCAAAACATCTGCACCATATAAATCAACAACATCGTTAGGGTCAACAACGTTTCCGCGGCTCTTGCTCATTTTGTCACCGTCAGGTCCGAGTATTAGTCCCTGCGCCGTTCTCTTTGCATAAGGCTCATCACATGGAACTACTCCCAAATCATAAAGGAACTTATGCCAGAAACGTGAGTAAATCATATGTCTTGTAACGTGCTCCATACCGCCGTTATACCAGTCAACAGGCATCCAGTAGGAAAGCGCCTTACCTGATGCAAATTCTTTATCATTACCCGGGTCGCAGTAGCGGAGGAAGTACCATGATGAACCTGCCCACTGGGGCATTGTGTCAGTTTCTCTCTTTGCCGCCCCGCCGCACTTTGGACATGTGCAGTTTACAAAGCTTTCAATTTTTGCAAGAGGACTTTCCCCGTCAGAGCCGGGCTCAAAATTGTCAACGGGAGGAAGTCTTAAAGGAAGCTCTTCGTAGGGAACCGCAACCATTCCGCACTTTTCGCAGTGAACAATCGGAATAGGCTCGCCCCAGTATCTCTGACGGTTGAATGCCCAATCCTTCATTTTGTACTGAACGCCTTTTTCTCCGCATCCTTTTTCTTTAAGTATCTCAAGCATTTTAGCTATTGCTTCCTGCTTTGTCTTGATGCCATCAAGCACACCCGAATTTACCATTTCCCCGTCACCCGTGTATGCTTCTTTTTCTATGTCTCCGCCTTTGATAACTTCGATAATATCAATGCCGAATTTCTTTGCAAAATCGTAGTCACGGCTATCGTGTGCAGGAACTGCCATAATTGCACCTGTGCCGTAGCCCATCATTACATAGTCTGAAATATAAATAGGAATTTCCTTTTCTGTGATAGGGTTTATTGCAGTAAGCCCTTCGATTTTAACACCCGTTTTGTCTTTAACAAGCTGAGTACGTTCAAATTCGCTTTTCTTTGCACATTCTTTTTTGTAATCTTCAAGTGAATCTATATTTGAAATTGAATCTTTGTATTTTTCAATAATCGGATGCTCAGGTGCAATAACCATAAAGGTTACACCGTAAAGTGTGTCAGGTCTTGTTGTGTAAACCTGAAGTTTTTCATCATTCTCTTTAATTGAGAAATTAACAAACGCACCTTCGCTTTTGCCAATCCAGTTTCTCTGCTGAAGTTTTATGTTTGGAAGGTAGTCAACCTTTTCAAGTCCTTCAAGGAGTTTGTCAGCATACTCGGTAATTCTTAAATACCAAACTTCTTTAGTTTTCTGAACAATGTCACTATGGCAAATGTCGCACTTTCCGCCCTGTGAATCCTCGTTTGAGAGAACAACCTTACAGCTTGGGCAGTAGTTTACCAAGGTTGTGTCACGGAAAACCAAACCTTTCTCAAACATTTTAAGGAAAATCCATTGTGTCCACTTGTAGTAGTTTTCATCTGTGGTATCAATAACTCTTGACCAATCAAAAGAGAAACCAACTCTCTTAAGCTGACTTGTAAATTTAACTATATTTTTATCTGTAACCTGTCTCGGGTGAACACCAGTTTTAATGGCGGTGTTCTCTGTTGGAAGTCCGTAAGCATCAAAGCCTATTGGGAAAAGCACGTTGTAGCCTTCAAGTCTTCTCTTTCTTGATACTACTTCAAGTCCCGAATAAGCCTTTATATGACCTACGTGCATACCGCTTCCCGAAGGATATGGAAACTCAACAAGAGTGTAAAACTTCGGCTTGTCGCTTCCGTTTTCAGCCTTAAATGTATCGTTATCCTCCCAGTATTTTTGCCATTTCTGTTCTATATTCTGAAAATCGTAACCCATCTCTATTTCTCCTTAAAGTTCTATTTTTTCACCGTCGCCCCAAAGTCGGTCGAGGCTGTAAAAATCACGCATATCACTTTTAAAAACATGAACTATAACGCTGCCGAAATCAATTAAAATCCATGCCGCGCTGTCATACCCTTCAATTCTTAAAGGGGACACTCCTTTTTCCTCTGCCTTTTCAATTACATTATCACAAAGTGCCTTAACCTGCGTTGTGCTTCCTCCGCTGCAAATTATAAAATAGTCGGCAATGGTAGTAAGTGCGGAAATATTTATAACCTCAATTTTTTCCGCCTTTCTGTCATCTAAAATACCCGCCGCAAACTCGGCGAATTCTCTGCTTTCCAAATATATGCCCCCATTCTGATATAATGTATCACTTTATTATACATCAAAATAATATGTTTGTCCACTACTTTTTTTGAAATTCTGGCAAAAATTTACTGGACAAATTCTAAATTAAGTTGTATAATATATATGTAATGGTTACGGCCATGTAATTTTAAACTTGGAGAGTGTAAAAAATGAAGCTTATTATCAAAAATAATTATGATGAAATGTGCGCATGGGCAGCAAATCATATTGCAGATGCAATAAATGCCCACAAGGAAGAGCGTCCTTTTATTTTAGGACTTCCAACAGGTTCTTCTCCTCTTGGCGTATATAAAAGACTTATCGAAATGAATAAAGCCGGAAAAGTAAGTTTTAAAAATGTTGTAACCTTCAATATGGATGAATATGTAGGTCTTCCAAGAGAGCATGACCAGAGCTACTGGTACTTCATGCATGATAATTTCTTCAACCACATTGATATTCCTGCGGAAAACATTAACATTTTAAATGGTATGGCAGAAGACCTTGAGGCAGAGTGCCAGAGATATGAGGACAAGATTGCTTCCTACGGCGGAATTGACCTTTTCCTCGGCGGCAGCGGTGTTGACGGTCACATTGCTTTCAACGAGCCTTTCACATCCCTCACTTCAAGAACAGGTGTTCGTGCACTTACCCAGGATACTTTAATCGTAAACTCACGTTTCTTTGACAATGACCCTGAAAAAGTTCCGAAAACTGCTCTTTCAGTTGGTGTTGGAACTGTTTGTGATTCCAAAAAAGTATTGCTTCTTATAAGCGGTCACAACAAGGCAAGAGCGCTTCGCCACTGTGTTGAGGGCGGTGTTGACCATGCATGGACAATAAGCGCACTTCAGCTTCACGAAAACGGAATAGTTGCATGTGATGAGGATGCTTGCGGTGAGCTTAAGGTTGACACATACAAATATTTCAAAGAGATATATAAGAACGAAAAATAAATCGTAGGGCGGATAACATCCGCCCGTTTAATTTTTAAAGAGAACTTATACTATGGATTTTAAAAAAGTTATTAGCGAGCGTTATTCTGTGAGAAAATTTGAGCCTCGTCACATCGAAAAGGAAGTTATTGATAAAATTCTTCACGCAGGGCACATTGCACCTACGGGTTGCAATTTTCAACCGCAGAGAATTTTAGTGTTAAACACAGACGAAGCAATGAACATGCTTAAAAACTGCACAAAATGTCATTTTGATGCACCTTGTGCAATGCTGGTATGTTACAACAAAGATGAAAGCTGGGTACGTCCTTATGACGGTGCTCTTTCCGCTCCCGTGGATGCCGCAATCGTTACAACTCATATGATGCTTGAGGCAAAAAATCAGGGAGTAGGCTCTTGCTGGGTTATGCACTTTGACCCTTCAAGAATGAGTGAAACCTTTAATATTCCTGAAAACATAGTTCCCGTAGCACTTCTCGTTATGGGTTACCCCCATCCTGACGCAAAACCGTTTGAAAAACACAGTCAGATAAGACCACTTGAAGAAACAGTATTTTATGACACATTTTAAAATAGGGGTCGGCATTGCCGACCCCTATTTGTTTATCAATTTGCCCTTGCGGACATTTTCTTCTATAAGTTCCTTTGTTATTTTCCAAAGCTTTTCCGAGCCTTTTTTCGTTCTCATCTGCCTTTCCTCAACCTGGCTCTTTTTAACACCGTGAGAAATCCAGTCAACCCCATCATTTGCATTATTAAGAAGAAACGGCTGAAGGTTGTCCATTGCACGGACAAATTGCGCCTCTGCACTTTCTCCCTCTTCAAATTCCTCAAAAAGTGCACGAAGGCTCTCACCCTGCTCCTTTGGAAGAATGCCGAAAATGCGTTCTGCCGCTTTCGCTTCACGTTCCTTCTGGCTGTCTTTCCCCTCGTCAGAGTAGGCATAAGTATCCCCTGCATCAATTTCCACAACATCGTGAACAAGTGCCATCAGCATAGCCTTTGCCACGTCAAAATCACGATTTGAGTATTCCTTCAGAAGATAGACCATTACCCCCATGTGCCACGCATGTTCCGCATCGTTTTCCCGCCTTTTGTGCCCTGTGATGTGGTTTTGACGAAAAATTTCCTTCTCCTTGTCTATTTCCAGAATAAAATCAAGCTGTTTTTTTATCCTTTCTCTATCCATCATGCCTTCGCCCTTAAAAACGCTTTTCGCCGTTTAGTATCATCATTTTGTCTTCCTTCGGCAAAACCTCTGTTTTAATAACTGCATCTTCCCATTCTTCGGGCTTAAATTCCTCCATGGAAATTGAAATCGCCTCCTGGGGACATCCCCAGTATTTTAAAAATACTTCGTTTATTTCCTCTGCTACTTTTTTCTTCGTTTCCTCATCCTTTGGATAACCTTTAACTGCAATGTATGGCATAATATTTTCTCCTTTTCTTAAATAAATTTTTCAAATAATCTCAGGGCATTATTTCTCAATATATTATTTTTATCCTCATCAGAAATCAGCGCATATTCAATTCTGCCTCGCTGAAAACCCGCTGAATATGTATCAGTTCCAAAAAGTATGCGTTTTGACCCCACTCTGTCTACTACATACTCAATTCCTTTATTTTTCGAGCTTGCTATTCCCGATGTATCCACATAAACATTTTTGTTTTTTGCAAACTCAATCGCATTTGCATAAGACCCCTCGCCATAAGAACCCATGTGTGCCATTATGAATGTAACCTTCGGATACTTATTCGCCATATCTAAAATATAGTCCGCATCCCTCTCCGGATGTATCTGAACAATCGCCTCATGCTCTGATATAAATGAAAAGAGTTTAGCTCCATATTCATCAAGTGTATACTCATGGCAAACGGGGTGAAGCTTTACTCCGACACATTTTTTTGTTCCGAGCATTTTTTCAGCCTGCCTGAAGGTGCTCTCATTTCTGGGGTCAATTACCACCCATTGAAAAAGGTTTTCTGTCTTTTGTGCAAGCTCGAACATGAACTCGTTTTCTTTTTCAACCTCTTCCACCGATAACACCGATGAAAAGGTTGAACAAAACATAAGCTCAATTCCTGCCGCTTTGTTTGCTTTTTGCAAATATGGAAGTGTTGCATCGTAAAGTAGACTATCAGGCGAAGAATCAAACTTGCTTCCGTGATTTATGTGTGTATGCGTATCTATAGCAGAAATTGATTTCACGAATATCCCCCCAAAAATTTCGATAGAGTCATTATATAATAAAAGCTGAGCTTTGTCAACACATACCCTTTTGACAAAATAAAAAAACTATGTTAAAATACAATAAGTACATTTAAAGGATGTGTTAAAATGAAATTTACTCTTGGTGTTGACATAGGCGGTTCAACAACTAAAATTGTTTATATTGATAAAGACAAAAATATTAAGGATACCCTGCAGGTAAGAGCAGGTGACCAGAAAACCTCGCTTTATGGTGCTATCGGTCACATTCTCTACAAAAATTCTCTCTCAACACAGGACATTGAAAAAATAATTCTGACAGGCGTTGGTGCCACAAGTGTTGATGGCGACATTTATGGAATAAAAACAGAGCGTGTGCAGGAATTTGAAGCAATAGGTATGGGGGGCATGAAACTTTCAGGAAAAGAAAACATTTTAGTTATGAGCATGGGAACAGGAACAGCTTTTGTGCGTGCCGATAAACAAATCATCCGTCACATAGGCGGAAGCGGTGTCGGCGGCGGAACACTTTTAGGTCTTTCCGCAAAAATGCTTGATACCACCGATATAGACTACATAGTTTCCCTTGCGGAAAATGGCGATTTAGGAAAGGTTGACCTTCTTATCAGCGACATCAGTAACACAAAAATTCCTTCTCTTCCCGACCACGCAACTGCCGCAAACTTTGGAAGACTTCGTGCAAATGCAGGAAAAGAAGACCTTTCAAAAGGTCTTATGAATTTAATTTTCCAGACCGCAGGTATGCTTGCCACATTCTCCTGCCTTGATACCGATATAAAAGATGTAGTAGTTACAGGAACTTTGGCATCATTTCCGCAGGCAAAGGAAATTTTAAATGAAGTAGGTGCTCTTCATAAATTAAACTTTATTATCCCTGAGAATGCTATATTTGCAACGGCAATCGGTGCCTCGCTCTTATAAATATGAGATGTAAAAAAATCCATACCGCAAAAACAGAGCCATGACTTTTTGTCATGGCTCTATTTGTTTTTTCTCTATTATCAGGTTGTTTCTTGCCGCGATAGTATCACAATCAAGTATTCCACCCTTATTTATGATATGCCTCACAGTAGCATCTATTGAACGGATTAAAGCCGCATCCAAATCTTCAAACGCAAGCACCCTCAGTTGCTCTACACCCGCCTGCGTGCGTGAAGGCTCCATGGTATCTGCAACATATATTATCTTCGTCAAAAGGCTCATATCACTGCAGCCTGTCGTATGATAATAAATAGCAGTTAAAATTTCACTGTCTTCTATTCCATATTCCACTTTTGCAAGATGTGCACCTAGATACGCATGTATTAAACTCGGCTCATGAAAGCAGATATCCTTTAAAAAAACCTTATTTTCTCTGCAATATTTTATTGCATCTTCCGTGGGGATATTTTTCGCACAATCGTGAAGAAGTCCTGCAATTCTCGCCTTTTCTTCGTCAGCCCCCCACTTTTTTGCAAGCTTTACTGCCGTTTCCGCGACTCCCATCGTGTGAGTAAATCTGTGTTCATTTAAAACTGCACCAAGCCTTTTTATCATATCTGCTTCTGTCAATTTTTTCACCCTTTGTATAGATTATTTTCCAAAATGTAATTATAAACGTTTTGCGGCAAAAATCCGCTGACATCTTCCCCACACCTGATTTTTTCTCTTATCATGGTTGAAGAAATTTCAATAGGCGGAATTTTTATCGAAATTACCCCGTCTGAAAAATCAATGTTGTTCCTGTTTATAACAACAAACTCCACTACTTTCCTAAGCCTTTCGGGGTTTTTCCACGAATCAATCTGTGCATATGCTTCATCGCCCAAAATGAAGAAAAGTCTGTCTTCAGGATAAAGGCTTTTAAAATGCTCCATGGTAAGGTACGAATAGCTTTTTCCCGTGCTTTTAAATTCAAAATCCGAAACCACAAACCTTTTGTCGCACTCTGTAGCAAGGCGTGCCATGCAAAGTCTGTGCTCACCGCTTTCTTCATAGTTTCCTTCTTTATGCGGCGGAAGTGCAGCAGGCACAAAGTAAAGAATATCCAGAGAAAGTGCGTCTGCGGCAATTTTTGCTATTTCAATGTGTCCGTTATGAATGGGGTCGAAAGTCCCCCCAAGAAACCCTATTTTTTTCATATCAGTAAACAAAATCGAATTCTATATCGCCAAATTTAACTGTGTCGCCCTCTTTGATTCCCATTTCCTCAAGTTTTTCAATTACACCGCGTTTTTTGATACTTCTGTGGAA
>JAZOQG010000038.1:0-24201 GCA_045656005.1 Clostridia bacterium
ATTTTTTGGAAATAGTGCAAAAAGGATTACAGTTACAGGTGCCGAGGGACACAGAGTTTTCTGGAGAGCTGAGGTAAGGCTTAAAAATATTGTGAAGGTTGAGGCTGAGGCATGATGAAATTAAAGGATTTACTTTATGAACTTGATTTATTTTTGCCAAACCCTTACATAGCGGGCGAAAAGGTTATCTTTTTAAACAAAACAATTATGGAAATAAGACGTTTTGGCGGAAAGAGTGACATTTATACTTTTTCGGGAAACGGCGAAAGGCTTTATCCCCTGCCACAGGGAATAAGGGGTGAAAATGTTAAAGGTATAAGTGTAAACGGTCAGGACTACATAGCAAAAGATGTTGCAGGCAGAGGTGATAATTTTTATGTTTTTCTTCCTGAAGGTTTTATCCTTATAGAGCCTGCACCTGAGACCGATGATGAAATTTTTATCTATTTTTCATCTCTTGCTCCCTTAAAAAGCGAGACGGAGTTTGAAAACGAAGAGGAGTTTTTAAACCAGGAAATCAATATCGACCCAGAATACAAGCACCTGCTTTTATATGGTGCGATGAGTGATATTGCCGCGGCTTTAGAGGATATTGACATGGCGAACAACTTAAAAATGGAATTTAACTCCCTAAAGCGTGATGCCTTGCAGGGAAGATACAAAAAGGCAGGGCGCTACCCTGTAACTCGTGAGGTGAAAAAATGATTATTTTAATTTGTGTACTCTCGTTTGTGGCAGGATTTTTATGGGGCAAAAAGATGAGAGGCAAGGGAAAATATGACATTTACAAGAAAACAAACGGACTTTTTGAGCCGGTTAAAAGGGGGTGAATAAATGGAGAGTTTAGCGGACAAGTACATTTCGTACTATTTAAGTGCTTCAAAGGCGAGAGGGGATTTAAGCGAAAAGCTCTCTCTTTTTGACAGGTACTGGGAGGGAAATGTAAATGAGGCCGAAAGCGAAAATGACCCTGCATCTTCCACAAACATTATCCACTCGAACATTGAAGGTCAGGTTGCAAATTTAATGGAACAAAACATAAGTGCCACTGCTGAGGCGATAAGCGGAGATGTGGAGCACCAAAAATCGGTTGATGCGGTTTTAAACTTTATATTAAAGCGCAACCGCATGATTAGAAAAATAGACATTCACGAAAGGCGAAGGGAAAAATATGGAACGGGAATACTCCGTGTTACCTTTAACCCCTCGGCGCTATGCGGTGCGGGACTTCCCGAAATTGAGTGCGTTTCAAACAGAGCCATGTACATAGACCCTTGTATTTCGGACCCATATAAAATAAACGATGCCAGATTTATTATCGAGAAAATAAAAAAATCGATATACTGGGCAAGCGAGCAGTACGGAAGTGAAGTTGCGGAAAAAATAAAGCCAAACTTTGACCCTGCCTTAGACGGTGACGAAAGTTTTGAAGGCGACGGAGAAAACGACTGGTACTGCCATCTTCTTGTGTGGACAAGGGAGGGAGGACATCTTCGTCTTGTGGAGATGACAGGATGCGGAATTATCCTCTCTGACAGCGGAGAAGATTTTTATAGGGCAGGCAGATACCCATACTTTTTCACGCCCCTTTATTTTCGTGAGCAGAGTATTTGGGGCAAGGGTGATGTAGAACTTTTAATTCCTGTGCAGGACATTATAAACGACCTTGACGACCAGATAAGAATTAACGCACGTCTTACTGGTAACCCTCAGCGTCTTATCGAAACGGGGAGCGGAATTGACCTTGATGCCTTAACGAATGAAGCGGGACTTAACATACCCGTAAACCACATAGGAGCAGTTAAAAATCTTGAGGCACCGCAATTGCCTCCTTATATCGAGAGCAGAAGAAATGCGGCACTTCAATACGAATGTCAGAAAGTGACACGTTTTTCCGACCAGATGATGGGCGGAAGACAGCAGGGCGTTAAAACTGCAACGGAGGCTATTGCCATCACGCAGGCGGGAAACACGGGGATGATGCACAAAAAACTTCTCTTGCAGGAAACCTTATCTGAGGTTATGGAGTATGCACTCAATCTTGCGGCAGAGTTTTGGACACGCGAGATGACTTTCAGGGTTTCGGGTGAGGAAAGCATAAAGGTAAACCCCTCACACATTGACTGCAAGTGCTTTGATGTGAGTGTCACAGTCGGAGCAGGACTTCCCAAAAACCGTGCGATGCTTTACTCGATTATATCGGAGCTTTACCGCTCGGGACTTATATCGGCCGAGGAGGCGAGAGAGTACATATGTACTGAGCTTTCACTTCCCTTTGAAAAAAAGGGGATTGAAATAGAAAATTTTAAGGAGGAGACAGTATGAACGAAAAGAAAGGAAACCCCAAAAATGAGGCTTTAGAGCTTCTCAGGCGCTACCAAAGTGAGGTTGAAAGACTTCGAGGTGAGCTTTCGAAAAAAGAAAAGAAAGGAGAAAACGGTCCATTTTATGAAGGCATGGACAAGGTCGGTGAAGAAGTGCACTCTTTTGCAAAAGAACATAATCTCACCGACGAGCAGGCTTTCGGAGCACTTTACGGTGAGGAAAAATTTATGGCGCTTTTAGAGAAAGAAAAAATGAAAAAGGCAAAAATCCCTGCGCTTTCGCAAAGCGGCAATGCTTCTGACGAAAGAGAAGAAGGCGTTTTGACAAAAGGTGAAATGTGGGCGGCTAAGAAGGCAGGAATGACACCTGCGGATTATCTTAAGTATAAAAAATAAGATATTTTTTATACTTAGTGATATTGTGGCGTAGCCACAGCGATATTACCTTGTAGTGATATTTGCTTTCAGCAAGCGATATTTCGGCATAGCCGAAGTTTTGGAAAAAACGCAAAGCGTTTTAACATTTACTGTTTTGAAGAAACAATATCGCTTTGCAGAGCAAAATATCGTTCATCGCAGATGAATATAACTGCGAAGCAATATAACTGCCCAAAGGGCAATAAATGAAAGGATTTGATATTATGACTAAATTAACAAGAAACGATTTCGGACAGCTTTTAACACCTGTTCACAAAAAGATTTTTTTCGACAGCTATGACGAGAAGAAAAAGCAGTATGACAAGACCTTCAAGGTTGACACCATGGAGGCGAAAGAGGCTACATACCCGCACCTTGGAGCATTCGGCAAATGGGCGGAAAACAGTGAGGGAGCCTCTTTTAATTCTGACTCTATTTCAGAGGGCAATATTGCGACATTTACTGCAAAGCGTTTTGACAAAAGCTACGATGTGACATGGGAGCTTTGTCAGGACGACCAGTATAATGTTTTCAAAGGTGCAGGCAAGGGCGGAAGTGCACAGAAACTCGCCCGCGGTCTTGCGGCAACTGAGGAAAGCGAAGCGGCAAATGTAATTATTAAAGGTTTCTCTGAAAACGGATATGACGGTGTGCCGCTTTTCTCTTCTGCGCATCCTCTTATTAATTCCGATGACACATGTGACAACATGGTTGAAGGTGCACTCTCTGACGAAACTTTAAAAGAGGCACTTACAAAAATGCGTCTTTTAAAAGATGAAGCAGGCGTTTTGGTTGCCGCACACGGCGACCGCCTTGTAGTTCACCCTGACTGGGAGTTTACTGCACGTGCGATTGTCGGTTCTACCCTTCAGGCAGGAACAGGCAACAACGATATTAACACTATTCCGCATCTCGATATTCTCGTATGGGATTATCTTGCAGATGACACCCAGAATAAACCATGGTACGTTCAGGACTCTTCTATGGACAACCTTATGTTCCTCTGGAGAGAAAAACCAATTTTCGACAGCGAAAAAATCGAAAACAAAATGGACTACCGTTTCTATGGTTATTGCAGATTTGACTGTGGTTATGTTGACTTTAGGGGTCTTGTAGGAAGTAAAGGTGTTTAATACACCTTTACTTCCTACAGCGATATAAATTCCTTGCGGAATTTGCGATATACCTTGCGGTGCGATATATCCTGACGGATGCGATATATCACTTCGTGATGTGAATAAGGAATTTATAGCATATCGCAATCGAATAAAATGAGATTATATCGCATTTATGTGAATAAATATATCGCACGAGCGTAAGTGAGTATATCACAAATTTAAAAGGGGGATGATTATGGCAAAAATGGATTTACAGATAACAAAAAAGCAGAAAAGATTTATAGACTGCGACTGTGACGAAGTGCTCTACGGCGGTGCGGCAGGAGGGGGGAAAAGTTTCGGGCAGATAGTAGATGCTTTTATTATGGCGATAAAATACCCAGGGATAAAGCAACTCATTTTAAGAACTTCCTTTCCTGAGCTTGAGCGTTCGCTTATCATGCTCTCCATGGAAATAATCCCCCGAAAAACTTACAAATATGCGTCTTCCAAACATATTATGACTTTTTTTAACGGCTCGAAGATTGAGTTCGGGTACTTATCGGGCGATGGTGCAGTTTCGATGTATCAGTCTGCTGAATATGACATCATAAGATTTGACGAGCTTACTCATTTTTCCGAGTACCAATATACTTACATGCAAAGCCGCATAAGAGGCGCAAACTCCTTTCCTAAGCAGACAAAATCCTCAACAAATCCGGGAGGTGTGGGGCACGGCTGGGTAAAGGCACGTTTTATTGACCCCATGCCACCCGAAGAGGTTTTATATGTAGATGGTAGAAGCCGCATCTTTATTCCTGCACTCGTTCAGGACAACACCTTTCTGATGCGGGGCGACCCCTCGTACATAAAAAGGCTCAAAAGCCTTCCTGAAAACGAGAAAAAGGCACTTCTTTACGGGGACTGGAACATTTTTGAGGGGCAGTTTTTCAGAGAGTTTTCGAGAGAAAAACATGTCTGCGAGCCTTTCGACATTCCCCCTTACTACCGCCGTTTTGCATCTCTTGACTACGGGCTTGACATGACCGCCTGCCTTTTCTACGCAGTTTCCGATTTGGGAGAGGTTTTTGTCTACAAAGAATTCTGCCGCGAAAACTTAACCCTTTCCGAAGCGGCAAAAGAAATTAAAAATCTTTGCGAGGGTGAGAACATTTCCTATATTTCTGCATCTCCTGACCTTTGGAACCGCCGTCAGGACACAGGTTTTTCAGGGGTTGAGATTATGGCGGAGGCGGGACTGTGCCGACTTACAAAGGCGGACAACCGCCGCGTTGCGGGCTGGCGTGCGGTGAGGGAATATTTAAAGGGCGAGGGAAGGCTTAAGATTTTTTCAACCTGCACAAATCTTTTAGCCTCTCTCCCTGCTCTTACCTTTGACAAATATAATGCGGGTGATGCCTCATCTCATCCTCACCACATAACCCACTCTCCCGAATCTCTTCGCTACGGCCTTATGTCAAGACCTGTAGCTCCAATCATTAAGGCGAAAAGACGCGGGTTTTACACAAAGACGGAAATAGAGGATATGAAGGACAAGGAAAATTTAATCATAAGGAGAAGATAATGAAATCTATTTATTTGCCCGACAATGTGGCAAGAAGAATAAAAAAGCATGAATATTTAAAAAGCCTTGACATTGAAAGGCTTCGTGATAACCCCGTATGCCCCAGATGCGAAAGAGTTGCCCTTCGCGACATAGGATACACAAAAGGCAAGATTGCATCATGTCCTCATTGCGGGTACAGAGGGGTTATGAATGTAACACTCGGAGAATATGCGGAGAAAGAACTTTACAAATAGGGGGTGATGTTTTGAGACCATATTTAAGAAGGATAAGAACTGAAAAAAAGCTGATTTTTGAAAATTTCCGTGGGCTTTACACTTCTTTTGGCGACGAGGGTTGTCCCGAAGGGTTTTCGCCATTTATGAAAAACATTTCGGCTATATCGTACCCCAATATAAAGGTGCGAAAGGGAAGGAGAGAAATTTGCTCACTCGATGGCAAAATCCTTCATTTCGGCGTGATTGAGGGAAAGTATTTAAGTTGCATAGAAAAAAAAGACGGGGTATGCAAATGGAAATACTTTGACGGCGAATGGAAAGATATTTGCACCGTGCCCGAAAGCGACACGGGGCGATACGCTATGCTTTACTTTTTAAACGCGACCATACTCCTTACAGGCAAAAAAGAAGTGGTTTCAGGGATTGAAAAATCAAAAAGCTTTGCTTTAACATTTGAAAACGGAGTGCCGAAGGCGAAGGAAGAAAAAAACATGCCCTACTGCGACATGGCAGACACTATAGGCGGAAGGTTGGCAGTTGCATCTTCTGAGGGTGATAAAGTAATCTTAGGCGGAATTATGGACAGGGAAGTGTGGTTTAACATATCCGACGGATATGAGGGCAGTATGATTACACAAAACTGCGAAAACATAACGGCGATAAAGGTTTTTGGCGGGCATCTTGTATGCTTTAAAGGGCACTCATTCGGTGAGCTTTACGGGAACAGTCCCGACACTTATACTCAGATTATGGTGTCTGACAGTATGGGGTGCGTGGCGGAGAAAAGCATTGTAGACTGCGGAAGGCTTTTATGGCTTTCGGAAGAAGGGATTGTAAGCTACGGCGGAGGAAGTCTCCCTAAAATTTTATCTCGCAATGTACAGAAATACATTGATAATTTTGACATAGAGAGAAAAAGCGAATGCACGGCAGGATATGACGGCA
This sequence comes from Clostridia bacterium, assembly GCA_045656005.1. GTDB lineage: Bacteria > Bacillota > Clostridia > UMGS1883 > UMGS1540 > JAZNQN01. Next base: position 6,587 of record JAZOQG010000038.1, read on the forward strand.
TAAGGTATATTATTTCTCTTCCGCAAAAAGGGGGAGGGAAAATAAACCTCGTTTTAAACCTTGAAAGCGGTAATTTTTATGCTGAAGACACACGGGATTTCCGCTTTTTCGCAAATATGGGCGGAGTGCTTTACGGTGCAGACCAAAGCGGAAGAATATGCATTTTGTGGGACGAAAACAGCGAAGAAAATGTGCCGTGGGAATGGGAAAGCCCCGTACTTGGTGCTGACTTTTTCGGAAAAAACAACCTTCACAAAATTTTTGTGTCGGGTAAGTTTTCGGGAAGTGTTACCATTAAAATAAAAAATGACAAAGACTGCATAAGTGAGAGCACTTTAAAAATTTCGGAAAGAGAAGAAACGCATCGTGACACATTTTCCATAAAACTTCACCCTGCCCGCTTTACAGGAAAAGAAACCTTTCAGATTATTATAAGCGGAGAGGGAAAGGGCGAAATTTTCGGAGTGGGAATCGAAACGCGGGAGAGGAGATGACGATATGGCTGATTTTACTTTCAGTATGCCTGACGGCGAAGAAGCAGCAGATACTCTTATAAAGCTTTACAAAACTTTAACCGTAATGTTTTCAAACCTTGACTCAAAAAATGTTAAAGAGCTCCAGACGGGAAAAACAAAAATCTCATCGGGTGACGGACTTTGCGAGATTTCAGGAGCGCAGATTTTAATGCGTGACAAAAGCGGAGAGCGTTTAACAATCGGTGCAGACGATGACGGAAACTTTGTTTTTATTCTGAAAAACAAGGAGGGCGATGAGGCGTTGTCGCTTTCCTCGGAGGGTGAGGCGGTTTTTTCGGGTGATATTAAAACCGAGAAAAGTGCTGAGGTCGGAAACTCTTTGTATCTGGGGCGAAATGACAAAAGTGAGGGAAAAAAGGTTTTGCAGTTTTATGATGACGAAACAAACGACCTTGAAAAAGTCAGGATTGAAGCAGTAAAGGATGAGAAAGGATATGTAAGTCTTAAAATTATCGCCGACACCATAACTTTGTCAACATTTGACGGAGTGCGTGACGGCTACGGCAATAGCTTTGTTACAACAAATTTTAAGCCGTACGTTGAAATTGACGGAGTTAAGTATTATGTAAATTTTAAGTAATGGAGGTTTTTATATGATAGGAGTTAGAGACTACCTTGAAGGTTTAGGGCACAAAGTAGGTTATGACAGAGAAACAGGCGATGTTTTGGTTGACAACGAAAAAGGTAAAATGAAAAGCATCGGGAGTGCGGGATTTACTTTAAAAGATGACGGGAAATATTATGCAGAGAATGAAGAGGACATTTTATCGGCACTCAAAAAAAGCGGTGTGAGTTACAAAAACGGATTTTTGCCTCTTCGTAACTCTCTTCCAAAGGGAAATACTGTCGGTTACAACGACAAAACAGGTCAGGTTTATATAAACGGCAGGGATTATAACGTTGACGGAAATTCGCTTATAAAAATAGGGAGTGAGGTTTTCGGAAGCCGTGACTTTATAAACAGTGTGGGAGAAAAAGAATACGAAAACGATTTTAAAGCTATGGAAGAGAGCATTATGAGAAAGCTTGCAAATGAAGAATACACGGGCTACAATCCTGCCCGTGACAAAGAATACAGGGCGGCGCATGATGCCTTTATGCAGTCTGCGAAAGAGGACATGGGTAAAAGAGGGCTTACTTCCGACTCTCTTATTGCTCACTATGCTGCACAGGGTGCAGAAAAACTTTTGCCCATTTATGCCGAGAGGGATTATGAGAAATTTAAGGACAAAAAGCAAAATCTTAAAGATTCGCTCTCTCTTTTATCGGAACTTGATAAAAATGCACAAAGTGCTTTTAAAGCGAATAAGAGTGCAAATTATGAAAGTGCATCTCTTTTAGCTGACAGAGAACGCGATATTGCAGAAAGAATTGAGAGCGACAAAGCATTTAAGGAAAAGGAAAAAGAGAGAGAGCACGAAAAAGAGACTGCAAAACTTAAAGCCGAAAACGACAGAGAGATGCTGGAGAGAGAATATGCTCTTCGCTTGGAGGAAGCCGAGGCAAAAAATGAGATGGAGAAGGAAATTTTAAGACTTCAAAATGACCTTGACATATCAAAGGCACAGGCTACGGCTTATTATAAAGCACTTTATAAATAGAGAATATTTACCTCTACGAGGTGTGAACTTTGGCTGAATTTTTTTGTTTCAGAAAGGAGCCTTTTTATGAACATAAAAACATTAATCTGTACAGCATTTGGTGCCATAGGGGCGGGGATAACCGCCCTTATGGGCGGATGGTCGAAAGACCTTTTATGCCTTATTATCTTTATGGGCATTGACTTTTTTACGGGACTTATGGTTGCCGCAGTTTTTAAAAACAGCAAAAAAACGGGGAGCGGTGCTTTAAATTCTTCGGTTACATATAAGGGGATAGTTAAGAAAATATCACAGCTTTTATTTGTGGTCATAGCAAACGCACTTGACGCATATTTGGGTACGGACTTTATAAGAAGCGGTGTTATCGTAGGCTTTATGGTAAATGAGCTTATATCAATTGTTGAAAATGCATCGCTTATGGGAATTGTATCGCCAATGATAACAGAGGCAATCGATATCCTTAAAAAAGAGGTGAAAAGATGAAAATTATTTTCAAAGAGGCAAATAGTGGCAATTTTAAAAAAGGCAGAAGCGACAGTATAAAATATATTGTAATTCACTACACGGCGGGAAACGGTGACACGGCGAAAAACAATGCGGACTATTATGCGGGAAATCTTATTAAGGCATCTGCACACTATTTTGTTGACGAGAGCGATGCTATATACCAGAGCGTTTCAGAGAGTGATACTGCGTACAGTGTGGGTGCATCTTCCTACAGGCACCCTCTATGCAGAAATGCAAATTCAATAAGCATAGAAATGTGCTCAAGAAACATAAACGGAAGCGGAAAGAGTGCAGATGATAATGGTTGGTATTTCAAAGAGGAAACGGAGAAAAATGCCACTTTTTTAGTGCGTTCTCTTATGAAAAAATATGGCATACCTAAGGAAAATGTTATAAGGCATTTTGATGTTACGGGCAAAATCTGCCCTGCACCTTATGTAAACAAAAGCGAAAATTGGGACAGGTTTAAAAATGAGCTTGTGAATGAAAAAATAAGCTATGACGCGACTGTTGACAACATGATACGCGACGGCGTTACAACGCGCGAAAACATGGCATACTGGGAAAAGGTTTTGTCAGGCAGAGAGCAGGCTAAAGCAGAATATTTAAGAACTTTGCTCGAAAGATATCACAATTTAGTAAATTGACAGGGGACAGATATGGACAATAAATTTTTTATGTTGCCAAAAGAGATAATGAATAAAAAGCTTTCCGACGGAGGAAAGCTTTTGTATGCTTTAATGCTTGACCGCTCATCGCTATCCCTTCAAAACGAGTGGAGAGATGATGAGGGAAAGGTTTATATCTACTTTACAACAAAAGAAATAAAAGAAACGTTTGGATGGGGAGAACAAAAAATAATAAAAATACTTGGAGAACTTGAAAAAGAAGGTCTTATAGAAAAGAAAAGACAGGGACTTGGAAAACCATCAAAAATATATGTAAATAATTTAAGCGAGGAAGCATCAAAATCACAGTTACAAAACTATGAAAATCAAAGCTGTAAAACTGTGATAATCACAAATCAAGAACTTCCAAAATCACAATCTAATAATACTGATAATAATAACACTGATAAAAGTTATACTGAGAATAAATCTTATCTTTCGTGTGATGATGCGATTGGATGGAAACTTCGCCGAAAAAGTTTTAAAAATCTCATAAGGGAACACATAAACTACGATGCGGTTACAGAAAGGTTTGGAAAAGTGTGGTGTGATGAAATAGTCGAGATTATGGCAGATGTCTTAATGACAAAAAAGCCTTACATAAAAATAAACGGCGAGGATTACCCCGCAGAGGCAGTTAAAAGCCGTTTTATGAAAATTAACGATATGCACATAGAGTACATAAATATGGCACTTTCAGAGTGCAAAAGCCAGATAAAAAATATACGCAGTTTTCTTATTACCACAATTTATCGTGCACCTGAAACCATGGATAACTGGTATGCCGCGAGGGTTAATGCAGAAAAAATTTGAAAGAAAGGAAAAGCAATGAAATGATAAGCAGTACAAAATGGAAAATGTGGAAAACAATTCTTGATTTGAAAACATGCTTGTCATGTCGGCAAAATAATGGTAAAATATATGATATAAATAAAATAGTATACCCTGCTTTGCCGCTGCATTTAAATTGCAGATGCACAATTGAAAGGCTGAAAGCCATATTTGCAGGTAGTGCAACAAAGAAAGAATTTGAAGGTGCGGACTGGTATTTGAAGGTACATGGTAAATTGCCCGATTATTACATAACGTATGAAACAGGACGCAGAGGTGCTGAGAGAATATTATTTTCAAATGACGGTTTAATTTTTGTAACCTACGACCATTATGATACATTTATTGAAATCATGTAAGGAGTGAATTTTAATGACTTGGGAAGAAAACAGAGAAATGTGTGAATTTAAAGGCATAAATGGAAATCCTGTTATACTTGATTTTACGGGATGCAAATACCTGGAAGAAATACATTTGATACTTAAAACAGAGTTTGGTTTTCCAGGGTATTACGGGGAAAACTGGGACGCATTGTGGGATTTAATGAGAGGACTATTTTATAAAAAAGGTAATTATAAAGTAAATATATACGGGTTTATGTCGCTTCCCGAAGACCTGAGAGAGTATTGCCGGGCGATGCTTGAAATTTTTGATGATGTTCATAAGGAAACGCCGAATGTGGTGTTTGAACTTATTTCGTAAATTAAAAAACGCAAACCGTTTTTACCAAAACTGTTCCAAAGGAACAATATAACTTAAACCGGGCAGAATTATCTGCCCAATTTAAGTATTGCATTTCTTATAGGAGAAGACGATGCGGCTATAGGATAGTTTATAAATAAGACATCTGTTGCCCCTGCACTCTGGCAAAGGGTTTTAAGATTAAAATATGTATTATGTCCCGAAAAGCCGTTAAACTGCCTTGGGTCTACAACAACCACCTTTTTAAAGCTGTTTATCGCCCATGTTGCAAGGGCATTTCCGTAAGACTCTTTTACTATAACGAGTGTGCGGTCGAGTGGGGCTGAGGTATTGAATACCGTTACAGGGTTATCTCCGCCGATGAAGCCATGATATGCGCTTACCCCTGTGTTTACTGCGTTTACATTGAAGCCTTTGCGTGAGAGATAGTGGTCATAGTAAACTGTTCCCACTCCGCCATATTTTGGCAAAAAGCGGTCAATAGGTTCAGGGTTTCTTTGTAAAATTGCGCCTGCCCCGGTTCCTCTTGCAAAGTTTCCGAAGGAGCCTACGTGACTGTATGCAGGAACATTTTTAAAAGTTGAGAGGTCATCTACTGTCACATCAAAATACTTCATAAATTCTTTGTACGCATAGTATGCACCTTTTTGAGTCCAATGGTGGTCAGTTCTGAAGTAAATAGCTTCATTTCCATGCTCTGCCAAAGTATCATAAATATTTACGGGTGTTACTCTTTCGCTTAAATTATTATAAGCCGTTTTTATTCCCGAAAGCTGATTTGGATAAAGTCTTGAAGGTGCATAAAACTCGGCTGATGTAGGCACCACGATATTATATACATCTATATTTTCGGGAAGGGAAGCTGCAACGGAATTTATAACCGATGCGTAAGCGAGTGCACTGCTATCTGTAAACCATGGGATTTCCATTCCGAATCCGTCAACCACAGTAACGCCTCCGCCTGAAACTATACTGTTGCCTGCAAGACGGTAAGCATCAGTTCTTTTTGATGAATTTATGCTTGTGCGGTCACGGTAGAGGGGGATTAGACCTTCATAATTTACCATGGCACCTGTAAGTGACGCAAACATCTGGTCTGAAATTAAAACTCTGCCGTTTACAGTAATTGGTTTTTGAGGGAAAACATATTCATCGGGTCCAACCCAGATATTGTTTCTTTTGGGATAAAGATATGAAACCACGCCGTTTTTCGTTAACACATAGGCACTTTGATTTGCGTCCCATTCCATGGAAAAGCCGAGTGCGGGAAGTGTTTCCTCAATGGGAAGGAAAACGACATAATTATTTATAACTGCGTTTTGCGAAATATCTACCTTTTTACCATTTACAAAGCAGAATTTGTCTCCGCCCGAAAGGGTTACAAACGAATATGAGGGAAGATTTCCCTTTGCATCTGCACGGTAGCCTGTAAGTGCTGAAAAAAGGTCCTCTGAAACAAAGGTTTTTCCGTTTATGACAAATGGCTTTGACGGGAATATAAATTCGTCACCGCCAACCCATATATTAAAGCGTGAAGGATAGACAAAAGAAACTTCACCGCCCCTTGTTAAAACGTAGGCGCTTTGATTTGTGTCCCAGTCCACATAAAAGCCTAAATGAGGCAAAATATCTTCAAGAGGGATATGCACCTTTCCGCCACATTCAAAAGGACGTGCGGTAAGAGGAATGTTTCTGTCAAGAAAAGTGCAGAAGTCTTTATCTGCGTATAGTGTAAGCTCGCTTTCGGGAGATGCCCACACACTGCTTTTTGCAGACGGGAAAAAACAGATTAAAAATGTTAAAATTGATAAAAAAATTGATATAGTCTTTTTCATTTGTATCTCCATGTTGTTTTTTCTTTATATTTTATATAAAAAAAAGAGAAATGTCAACATATAACAGATAAATTTTGTGACATTTAAAAAAAGATGTCGAAAAAGTCTTGAAGCAGGCTTTCAAAAAAACTAAGAAAATGCTTGAATCAGGAACACTGTCCAATAAAAAAGCAATTATTGACCGCTATGTAAATCAGATTATACTGCACAGAGATAAAATAGTAATAGAATTTAATATAACCGATACATACACCATTACAGAAGAAATAGAGCGACAATAGCCCAAAAGTTATTGTCGCTAAAAATGCAATGAAAGGCTTTTGGATTTTTTATTATTCTTCATATGGTACGTAAAAATAATCTAAATACTTTTTAAACTTATCTTGTGCCGACAGGCAAGTGTCAATGAGATACCCTTTTTCGTTATTCCACTCGGAAAGTCCCCTGTAATAGAACATTTTAAGGCTATCGTCAATAATGAATGGAACAATATTATTTTTAAGGCATTCTTTAAACATGATAAGTCTTCCTACTCTGCCATTGCCATCCTGAAAGGGGTGGAGGGTTTCGAACTTGTAATGAAAATCAATAATTTCTTCCAATGTATGCTCGTTCTTTTGATTATAAGATTTTAACAAGTCTTTGATTTTCTGTGCAACAGTTTCAGGACTTGCAGTTTCTTTTCCGCCAACTTCATTTGGAAGTTTTTTATACTCACCAACATTAAACCAATCTTTTCTTGAATCTGATGTTCCTGATTTTAAAGTAAAGTGAAGCTCTTTTATAAATTTTTCCGTAAGCTTAAAATTTGCACTGTTAATTATCATATCAATACATTTGAAATGATTTGCAGTTTCTATAATATCATCAACATTGAGTGCATCGTTTTCTGCCCCTACAGTATTTGTTTCAAAAATATATCTTGTCTGGTCGTGAGTAAGTTTACTGCCCTCAATGTGATTCGAATTGTAGGTAAGTTCTATTTGAATTTTGTGATAAATTCCGCCCATAAGCTTTGAGCGTTTTTCTCTTTTTAATATATCAATAAGGAAATAAGGTCTGAGCCCTTTTTTATTAATTCTTTCAGGCTTTTCGGCATTTTCGGGAATATTCCAGGTTTTACCTGTTAAAAACGCTCCGTCAATGCGATTTTGGGCACAATAATTTCTTATGCTTCTCTCGGACATATTCCAACGCTTTGCCATTTCGGAAACAGACAAATAATTCATAATTACCTCCTGCAAAATTGCCGTTATCGGCAAAATTAAAAACATATCACAAAATATATTATAATATTTTTGCCGATAAATTATACAAAAAAACGTAGTGAAAACCACTACGTTTTTCTTCGCATACATTGTGCATACGAATGGCGGAGAAGGAGAGATTCGAACTCTCGCACCAGTTTCCCAGCCTACTCCCTTAGCAGGGGAGCCCCTTCGACCTACTTGGGTACTTCTCCATAAAATTATTAAGATGTTTGTCATAGCCCTCTCAGGCTTCGAATCCCTTGTTTACGGATAAGGGAAAAACTGGCGGAGAAGGTGGGATTCGAACCCACGGCTCTTTCGAGTCACTGGTTTTCAAGACCAGCTCCTTAAACCGCTCGGACACCTCTCCGCATCACAACGAAGCATATTATAGCACAAATCCTTCGCATTGTCAAGTAAATTTAAGGCTAAAATTTTATTTAGCCTTAAATTTATTGGTACCGGTGGTCGGGGTCGAACCGACACGGTATCGCTACCACCGGATTTTGAGTCCGGCACGTCTGCCAATTCCATCACACCGGCATGTGAACAGATATATTATACTATAACATTAAGCAAAAATCAAGTATTATTTACAAAAAAATCTTATTTTTACAAAAAAATATTAAACATTGCAAGAAACACTACTCCGCCAATTCCCAAAAAGCCACATATAAGTGCCGTTATGAGATTTATGGCAATTTGAAAAGCACTTTGTGAAAAGAGGGTGTTTATTAAAATTATCAAGCTGCATCCAAGTGCGGTGCGAAGAAAGAACCTTAACACAAGTTTTATTGGGTTCCATAAAAAGCGGAAAAGCAAAATAATTAAAAAAAGACAACCTGAATAAATAAAAACGCTTAAAGCCGACGCATAGTTCACAAACACACCCCCTTTAAATATATGTTAAAAAAGGGGGATGTATGATTAACGCTTAAAAAGTATGACACCAGCTACCATCAGCGCAATTCCAATATATTTTGTAATTCCAAATGAAACCTTTTCTGCACCAAACAGTCCGAAATAGTCAATAAGTGCGGCGGTTACAAGCTGAGAAATCAGAATAATGGAAATCGCAATTGTGGGGGAGAGTCCTTTAATCGAAAGCATAACCGTAACGGTAATTAAAACACCTATTATGCCGCCTGTAAGATAAATTTTGTTTACGGACATAATTTCCGCAAAAGAGCCTTTGCCGAAAATAAGCATTACAATAAGAGAAAGCACAAAGGCCGTTCCCTGAACGAAGGCATTAGATTCAAAAAGACCTATTTTTTTTGAGAGAGCGGTATTTAGTACTCCCTGAAAGCTCATTGCGGCACCTGCAATAATACTGAAAATCGTTCCAATCATAAAATCACCTTGCACTATTTTCTGCAATTTTTTGAAATTTATGCAAAAAAATACTGCCTTGCTTTTGCAAGACAGTGGAAAAATCATTAAATTATGCTACCATTGCGTTGAGCTTTTTAGCAAGCTGAGCTTTCTTTCTGGAAGCAGTGTTTTTAGCTAAAACACCTTTTGCAACAGCCTGATCAAGCTTCTTAACTGCAAAACGGAAGGTTTCTTTTGCAACTGCGCCGTCGTGAGAATCAAGGGCAGCGTCAAATCTTTTTATAGCAGTTTTGAGAGCTGATTTTACCATCTGATTTCTAAGGGTTTTCTTAGCGATAACTTTAACTCTTTTTTTAGCAGATTTAATATTTGGCATGTATTTCACCTCCAACTAATTAATGACTACATGATATTCTAACACAAATTTCCTCTAAATGCAAGACTTTTTTTAAAAAAAGTTTATTTTTTTTAAGCATTGTCGGGGAGATTGCCGTCGAGCTTACCGTCTTCCTTGTAATCGAGATACAAAAGACGGACAGAAGCTACAATCGGAACACCCAAAATCATGCCGACAGCTCCCCAAAGTCCACCGAAGAACGTAACTGCAAAAATTACCCACAAGGGACTTATTCCCACACTTCCGCCAACAAGACGCGGCTGAATTATATTGGAATCTATCTGCCCTGCGATAATCTGGAAAATGAGTGCCCAAAGTGCGGGCAAAGGTCCCATAACAACTGCGCACACAAGATAAACTACACCTGCCGCCGCTATCGGACCGAAGAATGGAATCATGTTGCCGATTGCCACCAAAAGTCCCAAAAGCCAAGGGTATGGTGCATGGAAAAAGTAGAGAAAAACTGCCGAAATACTTCCCACAATCCCTGCATCAAGCAAGAGGCTTACGAAATAGGAATTGAAAATTTCAACGAGTTTTCCTGTGTATATAGCAAGTGTTGTAGACTTTCTGTCCTTAAAAACGAATTTTGCCAATGTTTTAAAAAGGTCGGAAAGCGAATCGCGTTCAATTAAAATATACATTGACAATATAATTCCCAAAAGGAAATTGAGCATTGAGTTTGCCACAGAGCTTAAAACCCCAACAAAACGTCCCATCATATCAAAATTGAGATATGAATTTGCTGCATCCATAATCTTTTGTGAGATGTTGAGGTTTGAAATAATCTCAAAATCCTTTAAAAGCTTGTCCAGTTTCTGAAAGTACGCGGGTAAATTTGCCACAAAGTCCTGAATATTTTTGTAAATTGCAGGAATAAAAAACTGAAGCACAATGGAAATGAGCGCAATCAAAATGAGATATACTGACACGACGCTTATCGTTCGTGCAGTACCCTTTTTTATTTTGCCGAATTTCATCAAAAGTGCTTCTTCCAGCTTTTTTGACGGGCGGAACGTGAAAAAAGCAATTACCCCGCCGAAAATAAATGGCATCAGAATAGTTACAGAAAAGGAAATAAATCCCCATATTGCAGAAATGTCAATTATTTTCCATGCCACAATAAACAAAAGTCCAAGTATTAAAATTTTTAAAAAGTCGCCGCCAAATTTTTTCATATTAAACCTCTAAAACTTTACTATAGGTTAATATTAACACGTCCGGGAAAAAATATCAATAGTTTTTTATCTCATTATTGCGGCTAAAACTATTAATGCTACAAGTGCAACTCCAAAGAAAATGAGAGTAACTTTAGTATCTTTTTTCATTATAAATCCCTCCTACTGTATTAGGGATAGGGAAAATAGTTTCAGAACGAACAAACTGAACCCGAAGATGTATTGTTATACTTCGAGAGGTGAAGGTTGTTTGTAGCAAAAAGGCTTTAAAATTCAGAAAAATCATTTTTGATTTTTCATCAAAAATAAAAAATTAAAAATTATATTGATTAAACATTATTATTCATTTTGCCTTTTTGCGTTCTGGACTATTTTGACATCCCTGAAATAAAAAAAGGGCAGGGAGCTACTATATAGCTCTCCACCCAAAAAGCCGATTCTTGAAAACGGAAATTTCCGTCCAACCGTAGTTTTATTTTAACTGAAAATACAAAAATTGTCAAGCATTATTTTTTCAATGCTGTTTTTATAGTATTTACGGACTTTGAAAAATAATCTACTATTTTAAATCTTATACTGAAGCCTTCCTCTGTGGTGATAAGGTCCATCTCAGACGGGGTGAGATTTTCCTTTAAGGTGTTTAAAGAGAGAGCGGAATCGGTAAAGCATAAAGGGGGATACATTACGCACCACCAGTTTTGCCCTTCCGCCTTTCCTATTTCCACCCTGACGCCGCTGTAATTTCCTGCAGGAAGGGAGAAGGAGTTATATGTTTTCATGGGGAAAAAGTATTCACCGAGGGAAACTTTGACATCATAGGAAAAACCCCTCTTTTTAATTTCGTCTTTTGCAACACTTTCGAGGTAAGGAATATTTTCCAGAAGAAGTGTTTGGCAGTCATTCGGTGATGATGCTTTTCTGAAAATTTCTTTTCCTTCCATTAAAATTCTGTCACGCACAGAAAATTTAAGTGCCTGGTCCTCTTCGGAATTACTGTTTGCGAGCACATGAAGCCTTATAAGTTTTTCGGAAAGACCATTTCGGAGAGTGAGCGAACTTTCCAGAAAGGTTGTGCAAAGAAAAAGAGCGGATAATACTAATAATATAAGCAGAAAATTTTTTTTATTTTTCATAACAATCTCCATTTCTTCTTCTATTTTTACCGTTTTTGAGAAATATATACATGCTTGACAAAAAGGTTGATATTATGGTAAAATTTAATGATGAAAAAGGAGGCTGATTTTTATGAACAAATTTAAAGCAGGTTATGGAAAAGTTAATATAAATCCTACTTTGGGGATAGGTATATACGGCTACTATGTTCCAAGATTTGCGAAAGGTATTTTAGATGATATTGAAGCCGCTGCACTTACGCTTTCTCTCGGAGAAAAAACGGTGGCAATACTTACAGTTGACAACGGAGGAATTGACAGTGATATACTTAAAGGCTATTGCGAAAAAATAGAAAAGGAAACAGGAATATCGAAAGACAATATTTTTATTTGTGCATCTCACACTCACACAGGTCCTCTTATAAAGGTTACAGATATGTTCGAGGCAGACGAAGAGCCTGTAAAAAAATATGCTGAGTTTTTGGGTGAAAGACTTTGCGATGCAGTAAAACTTTCTCTTCTTGACATGAAGGAAGCTAAGATGGGTTATGCCACAGCTTATGCACCTGACAAAATTTCTTACATAAGAAGATACAAAATGAAGGACGGCACTACAATGACATGTCCGCCCGTGGGTGACGAGAATATTGATTACCCTATCGGCGAGCTTGACAGAAGGGTGCATGTTGTCCGCTTTGACAGAGAAGGCGGGGAGAGCATTGTGTTTTTAAACTACGGACTTCATGCCGATACTATTGGCGGAGAAATGATTTCTGCTGACTGGCCCGGTTGGACACGTAAAACAATAGAAAGTGCACTCGATAATGTAAAATGTATGGTATTTGCAGGTGCAGAGGGTGATGTGGGAAGTACAAACGTTTATCCAAAAGACGGAGACTTAAACGACACCGAGATTAGCTTTGACAACGAAATGAAAAGTCCAGGCATGGCACGTTTTGTAGGCCGTGCACTTGCAGGTTGCATTTTGCAGGTTTATGACAAGGTTTACTATACTCCCGTTGAAAAACTCGAAATTCTTCACAAAACTGCAAAAATTCCTGCAAACCTTCCTTCCGAGGAAGATATGCCCAAAGCAAGAGAATACAAAATGCTTCACGATGCAGGAAGAGATGACGAAATCCCATACACAGCCATGGAGCTTACAACAGTTGTTGCCGAAGCTCTTCGTATGTGCAAAATGGAAGGCGGAGCAGACCACTTTGACCTTGATATAGTAGGAGTAAGAATAGGCGAGGTGGCACTTTTGGGAATACCGGGTGAGCCTTTTACGGATATCGGTGTTGAGATTAAGAAAACTGCAGGGTACGGACTTATAATGCCCTGTGCGCTTACAAACGGAAACGAAGGGTATTTCCCCGTAAAAAGTGCTTATGACGAGGGCGGATACGAAGCGAGAACCTCTCCCTATAAGGCATCTGTTGCAGAGGATATTATTGAGACGGCAAAAAAACTTCTTACGGAGATTTTGTAAAAAGAGGTTTAACTTATGAAAACAAGGGTGATTTTAATTATCGTGGGCGGAATGTGCTCTGATGCCTTAAGGCTTTGCGGACACGATTATGTCAAAACGCTTCTTAATACTTCTGCGGCAAATGTTTGCTCAAAGAGTATCCCTACTCAAAATGAAAATGAAATACAAAGTGCACTTTTTAAGAAAGACTCAGGGAAAAGTATTTTTGATGTGCTTTCTGAAAACGGAAAGACTTACTGCGTTTTTGAAAAGGGCATTGAGGAGGCAGAAAGTTTTTCTGAGTATATAAAGGAAGAAAAATGCGATTTCTCGGTTTTATATCTCAAGGGTGTTAAAGAGGCGGGATATAAATATGGATTTATGAGCGAGGAATATCTTAAAAAGGTTTACGAAGCGTTTGAATGTATAGAGAAGATAAGAGAACAGTTCCCGCTTCGAAAACTTATGGTAATAAGCGACCACGGCGGGCATGACAAAATTTTCACAGGCGACGTGCCAAGTGACAACATAATTCCTATTATTATGAACAGAGTGTGCAATTTTACTGAAAAGCTATACTCTGCCGAAATAGGGGATGTTGCTCCGACCGTTTTAAAACTTCTTTCTATAGATAAACCCGAATTATGGAATGGGGAGAGCCTTTTGTGAACAGAAAACTTAAAAACCCCAAAGATATATCGGGTTTTGTGATGCTTTGTTGTTTCCTTTATGCGGCAAGCTACATAACAAGAATAAATTTCTCGGCATTGATTTCGGAAATAATTGAGGTCGAAAGTATAACAAAAAGTTCTGCATCTCTTATCACAACTGCACTTTTTGTCTCTTACGGACTCGGTCAGCTTATCTTCGGAATAATAGGGGACAAGGTGAGCAGTATTAAGATGATTTTTTGGGGAATGCTCCAAACCTCGGTTTTAAACTTTTTTATGTTGTTTTTTTCGGGCAATGTGACGCTGATGACTGTCACATGGTTTTTAAACGGTTTTGCACAAGCAATAATGTGGCCTTCTCTTGCAAAAATAACATCTGATTATCTTGATATCCAGGGCTATAAAAATTCGTGCGTTTCAATTGCGGTTGCGAGTAATGTTGCAACTGTCGGAATGTATATTATAGCACCGCTTCTGCTTTCTGTAATGTCCTACAAAATGATTTTTATGATTTGCGGAAGTGTTGGAATTTTGATGACTTTATGGTGGAAAACAAAAATTCATTTTTATGAGGGCAGGCGAGCGGAGACTGAAACTGCCGTTTTAGAGCCTCGCGGGAATTTTACAAAATCCTCAATGGGCACCATGACACTTTTTATGCTCTTTGGAATATGCATTGCAATTTGTATTCAGGGCATTTTGAAAGACGGAATAACCACATGGACACCTTCGTTTATAAAGGAAGTATATAATCTTCCTTCCTCACTTTCAATTCTTGTAACAGTAACAATTCCCATTTTCAGCATAATTTCGTATAAGGCAGGAGGATTCATACACAGAAAGTTTATTAAAAATGAGATTTTGTGTGCATCGGCATTTTTCCTGACGGCGGCCTTTGCATCATTTTTGCTCTCAGCTGTTTATAGCGGAAACCCAATGGTGTGCGTTATTCTTGCAGGAATTATAACGGGGTGCATGCACGGGGTAAACTTAATGCTTATCTGCATGATTCCCGGAAGATTTGAAAAGACGGGAAATGTTGCCCTGGTTTCAGGTGTTTTTAATTTTGTGTCATATCTCGGGAGCAGTATATCAACCTACCTTATAGCAAAATTTGCCGAAATTTATAACTGGCAGATAACAGTTTTACTCTGGGCAGTATTGTCCGCGGGCGGAATTGCAATTTGCCTTTTATGCGTCGGTGCATTTAAAAAAAATAATAAATAAAGAAATAAGCATGTCTGTTTTTTGCAAAAAATGGACATGTTTTTTTAAAATTGTCCCAAACATATATAGAAAAAGGGCAATTCTTGTATTATAATTTCGGTAAGAACTTTAAATGTTAAAGAAAGAAGGAACAAAAAATGCTTAAAAAAGGTTTTTACACTGCACTTGGAACACCCCTTGATGAAAATGGTAATTTAGTTGAAGAGTCACTTCGCAAACACATACGCCAGCAGATTGAAGCAGGAGCTTCAGGTCTTTTGGTTATGGGAAGTATGGGAATAGAGGCTACTGTAAAGCTTTCTGCTTACAAGGAGATTGTTCGTGTGGCGGCAGACGAAGTAGGCGGAGAGGTTCCGCTTTTTGTTGGTGCTATGGACACATCTATTGTAAAGGTTATGGAAAAAATTGATGCAATGGCAGGTGCTAAGATTGACGGCGTTGTTCTTACAACACCTTTCTATGGTGCACCAAATGATGCTGCTGCAATTAACTGGTTTTTAACTATTGCAGATAAATCACCATATCCGATTTATATTTACGACCTTGCAGTTACAGTTAAATACAAAGTAACTTTGCCTGTAATTGATACTCTTATAAAGCACCCCAACATCAAAGGTATTAAAACTGCTGACTGGGAAATGATTCAGGCAATCGGAAGAAAATATCCTGAAAAGAACTTTGAATGTCTTTACAGCGGTCTTGATAGCTTTGACTATGCAAACATGATGGGCATTGACAAAAATCTTGACGGAATGTTCTCATGCACACCTAAAAACGGCAGAAAAATGTATGACTGCATCAATGCAGGGGATTTTGAAGGTGCAAGAAAATATCTTGACAACATTTTGTATCTCCGCGATACTATGGCGAAAAGCTCTGTTCTTTTAACATGCTTTACACATTGCATGAATCTACTCGGATGCGAGGGTAAATTCCATCAGGATTATATGCCTGCACCAACAGAGGAAGCACTTAAATTAACAGAAGAAGCACTCAGAAAAATCGGTGAAATATAAGGAGAAAAACTATGATTTCATGTACTGAATTTATCCCTCTTTACAGCGAATTTTTCAAATTTCTTGAAAAATTGGGCGGTCATGATGCAGTAATGGAATACTGGATTCATATTTCCGATACAAGCATCGGTGACAAAACAAACCCCAATTCTCTTGCATATAAATGCGAAAAACTCGGCGGATATGAAGGCGCCAAGGCTTACTGGGGACACACTCTTACAGAAGAAGCGTGCGACCTTTTTCAGGTAAATGAAAACAGCAAAAAATTCAAATACGGTCATATGCGCCATTGTCCTTCAAGAGGAATGCTCAATGCTTTAGAGCATGTGGAGCCTTACTATGATTACTGCTCACATTGTAACGTGATTTACGCGAGGGTTTTGGAAAAATATGGAGTTGAATACATAAGAGACAACAGCGAAATCAGTAATGCCGCTTGCCGCTCCATGCTTTTTATGAAGGGAGAAGAGCCTTCCTTTGACTGGAGAAATATTTCTGATGAAGATGCAAAGAAAATGTTCGAAGGCAAAGAAAATGTTCAGGTTATCGACATGAAAACAGAGGATAACAAATATCTTCACCGCGATTTTCATCTTCTTGGCGATAATGCGCTTAAATATTGCAAGGACAAATATGGATACGAAACATTAATAGAGTTTTTGTGCGACTATGTTAAATATTATTACGCACCGCAGATTGAGAAAATTAAAAAAGAGGGTCTCCCTGCGCTTAAAACATGGATTGAAAAGGTTTACGAAATTGAGGAAAGCAGCGAACTTTTAAGTTGCACTCTGGAAGACGGAAAACTTACGGTTACGGTTTCAAAAAGTCCTGTAATTGAATATATGCATTCTTTGGGACAGGAACCTACGGAGTGCTACATAGAAGAGACAAGAACTCTTTATAAGGCAATAGCAGATGAGAGCGGTTTCGATTTTGAACTTAAATACTACAATGAAGACGGTGGAACAGAATTTGTGTTCTCGGAAAGGAAATAAAATGAAAGCAGGATTTGCAAGAGAATGTATAACCCCCGAAATGGGAATTGCAATTTCGGGCTATTATGAAAAAAGAAATGCTAAAGGTGTGCTTGACGACCTTTATGTAAGTGCTGCAGCATTTGATGATGGTGAGAAAAAGGCCGTTATACTTGGTGTTGACATACTTATGATGTCTGCAAAGCAGTGCGACAGATATAGAAAATTTATCTCGGAGAAGTGCGGTATAGAGGTGGGTGCGATTTTTATAAACTGCTCACATACTCACAAGTCGGATCGT
>JAZOQG010000039.1:0-9775 GCA_045656005.1 Clostridia bacterium
CTGTTTGGTTTGAAAATACCGGGGAAAGCTACAGGAAGCAGGCTTATGTCGCTTCTTGAAAATATAAAAGGGTTACCGGAGGAAAGAGCAATTAACACTCTCCTTTTGCGTTCAATGGCAAAGGCAAGATACGACGGTGAAAATCTGGGGCATTTCGGGCTTGGAGCACCTTATTACTGCCATTTTACTTCGCCCATAAGAAGATACCCTGACCTTTTTTGTCACAGAGCTATAAAAGAAAGTCTTCATGGCGGTGATTTAAAAGAAAGTGCATCACGCTTAGAAGAAGTTTCAAAACATTCTTCTGAAAGGGAATGTGAAGCAGAGTGGGCAGAGAGAGACGCTGTAAGGCTTAAAATGTGCGAATATATGGAAAGGCACATCGGAGAAGAATTTGAAGCGGTAATTTCCTCTGTTACAAGTTTTGGATTTTTTGCAGAGCTTGAAAACGGAATTGAGGGCCTTGTGAGAGCGGAGGACATTGAAGGGGACTTTTATGTTTTTGACAAGGAGCATTTAGAACTTCGCGGAGAGAGAAAGAAAGGCACCTTCAGGATAGGTGACAAGGTTAAAATTTTAGTTGCCTCGGTAGACGTTGAGGCAGGATATATAGATTTTTTGCTTGGGAGGCATAAATGGAACAAAAAGTGATAGCACAAAACAAAAAGGCTTTTCATGATTACTTTATCTTAGAAAAATATGAGGCGGGCATTGAGCTTTTCGGCACAGAAGTAAAAAGTGTCCGCATGGGAAAAGTGAGCCTTAAGGACTGTTTTGCAGATATAAAAAACGGCGAGATGTTTGTTCATGGAATGCACATAAGCCCTTACGAAAAGGGGAATATTTTCAACAAAGACCCTATGAGAATAAAAAAACTTTTAATGCACAAGAAAGAAATTATGAGGCTTTTCGGTGCGGTTATGAAAGATGGATGTACTCTAATCCCCCTTTCTCTTTACTGGAAGGGAAGTCACGTTAAGGTTTCGCTTGGTCTTTGCAAGGGTAAAAAGCTATATGATAAGAGAGCGGATGCGGCAAAGAAATCTGCGGAGCGTGAAATTGACAGAAGCTTAAAGGAGAGACTCAGATGACGGGCGCAAAAATTTTTAAGGTTTTACCCGGAAGTATTGCCGATGAGATTGGTCTTTCGGAAGGTGACATAATTTTAAAGTGCAACGGGCATGAAATTGAGGACGAGCTTTCCATGCGTTTTTACTTTGCAGCAGAGGAAGTTGAGCTTCAGGTTATATGCTCGGGAGAGTTGGAAATTATAGAAATTGAAAACCCTTATCTTGAAGATTTGGGTGTAGAGTTTGAAAGTGCGCTTTTGGGAAATGCTAAAAGCTGCAAAAACAAATGCATTTTCTGCTTTATTGACCAGCTTCCAAAGGGAATGAGAAAGCCTTTATATTTTAAAGACGACGATTCGCGTCTTTCATATCTTACAGGAAACTATGTAACCTTAACAAATGTGACTGATGAGGAAATTGACAGAATAATCGAGATGCATATAGAGCCTATAAATATTTCCGTACATACTATGAATCCAGATCTTCGTGTATTTATGCTCAAAAATCCTGCCGCAGCAAAACTGCCTAAGCAGATGGAAAAACTTAAAAACGGAAAAATACATATGAACTGCCAGATAGTTGCAGTAAGAGGAATAAATGACGGGGAAAATTTATGCGAAACAATTAAGGGTTTAGCAAAGTTTTATCCTTATGTTACGAGTGTTTCGGTAGTACCGATGGGAATGACGAAGTTTCGTGAGGGGCTTTTTGAGGCTACGCCTTATGACAGGGAAAGCAGTCTTGAAATTTTAGATATTGTGTCAAAGTGGCAGGAAAAACTGCTTTCTGAAATAGGAACAAGATTTATATATGCCGCAGACGAATTCTTTTTAAATGCAGGAAAAGAGATACCTTGTGACGAATATTATGAAGGGTATTATCAAATAGAAAACGGCGTTGGTCTTATGCGGAATTTGGAGGAGGAATTTAAAGAGGCACTCGAAACTTCTCCGAAAAAGTACACCGAGGTTACAATTATAACAGGCATGGCGGCAGAAGGGCTTATGCGTCATCTTGCAGAAATTGCCATGAAACGCTATGAAGGCATTAAAATACATATAAAAGCCATAAGAAACGACTTTTTTGGTGAAAAAATCACTGTTGCAGGTCTCGTGGTGGGCGGCGACATTATAAATCAGCTTAAGGGCGAAAAGATTACGGAGAGGGTTTTAATTCCTTCTGTTATGCTTAAGGATAATACGGATTTATTTCTTGACGATGTGACGGTTTCTGATATTGAAAAAGCACTTTCGTGCAAAATATCGGTAAGCGATTGCACGGGCGGGGATTTATGGAAAAAAATAATTGACGAGGTAGATTATGAGTAAACCTATAATTGCAATAGTGGGCAGACCAAATGTTGGTAAGTCAACTCTTTTTAACAAAATAGCAGGGAGAAGAATTTCAATTGTTGAAGATACTCCCGGTATCACCCGTGACAGAATTTATGCTGACGCACAGTGGAGCGGAAGAGATTTTTTAATGGTTGATACGGGTGGTATCGAGCCTGACCATGGCGACGTGATACTCGGAGAGATGCGTGCGCAGGCGCAAATTGCGATTGACACGGCAGATGTTGTTTTAATGGTGGTAGATGTAAGAGACGGGGTGACTGCCGCTGACATGGATGTTGCCACAATGCTCCAGAAATCTTCAAAGCCTGTTGTGCTTGCGTGCAACAAGGTGGATTCTCCTGGTGAGCCTCCTATGGCACTTTATGAGTTTTATAATTTAGGTCTTGGGGAGCCGTTTCCTGTTTCTTCAATCCATGGTATGGGCGTGGGAGATTTACTTGATGAGATTTTTAAATTTATTCCCGAAGCTGAAGGCGAAGAAGAGGATGACGACAGCATAAAGGTCGCAGTTTTAGGAAAGCCAAATGCGGGAAAAAGCTCACTCGTAAACAAAATTCTGGGAGAAAACAGAGTTATAGTAAGCGACGTTGCGGGAACAACCCGTGATGCTATTGACTCCTATTTTGAAAAAGACGGAACAAATTATGTTATAATTGACACTGCAGGAATAAGAAGAAAAAGCAAAATTTATGACAGTGTTGAAAAATTCAGTGTTATGAGGTCTTTGGCGGCACTTGAAAAAAGTGATGTTGCGATTATTATGATTGATGCGGCGGAAGGTGTAAGTGAGCAGGATGCAAAAATTGCAGGCTTTGCACATGAGGCAGGAAAAGGTGTTGTAATCGCTGTTAACAAATGGGATGCCATAGAAAAAGAAACAAAGACAATGAGTGAGTATAAGCGCAGTGTGATGGACAAATTGAGTTTTATGACTTATGCTCCCATTATATTTATCTCGGCTAAGACAGGGCAGAGAATTGATGAGGTTTTTTCAAAAATCAAGTATGTTAACGAGCAAAACTGCATGCGTATTTCAACGGGTGTGCTAAATGACATTTTAGTTGATGCTACAACAAAACTTCAGCCTCCTTCAGATAAAGGAAAAAGGCTTAAGATTTATTACATGACTCAGGCATCAACAAAGCCACCTACATTTATTTTATTTGTAAACGACAGAGAACTCGCACATTTTTCCTATATACGTTATCTTGAGAATAGAATAAGGGAAACATTCGGACTTGAGGGAACGCCTGTAAGGTTTATAATAAGGGAAAGGAACAAGGACAAAAATGATTAATATATTATCACTTATAATCGGCTATCTTCTTGGAAGCATTAATGCTTCAATTATTATTTCAAAGTTAAAGGGCGACGACATAAGACGTCACGGAAGCGGTAATGCAGGAGCAACGAACACTCTGCGTACTTATGGAAAAGGGGTTGCGGCACTTGTAACGCTTTTTGATGTTTTAAAGGGAATTTTGGCAGTTTTAATTGCAAGATATATTTTAAATAGCGAAGAAGCAGCTCTTTGTGCAGGTCTCGGAGCGGTTTTGGGACACAATTTCCCCATTTACTTCGGGTTTAAGGGCGGAAAAGGAATTTTGACATCATTTGCAGTTATAATTATGATTTCACCTCTTTCTGCACTTTGTGCTTTTGTAGTTGCGATAGCGCTTATGGCACTTACCAGATATGTATCACTTGGCTCTGTCACAGCAGCGGCTTTGGTGCCTGTATTTTCACTTATATTTGAAAAGGGTAACGGAAAAGTGTTTGCACTTATGCTCGCGCTTGGACTTTTGGCAATTTTCCGCCACAGAGGAAATATAGTAAGGCTTATAAAAGGAACTGAAAGAAAACTTGGTGAGAAAAAGCAGGAGGCAGAGTAATGATTCAAAAAATATCAGTTATAGGTTCAGGCGGATGGGGATGCGCTCTGGCAAACCTTCTTGCAAAAAAAGGCTTTGATGTTCTCCTTTGGTCCTGGCAAAAGGAAGAGAGCGACAGTATAAGAGAAAATAAAGAAAATGTGCTTTGTCTTAAAGGCGTTAAACTTTGCGACAGCATAAGATATTCCTATAGTCTCGAAGAAGCGGCTGATGCAGACCTTTATTTATTTGCCGTTCCGTCTCATGCAGTACTCAAAACTTCGGCAGAGTTTTCAGCATATGCGAAGGCGGGAGTACCCGTTGTAAATGTTGCAAAGGGATTTGACAACAAACACTTAAAACTTTTAAGCCAGGTGCTGGAGGAAAATCTTAAAGAAAATCCAATTGCTGTTTTAAGCGGACCTTCACATGCCGAAGAGGTAGGAAAAGGACTTCCGACTACGGTTACTGCTGCGTGCCGTGACGAGGAAATTGCAAAACTCGTTCAGGATGTGTTTATGACGGACTATTTCAGAGTTTACACAAACTGCGATGTAATAGGTGTTGAAATTGGCGGAGCTCTTAAAAATATAATTGCCCTTTGTGCAGGAGTTTCCGACGGGCTCGGTTTTGGTGACAACACAAAAGCCGCACTTATGACACGCGGACTTGCGGAAATTACAAGGCTTGGAGTAGCTATGGGAGCAAATCCTCACACCTTTGCAGGACTTACGGGTGTAGGCGACCTTATTGTTACATGCACGAGTATGCACTCTAGAAACAGAAGGGCAGGCATACTGATAGGAAAAGGCATGACTGCAAAAGAAGCGCAGGAAGAAGTAAAGATGGTTGTTGAAGGCGTTTATGCCGCAGAAGGTGCTTATAAGCTCAAAGAAAAATATGGAGTTTCAATGCCTATAGTTGATGCATCTTATAAGGTTTTATTCGAAAATATGAAGCCGCTTGACATGGTGCGTGAGCTTATGGGAAGAGATAAGAAAGATGAGATAGAAAACAATATGCTGGTATAAAAATTTAAAGGGAATGTATTTTTACATTCCCTTTAAGTTTTTGTTGACATAATCTCTTTTTGAATGTAAAATATATATTAGATTAGTATATCATTTTACGAAAAACAGGCGGTGATTTCCATTTTAAATTTAATTCCGAAATTATTCTCAATACTTTTTGTGTTACTTGTATATTTGTTTATAATTGCCATAATAAAAATGGTAAATTCCGACATTGCAGTTATGCTCAAAAAGAAGACGGCAGGCGTACATTCGGGGACATATTTAAAGCTTTTAAATATAAGGTCAAGTCTTAAATTTCCTGTAAGCGAAAGCTATGAAATAAAGGCTGATGTTAAAATAGGACGTTCCCGTCAATGCGAAATAAAAATTGACGACCCGTTTTTATCAAGTGTTCATGCAGAAATTCTGCTTCAGGACGGAATCTGCTTTTTAAAAGACGAGGGCAGTACAAACGGAACACTCTTAAACGGTGAAAAGGTTGAGGGCGACCCTATTGAACTTATAAATGGTGACAAGATAGGGTTTGGGCAGCTTACGTTTATATTTGTTACGGACAGAGAAAATGACTGAGGAAGAATATGATGAGGAAAATTGCAAAGCTTGCACCGCTTTTTCTGGTGCTTCTCTCCAATTTACTTGGGTTTGGAATACTTTATTTTTTAAATGCAGAGCTTGACAGTACCGTGCTTTATTCTTCGCTTGCGGTGCTTTTGATAGTTTTATTTTCCTATGCCGTGATTTTGTTCGGCTCTTTTGGTGACGAATATCTTTTTCTTGTAGTTTCCATGATTTTTACAATAGGAATAATGTTTCTGCTGAGGATAAGTGCAGATGTAGCACAAAATCAGATACTATATTTTTACATAGGTATGGCGGGATTTTTTGTGACTTATGTTTTTTACAAAAAACAAAGTTTTTTTCACAGACCCAAAATGATAATGTGGTACATTTTATTTTCAATACTTCTTTTTATGGTTACGTTATTATTTGGCAGCAGTTCTGGCGGTGCGAAAAACTGGCTTAGTTTAGGACCTATTGGAATTCAGCCTTCGGAAATTATTAAAATCTTCTTTATTCTGGCACTTTCAGGACTTTATACATTGCCATATAAAGAAGATGAAAGAAGGAGAGGGCTTTTATATCAGTGGATGGCATCACCTTTCAAAAGACAGATGATGATTATGGTGATTGCATATACATTTTTAGGTTTTCTTGTACTTCAAAGAGAATGGGGCTCGGCTGTTTTATACTTTTTGATTTACTTTACCATGCAATATGTATTCGGAAATTCAAAGTCCGTTTTTATAATAAACATTTTCGGTGCAGGTGCGGGTGCGTTTTTGGGAATTAAAACAATGACGCACATTCAGGAGCGAATTTCAATCTGGCTTGACCCTTTTCAGGACCCCGGAAGTTTAGGGTATCAGATTGTGCAGTCTCTTTATGCAATGGCATCAGGTGGATTTACGGGTACAGGACTTGGAATGGGAAATCCATCCTTTGTACCACTTGTAAAAAACGATTTTATTTTTGTTGCAATTTGTGAAGAATTTGGAATGATTGGTGCTATCGGGGTTGTTATGCTTTTCTTCCTGCTGATGTACAGAGGAATTAAAATTTCCTTAAGAGCTACAAATCCCTTTAACAAGGCGGTGGCTTTGGGGCTTGCGGCAATGTTTGGGTATCAGACATTTATAATAATAGGCGGTGTTACAAAGTTTATTCCTATGACGGGAATAACGTTACCTTTCGTAAGTGCGGGCGGTTCATCGCTTGCGGCGTGCTTCGTTGCCCTTGGTATTTTGCAGGCAATTTCCGCAAAGGAGAGTGAAAACAGCGATGTCATCTAACAAAAAAATTATTCATGCATTCATCGTAATTTCCATGCTCTTTTTGTCGCTTGTGATATACCTTACCTATTTTCAGGTTTTTCGTGCACCATCACTTGCAAATGACGGGTCAAATCCGAGAACAATAGTAAATGAACTGAAAATCAAAAGGGGGGATATCCTCTCTTCTGACGGAGAGGTGCTTGCCACAAGTTATATGGGCGAAGAAGGACAGGAGAGGGCATATCCTTATGACAATATGTACAGTCACGTTATCGGATATACAAGCACACGTTATGGCAGAAGCGGTATAGAAAAAAACTTTAACGGTTATATAATGGGTACAAATACTTCGGGTAATATATTAAATCTTCGAAATTTATTAAGCGGTGAGGAAAAACGTGGAGCAGATGTTATTTTAACTATTGACCATGACCTCCAATCTCTCGCTTATAAGCTTTTGGGAGTGAGAAAGGGCAGTATAATTGCTATAGAGCCTTCTACCGGTGCTATAAAAGCAATGGTGTCAAAGCCTGATTTTAACCCTAATGAAGATACCCTTCGTGAAAACTGGGACAAACTTTCTTCTTCTGACGAAAGTCCATTTTTGCCGAGAGCTACGGGGGGACTTTATCAGCCCGGTTCATCCTTTAAAATTCTGACAGCGGCAGCTGCAAGCGAAGAAGGACTTGACGGCAAAACCTTTGAGGATGAGGGAAGCGTAATTATAAGCGGATATGAATTTGTAAATTACGATGGCAAGAGTCTTGGAACTACAGATGTTGACACAGCTTTTGCAAAGAGCAGCAACGTAGTTTTTACTCTTCTGGCTGACGAAATCGGCAGAGGTAAAATGAAAAATATTGCCGAGAGATTTATGATGTTTGATAAAATTGAAACTGATTTTTCAATAGCAACTGCAAAAGGCTTTGAGTCAACAGAGAAAACAAATACTGCGGCGTCGGGTATGGGGCAGGGAGACCTGCTTGTAACTCCAATGCACATGGCACTTTCAGGCTGTGCGATAGCAAACGGCGGAAAGATTATGGTGCCTTACATTGTGGAAAGTGCAGCTATGCCGTCAGGCACAAATGTTTATACACATAGAGAAAAGATTTTATCACGTGCTATTGACAGAGAAGTGGCAGAGCGTGTAGGCAAAATGATGGAAAAATGCGTTGAAAGCGGTACGGGAACGGGTGCGGCGGTAAGCGGCATAAAGGTTGCGGGCAAAACGGGTACTGCGGAAAACAGTGGATTGGACCACGCATGGTTTGTAGCTTACGCTCCTGCGGAAAATCCCCAAATCGTTGTTTGTGCTATGGTTGAAAATGCAGGAAATACGGGCGGTGCAGTATGTGCACCTATGGTAAGAGAAATTATAAATCAGTGGTGCAAAAGGTAAAAAGTACACGAATTTAGAGAAGAGGTAACAAAATGGCTTTAACACCTATGATGCGCCAGTATCTGGAAATAAAAGAAGAAAACAAGGATGCAATTTTATTTTTCAGGCTGGGAGATTTTTATGAAATGTTTTTTGATGATGCTAAAATTGCATCATCAGTTTTAAATATTGCCCTTACGGGAAAAAGCTGCGGTCTCGAAGAGAGAGCGCCTATGTGCGGTGTACCCTTTCACTCGGCAGACGGGTATATTGCAAAACTAATTCTTGCAGGCTACAAGGTTGCAATATGCGAGCAGGATGAAGACCCTGCGACTGCAAAAGGACTTGTGAGAAGAAGGGTCGTAAGAGTTGTAACACCGGGTACGATTTTGGATGACGAGCATCTTGCAAACAAAACAACAAACTATCTTTGTTCTGCCATTTTGTGCGAAGAAGGGGGAAGTGTTGCATTTTGTGAGGTTTCAACGGGAGAAGTTTTGACAACATTTTTCGAAGGCTCAAGTGCTCCCGAAAAAATAATTGACGAGATTACAAGATTTTCTCCTGCGGAGGTTATAGTAAATCTCGCTGCCTGGGAACACAAGGGAATAAAAGAGCATATTGAAAACAAAACTGATGCCATGCTCACACTTTATAATGATGCATATTTTGAATATGAGTATACTGAAAGATTATTAAATGAGTTTTTTGAGGGCAGCATAGTAGGAGGGCTTGACAGAAGGTGCATCCGCGTGGTGGGAAGTGCAATGTCTTACGTTGAAAAAACTCAGCAGATTGACCCTACTCACATTAAAGCGCCTCAGTTTTATTCTTCGCAGCAATATATGCTGATTGACGGCAGTGCAATAAAAAATCTTGAGATAATTCAAAGCCTTTCCGACAAGGGAAAGGTGGGAACACTTTTCTGGGTACTCGACAAAACAAAAACACCAATGGGAAAAAGAACACTCAGAAACTGGATGCTCCGTCCACTTTTAAATACAGGGGAAATTTCGCAAAGACACGAGGCGGTTGGTGCTTTAAAAGATGGTATGAGACAAAGAGAAGAACTTCGTGAAACCCTTTCTTACATACTTGATATTGAAAGAGTTATGGGAAGGATAGTTTTAGGAAGTGCCAATGCGAGAGATTTAGTGAGACTTCGTGAATCTCTTGCAGTTTTGCCTGATTTAAAGAGAGAGCTTTCAGCTTTCCAGAGCCCACTTCTTTCA
>JAZOQG010000040.1:0-11423 GCA_045656005.1 Clostridia bacterium
GGAAAAGAAGTGTTGAGAACTCCCGTACATTTCAATATTACAAGATATACAGATAATGACCGTGACCTCATTCCTCATTGGATTGATAGATGTCACCTTGATGCTTGTAAACCTCATATCTTCTCTTGCGAGAAAACGGAAAACTCCTACAAGTTCAAAGGTGTTCTTGCCGCAAACTGTCTTATCCCTGCTGCAGAGTTTGAACTGATGTATGAAGTTACCGGAAATCAGCTTACAGCGACTATCGAGTATAAGCTTGCTGACTATGTAGAAAGCTTCCCACGTTTCGGAATCGAATTCGGTGTTGACAAAGCAAGAGGAAACTTCTCTTATGTTGGCTACGGTCCTACCGAGAGCTATGTTGACAAACACGTTGCTTGCGAATATGGTTACTATGTAAGCTCTGCCGAAGAAAACTATGACAGACAGTATATCAGACCTCAAGAATCAGGAAGCCACTATGCTTGCAAATATCTTGCTGTAAAAGACTTATTTAAGGTTACTGCAGAAAGACCGTTCTCGTGCTCTGTAAATCCGTTCACAACAGCACAGCTCCGTGAAGCATTACATTCATTTGAACTTGAAGAAAATGATTTCGTAAATGTTTGTATTGACCTTGCAATGCGTGGCGTTGGTTCAAAGTCTTGCGGACCTGACCTTCCATCATATTACGAAATTCCAAAGACTTTCAAGAATACATTTAAGTTTACATTTTAAGTTTTGAGGTGATACAAATGAAAATTGCATTAATTGCACACGATAAAAAGAAACAGGAACTTTTAGACATGTCCAAAAAATATAAGGATGTTCTTTCCGAACACGAGCTGTTTGCAACTGGCACAACCGGAACACTCATTATGGGTGAAACAAAGCTTGATATTTTCAGATATAAAAGCGGACCTGAAGGCGGTGACCAACAGATTGGAGCGATGCTTGCAAATGGTGACCTTGACTTGATTATATTTCTCAGAGATCCACTTACAGCACAGCCTCACGAACCTGATGTATCAGCACTTTTAAGACTTTGCGATGTTCAAAAAATACCGCTTGCGACAAATGCAAGCAGCGCTAAAATAATGCTTGAATCGCTCAAAAACAAAATGTTCTTTGAGTCTTTGGCAGAAAACTGATTAACAACATAAGCCTCCAAAGGAAATTCTTTGGAGGCTTATGTTATATAGTTGTTATAAATATATTTATAAGTTTCTTTTTCTTTTTTACAGCATAGTCATAGGCAACCGCAGTTCCGCTTTTGGGTTGGTAATCGAATAAATCCCGTTTGCTGTTTTTGCGCCTTGGTGGAAGATAATTTTCATCGTAATAGACCACGCAGTATTTGCTGTGATTAATCATTTCCTGATTACGCTCTACATAGGAAGCTCTGCCGGAGTTTTCAATCTGCTCTGGGAAGTAAGTACCTTCATAATGTTTAAGCAGGCTATCTTCATACCAGTCGGGAATATGTTGAAATGCCGACCTCACATAAATCCGTTTTATGTGAGGATATTTCTCTTTTAGTTCGGTTGCTGTTTTTAGGCATAGACTGTCAAACTCGCTTTTGCTCCCGAAGAGGAAGGTGTCTATTTTTTCATTTACAATTAATTTTTCAATAATTTCATATAGCTTATTTTTCAATTCTTCTGTTTCATCAATCTTTCTGTGACCGAAGAAACAACAAGTTTTTTCTTTATCTATATCGGGCATATCTTGCATCAAACCCCTTTTCATACATAATCGGCATTATGTAGGTAACGAAGATGGCTGAAATAGAAAAACCACCCTTTCAGGTGATTGCAGTTACCACAAATTCAAAAGAGCCTCAGACCAATGAGTCTTAATTTTTTCATTGGTCTATTTGCTATGTGCAAATTTTATAAATTTATTCTATTTATCTCTGAACATTGACCTTTTTGCATTTTAGTGGTAGAATTTAGGTAAATATTTTAATTACTTTGCCACATAATGCCGATTATGTGGCTTTTTAATTTTGCATCCGTACAAGTCCCATTCTTTGCATTTGCCTGCGGTGGGTTGAGCCATTTTCTATAGTATAGATTCTGGTAGTGTTTACATTGCTGTGGCCAAGAATGTCGGCCAGGCGAACGATATCTTTTTGCAGTGAGTAGTAGGTTCGCGCGAACAAATGGCGGAGGTTATGTGGGAACACTTTTTCTTTTGATACGCCTGCACACTCACACAATTGTTTCATCGATTTCCATATCGAGTGTCTATCTACTGGCTGACCTTTTCTCGTTATGAATACACTTCCCGAGGTGATATGCTTTTCCATATTTTTTCACCTCCTGCGACACAAAGCATACCACACAAGTTAAGATAAGTCCACGAAGGATTTTTGATATAGGGTATCATTTTTTCGTTTAGTAAGCTATTGCTACAAATATCTCAAAAACACCTCTGACACCGCCTAAAACACCACCTGAATCGCTTAACCATCGCAAAAGTCAAGTCATTTTCACCAAAACAGCACCAACTCTCGTTTTTTGACACCACCCGAACGGCACTGCCGGTCGGTGTTTGACCGGACTGGTGGCGGTTTACGACACCAGTGCTTTTTCCTGCTTCAATTTATTCCGCCGATTTTTTTGGTCAAATCGAGACTATTTTCGGACGGTGATTTTATCATTTTCACATGCTTTGCATTTCTTTTTCCAATATCTACGACACTTCTGTTCTAACCTGTGCTCAGAATCACATTTAGATTCAATTATCCGATAGATTTATCCTATCGCGTACACGGAATCGATTTTAAGGTGTTACTCTCCCTGTGGCGTTGCCACAATCGGATGTTAAACTTTCAGAGGGGTGTAACTACCTTACCGTAAAATTATCGTTTTCAAACCTGCTGTGGCGTTGGCATGATTTTGACCAGTTTGTATATTCTTTTTTATTCAATATAATTTTTATTCAAATCAAAAATTCCTTTTCTTTGGTTAATGTATAACAGATTTTAATAGGGGCATTAGCCAAATTGTAAATCACAAAACGATTTATATGCAGTTCATTTTGAATGCTTTTCATCATATTCTTCAAGCATTTTTTGGGCTTTTTCCCGAGCTAAATCTTCCTGAAATTTTTTCATCTGCTGCTGATGAAAATAATCAACGGCATCCTGTATAGGCCTGATTGTATATTTCAAATTTCCGTTTTGTTTCTTACCGTTTTTCAAGATTATTTCTGTCGGTTCAGTATAGATAAGACACTTTTCTTCAAGCTCTTTTACATATTTAGCGACTGTAGTTTTGCTTTCAATTTTAAGAGCCTTACCAATAGTTCTGTAACTCGGATAGCACTGATAAGTTTTTCTGTCCTCAATGTACCTGAGATAAAAATATATTGCCAATGCAGTTGTATTCAAATCCAACTGCATAATCTGGTTTGGCATAACAAATTGATTACTCAATTTGTATTGGTTGTTTAAATAATATTTCATATTGCTCCTCCTTCTGGTAAATAAAAAAGCCGTATCATTTCGATACGACTTATACCTTGTGTTAACTTCATATAGCCTTTTTGAGCAAAAGAAAAAGTACAGCTATTTTTCAATAACTGTACTTAATTCTCTCTCAATCGGCTTTTTTCGTAAACATCCTTTTGAGAAGCACGCCCTTGGGGTTATTTTTTATATGCTTATAATTTCTCGATCTTTTTCAGTTGCATATTTAATGGTGTAAAATGTTCCGCCGCTGTTTTTCTGGCAGTAGCTTATCACATAATTTGATGAGTCTACCATAAATCTGTTTCTAAGATGCATACATCCTCTATGGTAGTGGTCCGATGCGTAATAAATTTTATCGCTTTCCTGCTTTAATAACTCATAATCTGCATTTTGCGAAGCGTTATAATATTTATTCTGGTCGGTGCAGGGAAGGGCAAGATAAAGTTTTATCGAAGGAAAAGACTTTTTTATATCAATTATAATCTTTCCGCAAAGCATATCAAACCCGATTGCACCGCCACAGTAAAAAACTGTAACACCGCGGCTGATTAAAGTCAGCACTTCTTTGCGAACCTTTTTCTCAATAGCCCTGATGTCGTCTTTGATTTCTCTATGACCTGTAAAACAACAACTTTCAAAAGTCATTTTTTCCACCTTTATTCGCTTGTAATAACCTCAATTCCTGTAATGTTTCTGTTTTCAGCGGAATCAAAGTTAATTATAATTCTTTTGTCAGTTTTAATATCTAATACTCGGATATCGTTTTTTGCCTTTTCATTTAAGTCAAAAGTTTCGCTTGTTTTTTCATTCATTAAAATTGTAATGGTAGTGTCAGTAATTTCCGTAACTTTTCCCGCATAAGTTGTATCATTTATTTTGTCGGCAAGTTGAGTTTCAGAAGTGGATGGACTTTCGGAAGGAGTTGTAAGTTTTTTTGCACATCCTGAAAATAAAAGAACTGATACCATCATAAAAACTAAAATTTTTTTCATAATCAATCTTCACATCCTATTAAATTTTTAATAATGCCCCACGCATCATCTGTTCCTGTGCCTTTTTCAGCAGAGAACACTACCAAAGTATCATTCTCATCAAGTGCCAAAGTTTTCTTGATAACTTCAATATTTTCTTGGAGCTTTGATTTTTTTACCTTGTCTGCCTTTGTGGCAATTACAATGCTTTTTCCGTAGTAATGCTTAATCCATTGATGCATTGAGATGTCGTCTGCAGTCGGCTTGTGCCTTGAGTCAACAAGTAAAAAAGTAAAAACCAGCTGTTCACGGGAATTTAAATATCTGTTTATCATTTCAGCCCATTTTTCACGTTCCTTTTTTGAAACCTCTGCATATCCATAACCCGGTAAATCTACAAAGAAAAATGCATTGTCAATGTTATAGAAATTAATGGTCGCAGTTTTTCCCGGTTTGGATGAAGTGCGGGCAAGATTTTTACGGTTTAAAAGTTTATTTATAAATGAACTTTTTCCGACGTTTGACCTGCCTGCAAGTGCAATTTCAGGAATTATTGTCTGTGGGTACTGCGTAGGCTTTACAGCCGAAATTGTAATCTGGGCATTATGTATGTTCATAAAAACTCCTAATTATTTTATTTTTCTGCACTCAAGATAGAAACGTTTGTCGCACGCTTCACCCATTGAGAAAGTTTTTCTTGGAAGTGCACCATCAATAATAACCGATTTAAAGAGAGCATTTTTTGGCATTGATTCAAGAATAAATCCAATGTTACCATCACGGTTTCCCAGCTCTCTTGTAACGTCATCGCCGTGTATGTAATCTATTTTGCCACCGACAGAGGGAACATATTCATCAAGAAAATGCTGCAAGGTTCCTGCGGCAATAGGTGAAGGAGGATTTGAAATTATAATTTCTCTGTCCTCACCGCCAAGGCATGCTATAATTTTCTGTGGCTCGTTGTCAGATTTATTCTCGTTTAAATAGTTTTCAAATTCTTTTAAAAGTTTTTCTCCGTCAACTCCGAACACAACTCTGTGAATTGCTTCAAATTCGAGGGATGCGTCATGAAGGTTTACGATTTCAGCAAGTGCATATCTTGCAGGATGATTTTTTGCGGCTTCTTCGCCGATTTCTTTTTTAAGATTTTCGTAGCATGTTTTTGCAGTTGCGAGAGAATGATTTCCGTCACCCATAGCAAAGAGCATAGGTGGAAGGGAAGGGGTGTTATATTTTTTGTTAAAAGCATCAAAATCTGCAAGTGCATCGCATGCTGAAAGAACTTTTTCAGCCAAATCTGTGTCAAGGAGATATCCTTTAATGTGACCGCCGTCCTGCATTAATTCAAAATCATATATAACCTTTTTTTCAGGGGAAGCAATTATTGGCTCAATCACAGTTTTCTCAGGGTCATCAATTAAAATCATAATATGAGGAAGCTCAAGTGTTGCATTTTCACGAACCTTTACTCTTGGCGGAATTCTGTCTAAAACAGTACCTTCCGTTGCACGAATGAGTGAAGTGGAGCCTTTTGAAAAATCATAGGCTTCAAGGTCAACCATGCCCACAAGGCCACGGCGGACACTGCCATTTTTTAAAGTTCTTTCAACGTAAATAAGTGATGATGGATATTCCTCTAAAATATCGGAGTATTCTTTCATATTTTCGTTGATTTTTTCTATTCTGTTTTCAACATCGCTTTCCTCAAGATAAACTTCGGGAAGCGTAATGTTTAAAGTAGTAGGGCATCCGTTAGTAATTTTTTCAACTTCTTCCCAGTATTCAGGCTGTGAAGTATACTGGTCACATGCCACAACGCTCCATTTTGTCATATTGCAGTTTTTTGGCAGAAGAATATCTGCCGGATGAAAACATCTCTTGTACATAGTTAAAAACACCTTTCTTTCTATTTTCCACGGTGCCAGCGGTTAAAGCTGCGAAGCGGTTTTGAAAAACACGAATCCGAAACACCTGTGATGTCATTTTGATAAATCAGGCAGTTATGCTGAAACAGTATGCCTGTAATGGGCATATCTCTTGTGAAAATATATTGAAATTCGAGATATGCATTTTTAAGTTCCTCCATTGAAACGGCAATGTGAGTTTTTGAGATTACGTTGTCCATATCAACTGAGGAATAATTCATAAAATTCTGTCCGTTTTCAACTGCCCATGATGAAAGTAAAAACGATAAATCAAAACTTGGCATAAGCTCTGTTCCGCCATAAAAGAGAGAAAACTCTCCGTCTTGAATTTTTTGGGTGTAGCTATCCCAGTCTGCATAACTTACAGAGATTTTAAATCCAGACTTTGAAAGCATTCCTGCAATTTTCTCAGCCGCAGACATTCGTAGTGGATTATCGCTGTTTACTAAAAGTGTACCTTCAAGACGATATGTTACATCGTCAATATTTTTTTCCAAAACGCCGTCTCCGTCAACATCCGTCCATCCAGCATCAGCGAGGGTGGATGAGGCTTTTTCGGGAGAAAATCCGAGATTGTCCGCATCAAGATTATAAAAATACGCAGTAGGCAGTATAGGTGAATTTGCCGCGGTTCCAAGTCCGAGATAAGATTCTTTCACAATTTCTTCCCTGTTAATTGCAAGAGAGAGTGCCTTTCTAACTTCAGGTTGTGCAAAAACTCTGTTTGAATGGTTAAAACCTATAAATTCATATTTGGGTGCTGCATAAGAAATATACTTTGAGTTGTCTGCAAAACCAAATTCACTCATTTGGGACGCATTTATATTCAGCACATCAATTTCCCCTGTTTTAAAAAGAGAAAACTCATCTTTTGATTTTCCTAAAAGTCTTATGCAAACATTTTCTTCAACAGGCAAATCATCAAGACTCCAGAGATTATTTTTGGTTAAAATCATATCGCTGCTGCCTGCGGTTTCCTTAAACATATATTTCCCCGTACCCATAGGCTTTTTGGAAATCCCCGTGTCATGGGAGGGAATAATCGGAAAGTCTAAAAGGTTTACAACACGTGAATAGGGCCCTGTAAGGCTTAAGGTGAAATTATAGTCATCTGTAATCTGAATGTCGGAAACAGGTGCAAGTAAATCAGAATAAACAGTTTCGTTTTCAGGATTTTTAATAAATCTTATAGTATATGCAACATCTTCCGAGGTAAACTTCTCTCCGTCATGCCAGTAAATATCGTCACGCAAAATAAAATTTATGCTTTTGCAGTCGCCTGAAACGGTGCAGCTTTTTGCAAGCTGGGGAACAATTGACATATCGTTTTCAAGATAGATAAGACTGTCGTAAATCAAAGAAAAAACGGCTATGTCATTTTCAGTTTCTGCAAGAAGAGGGTTTAAATCATCTGCAGAAGTAAGATAGCACGATATATATTCTTTTGTAACATCTACAGAAGGAGTCGGCTCGGGATTTTCTTTTTTATATCCGCAACCTGATAAAAATAAAACTATAGATAATATAACAGAAATTAATGCTTTTGGCATTTTGTCCTCCAAGTTAAAATTATTGGGATTTGTATATTGTATCATAAAAAGAAGAATTTTACAACAAATTTATTGATTTTTCAAAAAAGTATTTGACTTTGGTGTTGCGTTGTGCTATAATTATCAAAGTGTAATCGGGGTGTAGCGCAGTTTGGTAGCGCGCATCGTTCGGGACGATGAGGTCGCAGGTTCAAATCCTGTCACCCCGACCAAAAAATAAGAGTCATACTTTTGTATGGCTCGTATTTTTTTATTTGATGAAAAGGATTTGAACCTTAAGAAGGCACGAGGCGTTAAGAAAACGATTGATAATCGTTTTTAGGCGAGTGGTGTGCAGGCGGGTACCGAAATGCCATGCATTTGGGTCGCCAAGCAAGGCAGATTGCAAAGCAATATGCATCCTGTCATCCCGACCACCTTAAACCTCAGAAGCCTTGCCGGTTTCTGAGGTTTTTGCTTTTTCTAAAAAAGTGTAAAAAACGGGTTTGACCACATGGTTTCATCTTCAACTGTGGGACAAAGTCCCTTTCTTTGTTTAATGTGTGTCATATTTTAGATTAAGCAAGTAGAATCAAATTATTATACTTGTTTTACTATATCAATAACCTGATTTATATTCTTCTTTCCAAAAGATACGTGTTCATCGTTTATAACAAGACACGGAACACTCATAACATTATATTTTTTCTTTAAATCTTCAAAATGCTGAAGGTCATATACCTCTGCTTTAATATTTTGATTTTTTGTTGCTATACGCTGACAGGCAATTACCAAATCGGGGCACATTGTACAGGACAAAGACACCAAAATTTTCATATCTGTTTGTTTTTGAATGTTCTCAATTTCCTTTAATGTATCTTCATCTATTGTCTGTCCGGGTCCTGCTGCATTGTAAAGTCCCAATACAAATGAGGTAAACTCGTGTCCTCCAGGAACACCATGAAATGCAATTCCCAAGTCAATTCCGTCCTCTGAAAAGACTCGCACGCATGGTGCAAAATTTGATTGGTCTTTTTTATCAGCTACCATAACTGTAAGTTTGTCCGTGAGGTCTGCAAGCTTAGTTATAAAACCTTCCAGTTCTGAAGAAACAGGACGATTATCAAGATATAGCTTAAGGATAAGTTTACGTTCCATTTTTGAGAACACACCCTCTAACTGTTCTTTCATTTCTGCCGTAAATATTTCACCCGAATCATCAACTGATTTTGTAATTTCTGATGCTTTTTTAAAGTCTGTTGTTCTTGTGACGGGCGGTTTTGGATGAAGACCTGTTTTTCTTTGTATTTCGGCAACATATTTTTCAAGCTCTGTAGCCGCCAATGCACCATCGCCTGTAGCAGTAACCACCTGACGGAGAGGTTTGATACATACATCGCCTGCTGCATACAATCCATCAATAGTCGTTTTTTGACTTGAGTCGGTTATAACATAGCCATATTCATTTAACTTTGCAATATCTTTAACAAGCTCCGTATCAGGAGAATATCCTGCAAATACAAACACCCCAAAGGTATCGCCCTTTTCCGCATGATATTCAGTAGACTCTCCTGTTTTAGTGTTTTTATATCTAATATAATTAAGACCGTTTTCACCGTTTACTTCTTCGACAACAGTATTATAAATAACAGTTATTTTTTCATGATTTTTTGCCTTTTCTGCAACTGTCGCTGCACAAGTAAAATCATCACCACGGACAATAATTGTTACATGGCGGGCAAATTTAGTTAAGAATACACTTTCTTCTGCCGCAGCAAAGCCTCCGCCGACCACATAAACATCTTTTCCTGTGAAAAATTCTCCGTCACATGTAGCACAATAAGCAACTCCTCGGCCTTTGTGTTCTTCTTCTCCTTTAAATCCTATGGTTCTCGGATGTGCACCGGTAGCAAGCAGAACTCCCAAACATTGAAAATCCCCACGGCTTGTGTGAACCGTTTTAACAATATCATCCATTTTCAGGCTTTCTGCTTCCGCCATTAAAAATTCTGCTCCAAAGGTTTCTGCCTGACGGCGCATAGTTTCGGTAAGCTCTTTTCCGCTTATTTTTCCTAATCCCGGATAATTTACAACCTCATGTGTAATGGTAATCTGACCGCCAAACTGTTCTTTTTCAAGAACTAACACACGGTATCTTGCACGAGAGAGATAAATGGCGGCGGTAAGTCCTGCTGGACCGCCGCCTATCACTACAACATCATATAAATTGTCTTGGTTAATATTTTGTATATTACTCATTATAACTGTCCTACGAGATCAAGACTAGGCTTTAATGTTTCAGCACCCGGCTGCCAGTTAGCAGGACAAACCTGATCGCCGTGTGCGTGAACAAACTGACATGCCTGAACCTTACGGAAGAGTTCTTCTGCGTTTCTGCCTACATTTCCGGCAGTAACCTCGTAGCCTACAATTTTACCTTCAGGATTTATGATAAAGGTACCGCGTTCTGCTAAACCGTCAGCTTCGATTAAAACCTCAAAATCTCTTGAAATTTCATGAGTCGGGTCAGCAAGCATAGGATAATTGATTTTTTTAATTCTTTCAGATGCATCATGCCATGCTTTATGAACAAAGTGTGTATCGGTAGATACAGAATATATCTCACATCCCACATTTTTAAAATCTTCATACTTGTTTGCCAAATCTTCTAACTCTGTCGGGCATACAAAGGTAAAATCCGCAGGATAGAAGAAGAATACGCTCCATTTGCCTAAAATATCCTCTTTGGAAACCATCTTAAAATCGTCTCCGTGAAATGCGTAAGCTTTAAAATCTGAAATTTCTTTGTTAATCAATGACATAATTTTATGCTCCTTTACTTTTTAATTTTATGCTTTCCAAAGACTATGCTGGTTACAAAAGGCATATACAGCTTTTACACTGTCTCCCTTGGATAATGAGAAGTTTGCCTTCGGAGGTGTGTTTGGCGAAAGTCTCTTGTACTGGAAACCGTCATCACTTTCAATACACACCCACTCGATATAATGCTCCGGTTCCATCGGATGCAGGACCGAACCGACTGAAACGATTACCTTGTCACCTTCTGTTTTATATACGGGAATATGTTTTTCCTGGGATGCCTCCGTAGTGCCTGGAATTATCTCATGCATATCTTCGCCGCAGCATTGTATAGAAACACCGCTATTCTTTATCATAGCAACAATATTTCCGCAATGCTTGCAAATAAAAAACAGTTCTTTCAAAACTATTCCTCCTTTCTACATAAAAGTATAAGCAAGTCTGCTAAATAAATACGCAAATATAGGTTATACTATGGTTAGCCGTCGGAGTATCGAACTCCATACGGTTTGAAAACAGAAATTTCCCTTAATATCGCAGAAATTCCTGCGAACATACGAAAGTATAATTCTTGAAATTTCTTTATCTTAATGAAAATTTCTTGTTTTGAAACTCTTCGACCTTAAACGCAGAAAAATTTTCAAGATTTTTGATGCGGAGGACGAAGGAATGCTTTTGCCTTTCGAGGACGACAAATTAAAAAGATTAAAATTTAACAAGT
>JAZOQG010000041.1:0-2776 GCA_045656005.1 Clostridia bacterium
TTAAGATTACTTTTTTATTTTTGGTTTATTTAATTAAAAGGACTCGAACCCGAGAGGGCATTTTTCGTAAAAAAAGTTGCCTGTGGCAAGTTTTTTAGCAAAATGTTGCGAAGACGGGTACCGAAAGGCAAAGCCTTTGGGTCGGCAAGCATGATCGGCTGAAAAAGCCGATGCCCCCTCCGCGTCGCCAAAACAAAGGGCGTGTCTCAATAAGTGATTTTTCACTAACTTGAGGCAACGCCCTCTTTTTCTGCCTAAAATGTGTATGTTTTTTAGAAATTCTTCAAATTTTTGGCACACAAAACTAAGCTCGCTTTTTTACGAGCTTTTTGATTTGCCTTTTTGGGTTTTACGCCGCTTTTATCTCATGCAAAAATTGCCCCTGACGATTGGCTACCGTCTTGTTGTGCAATTTTTGTATGTTGTATGCCAGACAAAGAATAAGAATTTCCGTTCTGACATTAGCCGTTCCCCTTGTCAGAAATCGTCGAAATCCCATATCTTCTTTCAGAACTCCAAAGGCACCTTCAACCTGTATTGAACGATTTATTCTAAGCAATATTCCTTGCTTTGTGTTGATTCTTTTAAGCATTTCTTCTCTTTGCTTCTTAAATGTTTTGGATAATTCAAATCGCTTGGTTCTTTCTTCAAGCGGTGTATTGCACCTTGCGTTATGCTTTATACATTGTGATTTGTATGGGCATCCTTTACAACTTTCACATTGATACATTGCTTTTTCTGATATATATCCACTTGATGTTTTGGATTTCCTCATACCGACATTGACAAGTTTTCTACCGTAATGACAGGTGTATGTATCTGATTTTTCATCATATTGCATATTTTCTGCTCTGCCTATGTCGTTTTTGTACTTTCTTGTTTTTGTCTGTTCATAATTAGCAGGCTTAATGCAAGGTTTTTGCTCGTTGTTTTCAAAATATGTATAGTTTTCTTCACTTTCATAACCTGCATCAGCAGTTGGATACATATATTTGATTCCAAGTTGATTCTTAATCTTTTCCATAAAAGGTACAAATGTATTGACATCTGTTCTATCGTTAAATATTTCCGCAGCAACTATGTATTCCGCATCAACTGCAATTTGAATATTGTATGCAGGTTTAAGTTGGGAGTTTCTCATATGATCTTCTTTCAGATGCATAAAGGTTGCACTTTCATCTGTTTTGGAAAGACTGTTTCTGTCTTTCATTCTGCGAAGATAGTACTCATACTTTTTCTCACGTTCATACCAATCTGAAAGAAGTTCGTAATCTCTTTGAAAAGCTGTTTTGTGTTTGCCTTTTCCATTAGAAAATTCAATGTTGGAAATTGCTTTGATTTTATCCAACTTGCCAATGAATTTTTTTAACCGTTTAGCCTTGATTTCCTCTGCCAGATACATTTTAAATTCATACTTAGCAAGAAGTCCGGGCAATTCTTTGTGCATTTTCTCTTGTAATTTTGCCTGATTCTTTAGTATGGATTTTTTCCACACAAAAGTATATTTATTTGCATTTGCTTCTATCTTTGTACCATCTACAAATAGATTTTCACAGGACAATTCTCCGTAATCTTTAAGCAGATGCACAACCTGATTAAACAAACCATCTACAACATTTTTAAGCCTTGAGCTTCTGAATCGTGCTATTGTATTGTGGTCGGGTGCTTTTGCACCTTCCAAAAGATACATAAAGTTAATATCTCTTTTGCACGCAGTTTCAATTTGTCTTGATGAATATATGTTATTCATATATGCGTACACAAGGATTTTAAAAAGATTCTTCGGTGACACTGCAGTATTTTTCTCTTTTCGAGAATACGCACCATACAACTCAGTGTAATCAATTTCCTCCAATACATTGCTTAGCAAGCGTACCGAATCATCTGCCGGAATATTAATTTCAAAATTAATTGGGAAAACCAGTTGAAAATTTTTAGTTTTTGTTGTATAATCAACTAGTATTTTTGAGTGTTTGGTCATACTTAAATTATACCACAAATGCCGCTAAGTTTCTATACTTTGGCGGCTTTTTGTGTGCAAAAATTTAGGGCTGCCTCACTTTTTTAGTGAGACAGCCCCTTTTATAATGTCAGGTGTTTTTAAGTTGTGTGTCAAACTCTTTTATCAAATTATCCCTGACACCATTTCTGACACCAATTTTTTATGAAATATATAGTGTTATACGGAGATAGTTTCATATTTTCATTCTCCTTTTTGAAGGGATAGTCATCTAAATTCACGCTATTGTATCACAAAGGCAAAGGATAGTCAATGAGAATTTATTAATTTATAGTCATAGAAAAAAGCGGAATCTTTTCGGATACCGCTTTTTCTTTATAAAATTCAAAGTTCCTCGTCCCCGTGTTTTTCCATCCATTCACAGGCGGCATCATAAGCCTCATAGTCAAGGTCTGCCATGGTGTTTGTGTGAAGAACAACACCCTCGGCTTCGCCTTCAAGAATTCTTTCACGGTACCAGTCAAGCTGCCACTTTACCGCCTCTGCCGTCGCCTCTTTCTGCTCGCCGAAGTTCCAGAGGTAACATCCGAACATTCTGCGATTTGTCGGTGTCATTTTCTTGAAGATTTCAAACTTTTCGGGAATAAGCGGCACGTCGCTCTCTTTCCATGTCCACATGATTATTCCGTCAAAGGGCTTTATATATTCCATAAAATCGGTGTCATCTTTCTCGTTAAGGCCGAATTCATGTGTATAAAGTACCATCCACATATCAAGACTGCGCACATCATTGTTATGAAGCGTTTTGTGCACATT
>JAZOQG010000042.1:0-17338 GCA_045656005.1 Clostridia bacterium
AAGGTCACAAGCGATTTTAAGAGCAGCTGCAGCAGTTCTCTTACCGTTACGAGTCTGTAGCATATATAGTTTTCTGTCTTCAATTGTGAATTCCATATCCTGCATATCGCGGTAGTGGTTTTCAAGTTTTGAAGAAATTTCAACAAACTGTTCGTAAACTTCAGGCATTACTTCTTTAAGCTGGTCGATGTGCTGTGGTGTTCTTACACCTGCAACAACGTCTTCGCCCTGTGCGTTCATAAGGAATTCACCCATGAGCTTTTTCTCACCTGTAGCAGGGTCACGAGTAAACGCAACACCAGTACCTGATGTATCGCCCATGTTACCAAATGCCATCATCTGAACGTTAACAGCAGTACCCCATGAATAAGGGATATCGTTGTCACGACGGTAAACGTTTGCTCTGGGGTTGTCCCATGAACGGAAAACGGCTTTGATAGCACCCATGAGCTGTTCTTTCGGGTCATCAGGGAAGTCCTGACCGATTGCCTTTTTATATTCAGCTTTAAACTGGGAAGCGAGCTCTTTAAGGTCGTCAGCTGTAAGGTCAACGTCTAAAGTTACGCCTTTTTCTTCCTTCATTTTGTCGATAAGCTCTTCAAAGTATTTCTTACCAACTTCCATAACAACGTCGGAATACATCTGGATAAATCTTCTGTAGCAATCCCATGCCCAACGAGCGTTGCCGCTTTTTGCAGCAATAGTTTCTACAACCTTTTCGTTAAGACCGAGGTTTAAGATAGTATCCATCATACCAGGCATTGAAGCTCTCGCACCGCTACGAACGGAAACGAGAAGAGGATTTTCAAGGTCGCCGAATTTCTTTCCAACAACCTTTTCCATTTTTTCGATATTTTCAAAAATTTCTTTCTGAATATCATCGTTGATTACTTTTCCGTCTTCATAGTACTGTGTACAAGCCTCGGTAGAAACTGTAAAGCCCTGTGGAACAGGCATGCCGAGCTTTGTCATTTCAGCAAGGTTAGCACCTTTTCCGCCGAGTAAGTTTCTCATGCTTGCATCGCCTTCGCTGAACAAATAAACAAATTTTTTGCCATTTCAATCTCCTCCAAAAAATTATTTAAGGAATGTCCAAGCAAAATGTGGCAATATTTTTGCAAAAGCCGAATATAATTATAAGGCACAGACACTCCAAAAAAACAAAGTTTCTTCTTCCAAAAAATGGAATAGCCAATTTTGTAACAT
Source organism: Clostridia bacterium (assembly GCA_045656005.1). GTDB lineage: Bacteria > Bacillota > Clostridia > UMGS1883 > UMGS1540 > JAZNQN01. The sequence continues at coordinate 1,207 of JAZOQG010000042.1, forward strand.
TATATTATTCTACAATGAATATCCGAATCCCCTTATTTTTTTTAATTTTTTTGGTGAATTATGTATTTTAATTTTAAAAACCGTATTTTTATACACAAACTTTTTTTAATTTTTCCCGTTTTTTTAATTTTAAAAATTCCTTTAAACGCATATTTTATCACGCTTTTTTCTGCTTTTTGCCACGAGTGTGCCCATCTTCTCGCATCTCTTATAAAAAAAGAAAAATTTTTCCGCCTTTTTATAACTCCATTTGGTTTCGAACTTTCCATGAGTATAAAAAACAAACGAAACGAGCTTTTTATAATTTCGAGCGGTCCGCTTTTCAGCCTTGGGGCTTTTTTTGTTTTTCTGATGCTTGGTAAATATGAATGGGCAAGAATAAACTTTTTTCTTTTTGCCATAAATATACTACCCGCCTTTCCTCTTGACGGGGGAAGGATTTTGAAAATACTCCTCTCAGAACACTTTGGTGCTTTAAGAGGAATGGTTCTTTTTAAAAAAATCAGCCGATACACGGCTTTATCCCTTTTTATACTTTCGGCATGGATGAAAAACATGTGGTTGCTTTTTGTATCTCTTCTGATAAGCGAAAGATGCAGTTTGTTAACACCATCTCCCTTCCTTCGAAAACGCACTAGCCCCGTTCCCGTAAAGTTTTACTATTTTTCAAAGGACGTTCCCGTGTCATCAGTCCTTAAAATGATATCTCCCTATAGCTACATAGGAATAATTACACCTCATTCAAAAAAAGTGCTTTTTGAATGGGAAATCATGGAAAATCTTTCATTAAAAGGAGGCTCCTCGCTTTTTTCTTATATTAAATTTTAAAAATATACTTGCAAACAAAAAAAGAGTATGATATAATTTGTTTACCCTATAAATTAATTGGAGGTATTCTTATGAAAAAAACAACAGATTTTCGTTACAATACCGGTGCTACGAAAGTACCGTGGGCGGCTGTAGGCGAAAACTACAACGCTGCAGACCTTATGGAAATTATCCGTTTCCTTATGCAGGGCGAAGGCAAAGAATATGATGATGCAATAAATGCAGTATGGGAGCAGGTTAAAAAACTCGGAGATATCGCAACACCTCCCGGAAAGCTTTCTCTTGCAAGTCAGGTAGAAGGTGCAGAAAATGCCTGCAACGAATACCTTGGCACCACAACATCAACATTTGTAACAAATGCTACTGCAGGCTTTGAAATTGCATATAAATATGCAAACCTTAAAGCAGGTGATGAAGTTATCGTTCCTGCTATCACATTCGTTGCAACAATGGCTTATCCTCTCGCAATCGGATGCAAACTGGTGTTTGCCGATGTTGACCCCAAAACCATTAACATGGACCCCGAAGACGTTGCACGCAAGATTACACCTAACACAAAAATGATTGTTCCTGTACATATCGGCGGATACCCCGTTGACCTTGACCCCATTATGGAAATCGCAAAGAAAAATGATATTCTCGTTTTGGAAGATGCGGCTCATGCATTCGGTGCTATGTATAAAGGAAGAAAAATCGGTACAATCGGTGACTTTGCGGCATTTAGTATGCACGAGGTTAAAAACATCACTTCCTTTGGTGAAGGCGGAATTGTTACAACAAATGTTCCCGGCTTTGGCGATGAAATGAAGAGAGCAAGATTTTTGGGACTTGATTTTACATGCCCCATTAAAGACTGGCTCTATAACATAACACCTATAAAGGGTAAAGAAAAACCATTTGTTGCAGGCAACTACTCAACAACTGAAATTCAGGGTCTCGGCCTTAAACTTCAGGTTGCAAGAAATGAAGAAATTATTGAAATCAGAAGAAAAGCGGCAGAATATCTTACAAACCGCTTTAAAGAAAATGATGCTATCATTCCTCAGGACCTCGGCAATGATGACATTAAACCTACATTCCATCTCTACCTTCTCCAGATTGACCCCCAGAAGGCAGGAGGAGATGTTCAGGTTCTTAAGAAAAAACTCGAAGAGAAGGGTGTTACACAGATTGCACACTTTGGCCCTCTCTACCGCTTTAAAGTAGTTCAGGATATGGGATATGATTCAGATGAAATCGCAAAAACATGTCCAAACTGCGAAGAAGTGTTCTATAAGAGATTTACACATCTTCCGCTTTACGGTCTTTCCGATGAGCAGCTTGAATATATGGCAGACGCAGTTTTAGAGTCTGTGAAGGAAATGCAGGAAGAGGCGGCTCGTTAAAATGCACAGACCACACAAAGGCAACTGAAAAAATTTAATTTTATTTTGGTTTTGCATTTTTAAGTACAATGTACGAAGGGAATTCGAAAAATCGAATTCCCTTTTATTTTTTGCCTTTGTGTTATAAACGAATTTCCCCTCTCGAAGTATCTATATACATCTTCGGGGGAAATTCGTTTATTCTGCACTATTTTCTCTTCGCCTTTTGCGGCTTGTTAAAAAGGCACCGAACGCAAAAAGCAATAAAAACGCTTAGCGTTTTTACCAAAACTTCGGCTTTGCCGAAATATCGCTTGCCAATGGCAAATATCACTACGAAGTAATATAACTGCCTGAAAGGCAATATAACAAAAATGCATCCGCATGAGCGGATGCATTTTTATTATATGTTATACATTGTTAAGTATTCTTTAGTATTTTCAATCATTTCATCAAAGAGTGCTTTTGCATCTTTAAGATTTAAAGTTGCAACCTGCGGGTCTTTGCAAAATGCCTGGAAAGCGAGGTCTAGATTTTTTGTAACAGCCGCCTCTACTACCATTTCCTGAATTATAACATGGTCTATTGTAAGACCCAAAATTGCAGGAGGAAGTTCTCCAACACTTACAGGCGAAACTGTTCCTGATGCAAATGATGCGTTTGTTTCAACAACCGCACCCATAGGAAGGTTTGAAATCTGACCGCGGTTTGGCATGTTAACGTTTGTAACAAAATTGTCAAGCCCGAGTATCGCCTTAATCTGTCTTATGCCCTCTTCGCCTGAAGGATTAATCTCAAATTCTTCTTCGCCTGATACAAGTGCCGCACTTTTCTTGAGTTTATCATCCAAAAGCGCATATCTGTGTTCAATGCTTGTAAGCCCAAATCCCCATTTTTCAACACACTCGGGATTTTCGAGATACCAGTTGGAAGGACAAGCCTCTGCCAAATGTCTGTCACCTGCTGCAGCAATATATCCATATCTCTGGAAGAGGTTCATTTTAACCTGCTGCTTACTGTGGAATACGCGGTTGAGCCAGTTGTCATCAATCTCATCCAAAACACCTATTTCAATATTTTCATCACAAAATTCTTTGTAAATCGGAAAAATATCAATGTGCTGATAATGGGCACTTTTGAGCCATGTAAAATGGTTTACACCCATAACCTCGCAACGGATTTCTTCACGGTTAATATCTTTAATGCCGAGCTTTTTCTCCAAAACCTTTGCTAAAAATTTCTGTGTGCCGAATACTTCGTGACAGCAACCAAATGCCTTGATTTCGGGAAATACCTTGTAAAGTGAACGTGTGCACATTGTCATGGGGTTTGTGTAGTTAATCACCCATGCATCGGGGCAGTTTTCCTTTACCCCGTTTGCAATAACCTCGTACATAGGGATAGTACGAAGGGCTCTTATAATTCCACCGGGTCCCATTGTGTCACCAACAGACTGATAAATTCCATATTTTTCAGGTGTGTGAACATCGCTTCTCATTTCTTCAAACGTTCCGGGAAGGATTGAAATGATAACAAAGTTTGCACCCTTAAGTGCACCTTCTAAAGTCTCGCTCACAGTATATGTCCAGTTGTCCATATCCTTGTGAACTTTTCTGATGCTGTTACCTATAATTTCATTTTTGCGTGCAGCTTCAATGTCAATATCATAAAGGCAAACCTCACCGCTTAAGGTTTTTTCCTGAGCCAAATCGCTCATAAGGTTCCATGCCCAGCCTCTTGAACCGCCGCCTATATAAGCAATCTTAATGCCTGTAGCTTTTCCATTTTCTATTTTCATTTTCTCAACTCCTGATATGTATTCGTACTATATTTTAATACAAAAAAAATGTTTTTGCAACTGTTTTTTCGTATTAATTTAAAAAAATTACAGTTTTTTTATCTTCGCAAAGCATAAATTTTCTTTTTTGGCACACACTATTAAAAAAAGAAGGGGATACAATATGTCAGTAAGTGAAAATTTTAAAAAGCGTATAAAAACAATGAAAAAAAATATCACTCCACTGCACGGAATAATTTTTACAGTTTGTGCATTTATTATTTTGTCCTCCGTAGCAGTTTACCAGTATAAAAGGGCGGAAAGATATAATACTGCTCTCAATAACCACTATCTTTCCTGCGTTTCAGACCTTTCTCAGTATATGGATAATATAAAGTATAACCTTGCAAAAGGCATGGTTGCAACTGACGGGGCAGAAATCACAAAAATTGCCGATGAAATTTACTCTGATGCCTCCTTTGCCGCATCTGCCCTTTGCTCCCTGCCTTCCTATGGTACCGCTCACGCAAAAACTGCCGAGTTTCTCACAAGACTTGGAGATTACACAAAAAATCTTTCCGTGAATTTTGAAAATAACAGGAAAATTTCTCAAAATGAATATGACACCCTTGAAAACTTTATGACCTGGGCAGAAAAAGTTTCAGGCTCTGCAAAGAAGATTTCCGAAGATATTTACGGGAGAAAAATAAATCTTTGTGACATAGAAACACTTCCCACATGGGAAAGTGTCTCTCTCGCCTCTGCACTTAAGGAAACCGAGAGCTTTGCCGAAGGCTTTCCCACGCTCATTTATGACGGACCTTTTTCAGACCATCTTAAAGAAAACTCAAGTGCTCTTTTGAAAGATAAACCTGAAATTTCCAAAACAGAGGCGGAAGAAGAAGTTAAAAAACTTGTTGGCAAAAAATTTAAAGGAAGTATCACATACATGGGAGAAAACGGCGGCACTTTGCCCACCTATAACTTTTCCATAAAGCAAAATGAGAAGGACACACGAAGCATAACCGTTGAAATAACAAAAAAAGGCGGTGCAATATCCTTTATTCTCGATAGCCGAATTCCTTCTGCACCCACACTCACCATGGAAGACGCAAAGAAAAATGCATACTCATTTTTAAGTCGATATCCTTTCGGCAAAATGCAGGATACCTACTATGAAATCGAAAACGGAAATGCAGTTATAAATTTTGCTTTTTGTCAGGGAGATGTAATTTGCTACAGTGACCTTGTAAAGGTAAAAGTGTCCCTCGACACAGGAGAAATTGCAGGCCTTGAATGCGGAGGATATATCTCAAACCATAAAGAAAGAACTCTTCCCTCTTTTTCACACTCCGAGGAAGAAATCAAAAATAAAATAAGCCCCCGTGCGGAGGCTTTGAAAATTCAAAAATGCATTATTCCCACTATGGGAGGCGGGGAAAAATTTTGCTATGAAGTTTTGTGTAAATATAAGGATAAAAACTTCCTTGTGTATTTAAATGAAGAAAATCTTCAGCAGGAAGAAATACTCCTTCTCATAACCACCGAAAATGGTATGCTAACTATTTGATTTTTTAAATTTAAGAATATCTCCTGCAAGTGTTGCACCAAGCACAACCAATATAACTGCCACAATTATATTTGAACCCGGCACTATTTTGTTTATAATAAGTGTAGCAAATGGGGTTAAGATGGGCTTTACGAAAAACGAAAGTGCCGCCATTTGCGCCCCTCCAACTCTCATTGCGCTGAAATATGCCCAGTATCCTACACCCGTTACCATAACCGACACAAAAAGGAGAAGCAAGATATTGTCCTTTGTAATGCCCCCTATAATGTCAACCTTGAAAATCATAAGTATGATTGAAAGAATAACACTTCCCAGAAGGAACGAAATCCCTGTCTGCACAAGTCCGCTCACACTCGTCATATACTTTTTGCTCAGTACCGTATAAATACTGAATGTAAGTGCCGATAAAAATGCGAGCACTACCGATAAAAGATTGCTTCCCTGTGAAAAATCAGCAGATAAAATTACGCCGAAAACACAAAGCACTATACCGAGTATTTTTGTCTTCGTGAGCTTAACATTTAAGAAAATAGCAGAAAGTGCAATAGTCCAGATTGAATTTGAAGAGAAAATAATTGCAATAAGCGCAGGAGAAGCGGCAACTTTTATTGCGATTTGCAAAAGCGTCATACTAACGCATATAAACAAAACCCCAAGTCCGCCCATAATTCCATAGTCTTTTCCTCCGAGCCTTATGTTTTTTGCTTTCATGTCTTTTACCGAGAACGGAAGCAAAACCAAAGCACCTATAAAAAATCTTATTGCAGTAATCGCATAAGGATTAATGTCCGCCGCAATGAGTTTTGCAAGCGGTTCATAAGTTGTGAATAAAAGTGCCGTGATAAGCACATAAATCATACCCGATTTCATAATAATTCTCCTTTGTTTTTTTGTTAATTATACACCCCCATCTACACTATTGTAAATAATGAAATAAAATACACTCAGCATCACTTGACAGTTATGCTAAAATGTTCTATACTGATTATGAGGTGAAGAAAATGGAACTATTACAACTTACATATTTTTGCACAGCGGCAGAGCTTGAAAGCTTTTCAAAAACGGCGGAAAAATACTCTGTTCCACCGTCGAGCATTTCACAAAGCATTAACCGGCTTGAAAAAGAGCTTTCCGCAAATCTTTTTGACCGCACTCCAAACCGCATCTCACTAAATGCCTTTGGCAAATGCTTTTATGAAAATGCCAAAGCGGCTCTCACACTTCTTTATGATGCAAAACTGAAACTTAGTGACAAGGATGAAATTTCGGGCGAAATCAAAATACTTGTTGAGGCCAACAGACGTATCGTTACAAATGCCATTGAAGTTTTTGTAAAGAAGTACAAAAATGTATCTTTTTGTATCAATAATTCATACGAAGAAAATATGGACGATTATGATTTAATAATAACCGACCGTAAAATTTTTAACACAAACCTTTCAAAGGAAAGAATTGTAGTTGATGATATTTTGCTTGCATTCCAAAAAAATAACCCTCTCTCCCGTTTGGAAAAAATAACAATTAAAGATTTGGAAAATGAGAAATTCATTACAATGGGAAGTAAAACAGGAATTTTTGAAATTACAAATGAAATCTGCAGTGAGGAAGGCTTTTCACCAAATATTGTAATACAAAGCGATGACCCCTATTATATAAGAAAATATATCGAAATGGGACTTGGAATTTCCTTTATTCCGTCAGTTTCATGGCAGGGACTTTTTTCTGAAAATGTAATATGCAAAAAAATCATTGACAGAAAGAGATATACATATGCCTATTTTCATTCAAACCGCTACATAACAAAAGCGGTAAGAAGTTTTTTAGATGTACTTATATCATTAAATAAAAGAGTGTAAAACTTGCGTTTCACACTCTTTTATCTTTCATAAATGTCTTAAGTTTTTCAAACGTTTCTTCACTTATATCGTGCTCTATTTTGCAACTGTCTTCAAATGCCACACTTTCGGAAACTCCTAAAAGCATAAGTGCCCTTGCAATAAGCTGATGCCGCTCAAAAACCCGCTCTGCCACACTCATACCCTTATCTGTAAGGGAAATTCCCCCATCACTATCTACTAAAATGTAACCCTCTTCACGGAAGTTTTTCATAGCAACAGAAACACTCGGTTTTGAAAACCCCAGCTCGTTTGCCACATCTATACTTCTGACATAACCTTTTTTGTTTTTAAGCATTAAAATTGTTTCTAAATAATTTTCTGCTGATTCTTTTATCTTCATTATAAATACCTCTGAATTTGATACTTACTATTCTAACACAAAAAATTTTTATTGTCAAATTAAAGAAATTTTTTCAAAAAATGTATTGACAAACCAAAAAAGCCGTGGTACAATAATCGTTGGTTAGTGGTGACTAATCTTTTTTAAAACACATCGGTTAGTTTAGTCTAATCAGATTTTGGTCAGGAGTCTTTTGTATGAAACTAAGTGCTGCAACAGAAGGAGTAGAATATATTGTTCGCCGTATTGAAACTGATGACGAAGAGCTCAATGCTTTTTTATTTTCCCTTGGCTGCTATAGCGGTGAGCCAATTACCGTAATTTCTCACATCAAGGGCGGATGCATTGTTTCCATTAAAGACGGCAGATATAATATTGACAATCAACTCGCAGATGCTATAATTATATAGCCAAAAAATATTTTTCCGCTTATGCGGAACAAATATTTTTTTACAGCTTAGTTAGTCGTGATTAACTCGAAACTATCATAAGGAGGAATATATTATGAGAATTGCTTTAGCAGGCAATCCAAACAGCGGTAAAACCACCATGTACAATGCTCTTACAGGCAAAAGCGAGAGAGTTGGTAACTGGGCGGGTGTTACTGTTGACAAGAAAGAACATCAAATTAAAAAGAGTTTTTACAGAGAAGTGGAAATTATAGCGGTTGACCTTCCGGGTGCATACTCCATGTCACCCTTTACAAGTGAGGAAAGCATCACAAGCTCGTATGTTAAAAACGAAAATCCCGATGCTATCATCAATATTGTTGATGCCACAAACTTAAGCCGAAGCCTCTTTTTCACAACTCAGCTTTTAGAGCTTGGCATTCCCATGGTAGTTGCTCTTAACAAAACAGACTTAAACAATAAAAAAGAAACTATAATCGACACGGATGCCCTTTCCAAAAAGCTTGGCTGTCCTGTTATACAAACAGTTTCAACCTCGTCTGCAGGTCTTAAAGAGCTGGTAGCTGCCGCAGTAGGAGTTTGCGGCAAAGAGCAGGGTGCCCCATACATACAGGGAAATATTGACCTTACTGACAAGGCAGTAGTTGAAGCTGCTGACAGAAACCGATTTAAATTTGTAAACGAAATAGTCAAAGAGGTTGAAAGCCGCAAGGTTTTGACAAAGGAACGTAATTTCCAGGATAAAATTGATGCCGTTCTTACTAATAAATGGCTTGGCATTCCAATATTTGCAGTAGTAATGTTTTTTGTTTTTCAGATTTCCCAAGCCTGGATAGGTCCATGGATTGCCGAAGGCTACGAGTTTGAAAACGGCACCGCTATTCCCGGTCTTGTAACACTTATTGAGATGTTCGGCGAGTGGGTAGGCTTGCTTTTGGAAGGTGCAAATCCTCTTCTTACTGCACTTTTAGTTGATGGTATCATAGGCGGTGTTGGCGCAGTTGTAGGCTTTTTACCTCTTGTAATGGTAATGTACTTCCTTATCGCTCTTTTAGAGGATTGCGGTTACATGGCAAGAGTTTCAGTAGTACTCGATCCAATTTTCAAAAAAGTTGGTCTTTCGGGCAAATCTGTTATTCCTTTTGTTATAGGTACAGGCTGTGCAATCCCAGGTGTTATGGCTTGCCGTACTATAAGAAACGAGCGTGAGCGCCGTGCAACCGCAATGCTTGCACCGTTTATGCCATGCGGAGCAAAATTACCTGTTATTGCACTTTTTGCAGGCGCATTCTTTGAGGATGCTTCATGGGTTGGAACCCTTATGTACTTTGCAGGTATAGTAATTATATTCCTTTGCGCACTTCTTATTAATAAAATAACTGCATATAAAGCGAAAAAATCCTTCTTTATTATAGAACTTCCCGAGTACAAAGCCCCAAGCCTTAAAAGAGCATTTTTCTCAATGTGCTCTAGAGGTTGGGCGTACATAGTTAAAGCGGCAACAATTATCCTTCTTTGTAACACCGCAGTACAGATTATGCAGACATTTACATGGAGCTTCTCCGTAGCAGAAACGGCAGACGCATCAATCCTTGCATCAATTGCAAACCCATTTGCGTATCTGCTCATACCAATAGTTGGTGTACTTTCGTGGCAGATGGCAGCAGCGGCAATTACAGGCTTTATCGCAAAAGAAAACGTTGTTGGTACTTTGGCTGTATGCTTTGTAGGACTTGAAAATCTTATTGATACAGAAGAGCTTGCGCTTATGGAAGGTGCAGGCGGTGAGGTTGCAGCTGTGTTTGCAATTACAAAGGCAGCGGCACTTGCATATCTTATGTTTAACCTCTTTACCCCTCCCTGCTTTGCGGCAATCGGCGCTATGAACTCCGAAATGAAGAGCGGAAAATGGCTTTGGGGCGGCATCGCACTTCAGCTCTCTGTAGGCTTTACAGTAGGATTTATGGTATATCAGATTGGTACATTAATAACTGTTGGCACACTCGGTGCAGGCTTTATCCCTGGTCTTATAGCTGTTTTGGCAATGGCGGCTATCGTAGTTTATCTTTGCATAAGCTCAGACAAAAAGCTTAAAGCCGAATACGCACCCAGTGGCAAGAAAACTCTTTTAAATAAATAACAGGAAGATGATTTTATGGAAAATTTTATAGTCGTGGCAATTTTGTTCGTTATAGTCAGTTTGGCAGCAAGCTACATTTATAAAGCCAAAAAAAGGGGCGAAAAATGTATTGGCTGTCCCGATAGCAAAAACTGTCATCATAATTGCCAGTGCCACAGATAAAAAAAGGGTGCGTTTTTCGCACCCAACATATTTATTGTATCATATGTAGACCCATTTTGTAAACAAAAACTTTTCATTTTCAAAAAAGTTCTGTTTTTTGCATAAAAAACAGGGCTTTTATTTTAATAATTTGTCAATTGAAAAAGGGAAAAAAGTGTGCTATACTTAAGACAAGAAAAGAGAAAGGAAGGTAAGGTCCGATGAAACTTTAATAGGGACTTTAAAAATGAATAAAAGCGGGCTTTGCAGTCAGGAGAAGACATAAACACGACGGTGTAACGTTTTATATAGATTGGAAAAGCTGGAATTTTGAGATGGTAGTAATTTAAAATATAGTAAAGCCGCAAGAGAGTTCATTTTAAAAAGTCAAAAAACTCCGCCCTTTGCAACAGGCTGATGAAGAAAACACAGGCAGTTCTCGCTTGAGAAAAAGATTATGAAAGAAGAAAAGGTGTTTTAGAGGCAGAAAAGCAGACGGCAGGCAATAGAAAGAGAGGATAACAAAAGATGTTAGATATTAAGGAGAACGAGAAGTGACCCTCCGTTGCGAATAAAAAAACGCAATTGAGGGTCACTTCTTTTTTTATAAATTATTTATCTTTACTCTCAATAATTCTAATATTTTTTATTAATTCTTCTTTTTCAGAAGAATTAATAAAAGTTTCTTCAGCTTTTCTTTGAGCCTCACTTAGTATTTCAACCGCATCAGTAACCGAACGAAATAAATTCAGGTACATAGTTTTGTAATCAGGCATAATAATTCTCTCCTTTGTAAATAAAAAAGTGCGCAGCCAAAGCTACGCACGAAAAATGCATAACTCCGATTGTTGCGACACAACTTTGACAAAACATAAGGAAAAGTCAAAATAGAGAATGCATTGTATAAAACAAAAAAGACCTCACCTCGTGAAGTCTTTCTTTTTTGGTGCGAGTGATGGGACTTGAACCCATACGTCGTAGACACACGCCCCTCAAACGTGCCTGTCTGCCAGTTCCAGCACACTCGCATATTTCCTTAACACTTGTACTATTATAGCAGGTAAATAATAATTTGTCAATACTTTTTTGAAAAAATTTTAAAAATAAAAAAGTGGATAGGAAAAAGGCATAAAATATAGGGAATCTCATAAAATGAGATTCCCCTACAAAATGTAATTACTTTAATGTTTTTAAAAAACTATATTACTATAAATTCCTGCCTTTTTGCGGTCTGGACTTTTTTTACATCCCCTTTTTATTCTATTTCCATAAATTACTTTCTTTCCCGTCAATATACTCTTTCCTGCCTCTTCCCTCTTTCAAAAGAGCAGAAAGTGCATTTTTATCTCCCGAAGTCAACGCATCGGAGTACTTTGTAAGCCTTTCAATCATTCCGTCGAGCTCTGCTGCGAGAAAATCTGCATTTTCAATCATTTCTTCCGCCGTCCAGTCGGGTGCCTTTGCACCTTTGCTCATTTCCTTATAAGCACCTGCTGAAAACCCATAGTGTTCCCCTGCCGTTTCGCTTCCGATATAAGCGGAGGAAATAATTTTGGGCAGTTGCATGGTAAATGCACAAAGCCTGTCGTTTTCTCTTGGAGTGCACATTTCTATGTTTGAAAAACCTACAGAATTTAAAAATGAATTAACTTTATTAAGCTCAAGTATAGGAGCATCGTATCCTGCAGTAAGAGTAATTGAGCAGTTGTCAAAAAGGTTTTGGTGAGAGCCTTCGAGTCCTTCTCTGTCAGTATCTGTAACAGGGTTTGCACCAATGAAAGTAAACCCATATTTTTTAGACATCTCTGCCCCCACGCGGCATACAGTCTGCTTTGAGGTGGAGCAGTCCAAAACTATGGCATCGTTTGCAAAATTACGGGAATAATCCTCAAGATAGTGCACACTCTCGCCATGCGGCGTGCAAAGCACAACAATTTCACACTCACCTACATTAACGTTTGTAAGAGTGTCATCAATTATTCTGTTTAGCCTTGCCTTTATAGTGATATCATTACTCTTGTCTACACCAAGTACAATATTGTGAGTTTTAAGCTTTAAAGCCTTTGCAAAAGAGCAACCTATAACCCCAAGCCCTACAATACCAACCTTCATAACCAAAAACCTCTTAATATGGGGAATATAAAAATGTTCAGATCACAAAAAGGCAAAATAGACAAAACTGCTAATGGCACTAATTTATTATTTATTGTTTAATGTTGAAAAATCGAAATTGATTTTTCAGAAATTTAAAGCCTTTTTGTTACGAACAAACTGCTCCATCGTAGTATACCAATACAACTTCGTCGCAGTTTGTCCGTTCTGAAACATTTTTCTGATTCCCTTTAATATTTTTAATCTACATTTACTCTCCAACCAAATGGGTCATCAAGCTTTCCAAGCTGAATACCTGTAATAGCATCGTAAATTTTCTGACTTGTTTCGCCAATTTTGTTATCGCCGATTGTAAACACTTCGTCTTTGTAACGGAGCTTACCAACAGGAGAAATAACTGCTGCAGTACCTGTTCCGAACACTTCTTCGAGTGCACCTGAGTGGATTGCATCAACAAGCTCGTCAACAGAAATTTTTCTTTCTTCAACGTCCATTCCCCATGATTTGCAAAGCTCGATTACAGAATTTCTTGTAATACCGGGCAAAATACTTCCTGAAAGTGCAGGTGTTACGATTTTACCGCCGATTTTGAAGAAAATATTCATAGCACCCACTTCCTCTATGTATTTTCTTTCAACACCGTCAAGCCACAAAACCTGAGAATATCCGTCATCATGTGCTTTAACCTGTGCTTTAAGGCTAACTGCATAGTTACCGCCTGTTTTAGCAAATCCCATACCGCCTCTTACTGCACGCACATATTCGTCTTCAATCCATATTCCAACAGGTGCAAGACCATTTTTGTAGTAAGCACCGCTTGGTGAAAGAATAATTATAAATTTATAAGTCTGTGACGGAGCAACACCCAAAAATTCGTCAGTTGCAATTATGAAAGGACGAATGTAAAGTGATGTACCAGGCTCTGTAGGAATCCAGTCTTTGTCAACAGCAACTACAGCTTTTACAGCCTCAACAAAATCCTCAACAGGAAGCTGTGGTATGCAGAGACGGTCGTTAGTGTCGTTAGTTCTCTTTGCATTCATGTCAGGTCTGAAAAGGTAAGCCTTTCCGTCTTCGCCCATATATGCCTTAAGACCTTCAAACATTTCCTGTCCGTAGTGGAAAACCATTGCAGAAGGAGCCAAAGACAAGTTCTCATAAGGAACAATTCTTGCATCATGCCATCCTTTGCCCTCTGTATAGTCCATTACAAACATATGGTCTGTAAATACCTTTCCAAAAGCCAGACTGCTCTGGTCAGGTTTAGCCTTTGGTGCAGTAGTTTTAGTGATTTTGATATCCATTTAATCCACTTCCTTTGAAATTTATCTTCTAATTAGTATATCACAAAAAAAATATAAAGTCAAATGAGCGGAATAATTTTTTGTGAAATTTTGCACAGAATTATATTTTATAAAAAATAGGCAAAGCCTTGAACTTTGCCTAACTATTTATCAGTTGCTGCCTTTTGCACAACATGACATATAACTTGTCGCCGCATGAACAGGAAAGGATTTGTTATCAATGTTTTTAATCTCAAACTCCTGGGTACCTTTCACATAATGAGTAACCCCATCTTCATCTGTTTTAACAAATCTATAACCATTATCAATCAATGCCTCTCTAAATGCCTGATAAAATGCTTCAATTTCATCTGCCGGAGCACCATCAACCGTTACAACGCTGACAGCATTATACAAATAAGCAACTCTATCGATATTTATTGAATAAGCATAATAGATTCCGTCTTTAACACGGCTCATTGCTGTTACTACCCCAGGAGGTAAAGTATAATAATCCAGCTTAAGCTTACCGTTTCCGACTTTATCAATAAGTTTATTCAAAAAGTCCATTTCAATTTTTCCCTTTGTAATATCAGGAATTATAATATCACCTTTCGGATTAGCTTCAGCCTTTGGGGTTTCATAGTCAGTAGTTTCCATAATAGTTCTTACATAACGGTATTTGGTGTCAAGAGTATATTCATTTCCCAAACCGCACAGCTCCCTGATTAGTTCTAAAACCTGCTCGGCATTCATTCCATATTGAGCCGGTTCTAAAAATGCATTTATATAGTTACGCAAGGAGATACTTCCAACGGCAACCCCCCAGTGGGTGCTTTCTGTAATGGAGTCATCAAATCCCATAAATTCTTTCAATTCTGCGAAAGTCATACCATAGGATTTTGCAACTAAAGAGGTGGCTACTTCATTTTCTGACTGTACATAAAGTTTATCTTTATATTTCTGGTAGTCAAGACCTGTTTCGGCATTAAATTCTTCCGCGGACATACCTGACATTTCTATCGCCTGTTTCACAGTCATTCCGTCGTATAAATCCACATAGCGACAACCTTCCGGTGAGGTTATAAGTATTGTTTTTGTGCCATTGTCCCAATCCACAGAAAGACCAAATTCCTCAGCAATCGCACGTATGGGAGCATATGTTGTGTTTCCATTATAGAGTATAGGCGCAGTATCCATATCTTTATTTCCATTAGGTGTAACTAAAATGTTACTTCCAATGTGCAGACTTATCTTTTTGCCGTTTCTTGTGAGGTCAACTCGTTGTGTCAAATTATCCCATTGCACAGTTGCACCTACACTTTCAAGAAGCTTACGGACAGGAATCAATATACGTTCGTTTGCCAAAATACTTTCGGTATCTATAATTTTATTGTCGGAAATAAGTTTGATTGGTATATCCGCACTATTTATTGATGTTGCACCGACACCAATAAATAGTGTAAAGCTTATACAAAAAGTTAGTATAAAAGCAATAAAGCATTTTTTCATTTTAATCATTTCCTTTCGTTGCAAAACTTCACACATTACACTATATTTTATGTTGGCATTCTACCATACTCTTAGCATTTTGTCAATATTCTCAATTATGTTTTCGGGATTTCAGCGAAAAGTTCGTTTCAAAAAATTGAGTTATGGGGAAATGAGGAGTTATTGTTATTTTAAGTTTCTCATAATTCCCAAGAGGTACTTAAAAAGTTTTTCCACAGATGAAATCGAAAGACTTTCGTTTACCGAATGAATATCATACATATCAGCTCCCATGGAAACACAATCAAAGTCTTTTATTTTTGAGGCGAAAATCCGCCTTCTCTTTTCTCACTTTTTACTTTATTGCAGACTTTTATAATATCCAAAGCAAATTGTTTTGATTTTACAAGTAACGGACTATCCATAGGCTATCACCTTAAAAGTACTTCTTCCTTATCCACTATTACCTATTACTTTCCAAAAATCCGTACGCAACTACATTTTCAGGGAATAGTGAAGAGTGAATAAGTAATAAGTAAAATCCGCACACTTTCGTGTACGGATTTTTGGAAGAGCCGAATGGTTTAGATGCACTATATTTTTGCTATATACTCGCTATGCTCGTGCGATATATTTACTTCGCAAATTCGATATAACTTCACTTCGTTTCGTTGCGATATGATATAAATTCCTTATTAACGTCCCGAAGGGACATATCGCATCCGTCAGGATATATCGCACCGAAGGTATATCGCAAATTCCGTCAGGAATTTATATC
>JAZOQG010000043.1:0-1986 GCA_045656005.1 Clostridia bacterium
GGAAAGTCCGAGGTTCTGAAACACACGGATTGTACGGATTTGCGTAAAGGTATCAATAGTGTAATATCTGTTACCTGTAGTGCCGTCCTTTTGGTCGGGAGTTATAAGACCTTTTGTTTCGTAATTCAGTATAATTTTTCTTGTAATGCGGGCGGCTTTTGCCACTTCACCAATGGAAAATAAATTGTTATTATCCATAAAAAAATCCTCGTTTTTTTGTATAAAATAAATATTTTTGAAGAAGTTTGGAAAAATTTCTTCAAAAACTATTGCATCGTACATTGATGGACGGTGTATAATCATTATAGCACAGGATATTTAAATTGTCAAGATATGGAGGATGATAAATTTGAAGCTGAAGGATTATTGCATTAAAGAAGGAAAGGAGTATTTATTGCAAGAATGGGATGATGAAAAAAATCTGCCCTTCACTCCCGAAAATGTCGCTTCCGGAAGTGTAATTCCCGTATGGTGGAAATGTGAAAAAGGCCATTCATGGCAGACTCAGGTGAGAAGTCGTGCAAAGACACTTACAAAATGTCCTAAGTGCTTTGAAGCAGAGCTTCGAAAAAAGCGAAAAGAAAAGGCAAAGGAATATGCAAAAAGACTGAAATAAAAAATTAAATGTGTTACACGTTTATTCATTGTTATCCTGTTTTACACCATTAAGACGGTTATAGTACGGGATATGGTTTCAGATAAAAATAACTAAATAAAGAAAGAAGGAATTAAAAATGAAAAAAGTGCTATGTATGCTTTTATGTCTTTGTATGATGATTAGCATACTGCCGACAGCTTTGGTGATAAATGCTGAAGCTGCTTCAAAAGAAATGACATTCAACTATGGCTACGATGTTCAAAGAAACCCGGCTTTCCCGGCAAAAGCGGGAGATAAGGTTACCCTTTCGGGATTTCAGACTCCACTCAGATATGGTTCAACTGCATACGGCAGTATGAGGCGCTATGAAAACAGTAAGGGTACATGGACTCTTACCGAGGTTGGAACCTATGGCAGTATAGGAAGTATTTCTCCTGCACCTACAACCTTTTTAAAGTCTATTGTAAAAACTGTTGCCGAAAATTGCGGTATATCAGATATGAACAGTATCGTAATCCATAAATTGACGGGCAATAACAACAATCTTGTTGGTTACGGTGTTGTGCTTTGTATTGATGAGGATGCAGGTCAGGCTTTATTTTTAGTTGACCTCTTTAATGACTCGGGTGCGGGTATGCTTTTATCAAAAACGGAGGTTACGAGTAAATCCGTAACCATTACCGCAGATAAGATAGCGCAGTCGGGTACAGGTGCAAAAGAAAACGAAAGCACAAGTATTCCTTCCGATGCAAAGATGGTTGAAACATTGAATTTTACAATGACCGAACCTTATGCGTGGGAGAAACCTGCAAAAACTGCAACTGTGAAGCAGAGCAACCAGGTAGAGGTTGTTGATGTTAAGTGGAATGGTGCGATGTGGAATGCAGACGGCACCTTTATGCAGGGGGCAAGTTATTCGGTTGATATTACCATTCGCTTAAAATCGGGCGTAAATATGTATTTTGATAAAAAAGCATATAATTTTACAATAAACGATGCTCACGGCATTGGATTTCCTGAAATATCAAACGATAAAAGACAGGCAGTTATCCGCAAAGACTATACTTTCTTAAAATCCAAGGATGAAGAAGCACTTTATGAAAAAGAAGAGCAGGAGCGTCTTGAAGAAAGAGAAAACAACAGAAAAGGTACGCCGGTTGATAAATTAGAACCCGGCGACAGCGGCTCTTTCAAATTCACGGGTTCTGTTAAGTTTCTTGATACTCCTAAAGAATTTGATGACTCCAAAATCTCAACATCAACCGCTATTGCAGGCTATTATGATGAAATCGAGGTTGTTGAAGCCTATATTCCTTCACTCAACCGTGAAAATCAATTTTATCATGCGGTTAGAGCGGTAGATGGCGGTGATGTAAAGTATGTGCTTG
>JAZOQG010000044.1:0-1960 GCA_045656005.1 Clostridia bacterium
CTGGTATGAATCCAGCCAGCTGATGAACCAGCTTATCCGTAACCAGAACAAGAAAAAAGAAGAAAAAATCAAACAGCTGGAAGAATTTATCCGTCGCTTCTCTGCAAACAAATCCAAATCAAAACAGGCTACTTCAAGAAAGAAAATTCTTGATAATATCCAGCTGGAAGAAATGCCAGCATCCAGCCGTAAATATCCTTTTGTTGGCTTTGTACAGGACAGGGAAGTAGGTAAGGATGTTCTTGAAGTAAAAGAACTGTCCAAAACAATCGATGGCATCAAAGTTCTGGATAATGTTTCTTTCTATATGAACCGCCTTGATAAAATTGCCCTTGTTGGTGACAATGAAGCAGGTCAGACAGCTCTGTTCAAAATCCTCAATGGTGAAATGGAACCTGATTCAGGTTACATCAAATGGGGTGTATCAACTTCCCGCAGCTATTTCCCAAAAGACAACATTGCTTTCTTTGAAGGTATTGATGACAGCATTATTGACTGGCTGCGTCAGTATTCAAAAGACCAGACAGACAGCTATCTCCGTGGCTTCCTTGGCAGAATGCTGTTCTCCGGTGATGACGTTTTCAAAAAGGTAAATGTTCTCTCCGGTGGTGAAAAAGTAAGATGTATGCTGTCCCGTATGATGATGAAAGAAGCAAATGTTATTATGCTGGACCAGCCAACAAACCATCTTGACCTTGAATCCATCACAGCTGTTAACAACGGCCTTGTAGACTTTAAAGGTACTGTGCTTTTCGCCAGCCATGACCATCAGTTTATTCAGACTATCGCAAACAGAATTATTGAAATTCTGCCAGATGGTAAAATTGTGGATAAGCTTATGACTTACGATGAATACATCGAATACAAACACAATAAATAATATTAAAGTGCTGTTCCGTGTACGGAATAGCACTTTTTTGCTATTTAATAAAATTAAGAAAAAATTAATATAATTTAATAAAATAAGTTGAATTTATAAACTGTAAAAAGACGTATAACTTAATTATAAAAAGAAACTAACACCTAAAACTTATATAAAAATTTATAAAAATAAGTAAATAACAGAAAATATTAATTAAACAAATTTTTAACAGTTGACAACTTTATAGTGCTATGGTAATATATAGTCAAGAAAAGGATGTGGGGCCGATGGCACATTAGGTAAATGCTGTTCCTGGCAAGAGCAGAAAATAAAAACAAAAAATGCCAAAGAAATATGATTGTAAAGAAAGTCATATAAAGACATTAAAACAAAATCAGATGAAACTATAGTGATATTAAAAAATATTCAGAAAGTATCATAAAATGAAATGAAGATACACAGGGTATCAGAAATCAGAAGGGATATGAGAATATTAAAAAATATACGAAAGAATAGAAATTAATCTGAAATTTTCTGCAAGATGTTCAGTACATTGATGCAGGTTGCTTAAAAATTAAAACGAAGCATATCGATGAAAAGAAACAGTCACAATATTTGATATTATCGTAAAGAAGGTAATAAGAGTAAATATTGTAGTATCGTAAAAGTGGCAGGACCACAATGGATTGTTTAAAGATATGTGTAATGAATAAAGAAAAGTAATAAAACAAAACCAAGATGTATAATTGTAAAGAAAGTTATATGTCGACAACAAAAAAGCACCGTATAATGTATAATAAAGAACATTAATACCAGCCCACTAAACAGTAGTGATAAAAATAAAGAGCCGTTGAAATATCAGCGGCTCTTATATATTTTTGTTTTGATATTTTTTATACTTGAAATTTAGACAGCAGTTAAAAATTTTTTAATGTTATGTAGAAATTATCACATTTAATCAGTATAATACAGTTAAGAAAATTTGAATTTTGCGAACAGATGGTGTGTGGAAATTTACACATTTATTTGGTATAATACTGTTAGAAAAATTTGAATTTGCAGGTGATATTATGAAACATAATCAAGAAGCAATTTTCA